>JBGTGK010000219.1:0-6172 GCA_041746795.1 Phormidesmis sp.
GCTGGACAGGATACAGGGGGGAAGGCTTTGTTGCACCAGCACTGGTTGCGGTGTCGATTGCTGTGTCAATTGCGTTATCAGTGGTATTAGCTGACTTAGCCTCGGCTTGTGTGTTTAGCACTCGCTCCAAGTCTTGCCACAGCTCGGCTTTGGCTTCAGGCGATGCCGTAATGGGTTGGCGGGCTGCTTCAGCAGGCGGCTGGGGAATCGCGATGGATTCTCTGGGTTCATTTCTAGGCTCACTTCTGGGCTCACTTCTGGGCTTGCTAGCGCCTCGAATAAGCACTTCTAAGTGGGGGTCAATTCCTTGAAAAGGAGCGGTGATACCTCCCGCAGCCCAAGGCATAATGCGATGCGCTTTGGGCATTACGAATGAGGCCGGATCTGTGAAGGAAATGGGCCGAACGGTTTCAGGGCTGTTGACGGGTCGAGCACTGACGCTCAGCGATTTTTCCAGGGCTGCTTTGAACTGAAGCGTGTATCGCTGCTGGCGCTGAAGACGTGATCGCAGATCCCGAGCTGCTCTTTCTGCCTCAATGCGGGCGCGGGCCTGCTCGGCATGTTCTTGAGCAATCAGAGCACATTCTCGCTCCAACTGTATATTCTGTTCCTGGCTGTTGCTTAGCTCTGTCTGTAAATTCTCATTAATAAGCTGCTGACGACTCAGCCCCTGCTCAGCTATCTCTAGACTGCTCAACAGTTTGGCTACCTGCTGCTGAGCGTTGTGAGCAAGCTGCTGCCCAGCAGCTTGCTCGGCAGAGACCTGCTGAGCCATTCTCTCTTGAGCAGATTTTGCAGCTTCTTTTGTCTGCTCTAATTCAGCTTTAGCCTGCTGTGTTTCAGCTTCGAGTATCGAGCGTGTTTCTGTTAGATCGCTCTCTAACTGGGCTACGCGCGCGAGCAAAACGTCGTTACAGTCATTGAGATTGTGAATTAGACCCAATAGCTCATTCTCGCGGGTCGTGCCATCGGCAGGCTCAGTAACAGGCTCAACCGCTTTCTGCTCAACTGCTTCCTGCTCAACTGCCTTCTGCTCAACTGCCTTCTGCTCACCTAGTTTTTCACTAGCCTGGTCTTCTGTTTGATCGTTCATCTGGTTACTATTTTGAGGTGCTTCAGTAGCCTCCCAAAGATCCATCGGCTGACAGTCCAAGGGCAGCGCGGTTTGCTGGGGGTCGTCATTACTCAGTAGCTGGCTAACGCCTTTCATGCTGATGACAAGTTTGGCAGGTTGAGAGTCGGACGAATTTTGAGGAGACTGATTTTCGCTCATATCTATAGAGAAGGTCGCAGAGAATTTTTTAAAGGACGGCTTTCAGAGTTCATGTTGAACAAAATCAGGGGAACCCTGCAAAATCTCTCATTAGTAGTAGCACAGAAACTTGAATATTAGTAGGCCTAGCTAAAAACAACCTTAAATTCGGCATAAATTCCGATTAATTAGGTGTATGCAGGGAAGGCAGCCTTCACAATTTGTTGCAAGACGTAGTATTAAAGACGCCTTCTTAGATGGCCGACTATAGCCGATCGCTAGGGAAATAAGGTTTCTAAGAGTAAGTCCTGATGCATAAAGGCGCGGTCTACCTGGGATTGAATTTGGTCGGGGCTGAGGGCATCGCCGTTTGCATAGAGGTCTAACCAGGCTTTACAGAGGATTTGAGGGTCTAAGGGTAAGGGTGGAAGTGCAGCAGAATGGGGTATATTGCTGGGTGTTAGCGTCCAACCGGGGAGCGACAGGTCTTGAGCGATCACATCCACCTTCGGATCGTAGCTAATCGCAAAGCTGCGACAGCCTTCAGCCGCCGACATGACTAACGCGTGAAACCGCATTCCAATGGTCATTTCTACGCCCCGAAAGAGCCCTTTGAGCTGCTGCGGCTGAGTCAGGCTGTAGATATGGTGGGGGCCGCTGCGCTGCTCGGTGAGATAGTCGGAGAGAAACTGCGCGATCGCCAAATCCTTTACCGGCTGAAAGGGCACCAGCAGCAGGCAAACGCCCGTCGCCTTTTGAAAGCTCGCCAGCGCCTGAGCCAGCACCGCTAACCTGGGCTCGGTGAGATGTGGATGAGGTCTTAGCGCAATGGCGACGCGAGGGGCGGGTAAGTCCCAGAGGCCTTCTACGGGCGCGGAGTCTAAGCCCCACACGGGATCGGGAGAGAGTAGGCAGGGGCGCTGCCACTGGTTGAGCAGGGCTTCGGAATTGCGATCGCGTACGCTGACGCCGCTGCATTTAGCCAGGGCCGTACGAGTGAGCCACTGGCTAAAAGGTCGGTTCAAAGGGCCAATGCCCTGCGCCCAGGCAATCGTCTTTAGACCCATGACTTGAGCGAGCAGCATGAGCCCGCCGTAGTACACCGGATTCAGGGCGCTGCTGGCATCTTGCATGAGGCTGCCGCCGCCCCAAATAAAGGCGTCTGAGCGGCGCAGGGCTGAGAGGACGGCGCTGAAAGACTTGCGAGGAATGGCTTCTACTTTGTAGCGATCGCTCGTTTCGGCTGGATTACCCGAGAGCACAATCGGGGTTACCCCAGCGGGCAGCATTTGCAGCAGCGCAGCCAAAAGCGCCTCATCGCCGCCATTTCCCATGCCATAGTAGCCGCACAACACTGCTCGCATAGTTTTCTTGCCGTTTCGTCAGCACCGTGGAATAGAATCTTTAGAATACAGAAGAACGAAGGCAATACCTGTTTACCTTGCTTTTTGGAACCGTATTTTTTGGAAGGCTTATGCACGCGCTCTCAATCCCGACCTGGATGGTTCATGTTTCTAGCGTGGTGGAATGGATTGCTGCTATTTGGTTTGTGTGGCAGTACGCTGAAGCCAGCGGATACCGGGCCTGGCGCACGCTGTCGTATGGCATGTTGCCCGCCCTAGTCAGCGCTATGTGCGCCTGTACCTGGCACTTTTTTGATAATGCGATCGCCCTGAGCTGGCTGGTAACGCTGCAAGCTGCGATGACGGTCGTCGGCAACTGCACGGTTTGCGCTGCCGCCTGGTGGATCTGGCGAGCGTCTAAGCCAGCCAATTCTGAGCCAGCCAGCTCTGAGCAAACCAGCCTTAAGCCAGCCAGTTCTAAGCCAGCCAGCGTGGAGGCCTCAGCGCGTGACTAAAGAATCGCTGTTTGCCCTATCGCTGTTTCCCTATTTAGGGTTTCTATGGTTTTTAACAAAGTCCAAGCAAACGCCGCGTTTGGCGCTGATTGGTTTTTACGTGCTGCTAATTTTTGTGGCGGTGACAATTCCAGCCGGTATTTACGCTCAGCAGGCCTATGGCAAAGAGCTAGCTAATGTAGATTGGCTTCACGGCAGCGCCGAGCTGTTTTTAACGTTCTCTAATATATTGGTGGTTTTAGGCTTTCGTCAGGCGGCCATACAGTGCAAAATCAACCGATTGCCGTCGGGGTCATAGGCGTAAATTTCTTGGCCGTGGGAAGTGTGCATAATCTCGCCGGGTGGGGGATAGCTCAGGGCTTGAAGTCGGGCGATCGCACCTCCCAAATCTTTCACCTCCAGGCATAAGCTCAAAGGGCTACCGGCACTGTGCGAAAACTCTTCGCTGTGGGTTGCCTTTGGCGTAAATAAGGCAAGCCGCAGCCCCGGCAGGCGAAACTCGGCGTAGGTAGGCGTTAAGGGAACTGGCTCGACAGCTAAAAAAGCGCGGTAAAAGTCAACCTGACGATTTAGCTGGGTGCTAGCCAGCGCTGCAAATGCCTCAAACTGAAAAGAAGTGGAAAGGATATTCACAAGCATTTTTGCTGAAGTAATCCTTTCCACTATATATGGCGCTAAAAAACAGCGCTAATTATGCAGCCATAGAAGAACTACGACCAGCCCGGTGCTGAGGTGCGGACGACTCGTGAGAGGTCGGGGGTAATTTCCAACGTGTAGTTGAAAGGGGAACCCGCCGTATTTCCAGAGTTTCGAGTCAGGGCCTTACCATCGGGCCTGCGAGGGCTAGTGTAAGAACTCGCGCTAATGACCAAATTACCGGCGCTGTTCGTTGTGATGCCATTAACCGATAGAGAGTTTGTTTGCCCATTGGACAAAACAGAAGACAAATGAGCGGCCTTCAGGAGCTTGCCAGTAGCTGGATCTAGCTGGCCAATCACTGCAATCCTTTTGCCGCCGCCTGGGCCAAAGCTCTTCAGCCAGTTCTGCTGCGCCCCGCCGCTTGCCCGGCGGAAGTCTTGGCTGGGCGTGCCCTGAGTGCCATCTACACTAAAGACGCCGTACAGCGCTGAGCCTGTCCAAGCAATGCCTAAGCCGCGTCCGTCGGTACCGGTGGTTTCAATATCTGTACGAAGCCAGTTTTTGCTCGGGTTTACCGGGTCGATGCTACGGACGATCGGGTTTTGGTTGATGCTGGTAACTTGCTCGGTGCCAATATAGATGGTTTGCGTTCCGATTTTTATCTTATCTGCGCCGCTAGCAATGATGCTGGCTTCGCTAGTCTTCGGCGTGAACTTGTGGACTGCGCCTGAAACATCGCTGATGAACCCAGAACTCTTAGCGAGAGCGGCAGGCGCTTTTACTAGCTTTTCTCCAACTGGCGGCGTTTGGCTAACCGGTGACTTTTCCTCAACGGGTGGCGTTTTGATGATCGGTGGCTTTTCTTCAACGGGTGGTTTCTCACCAATGGGAGATGCTGGCGTCGGTGATTTTGGCGGCAGCGCCACCACTGGCCCTTCCTCTGGCCCCGAAAACTGAGGTGACTTTAAAAACGGCTGGGCAATGGAGCGATCGCGCCAGTCTTTAGCGGGATTAATCACCTGATCGAGGTCTGTAACGTTGCCGGTAGCGCCCTTAATTTGAAAAACGATGTCGTTGAAGTCACCATCGCCTTTACCGATTGGCAAATCTTCCATGCCATAGATGCCTTTAGCGGCCTGTCCTATCTGAGTGCCGCCATTAGGATTGAGGGCTGCAATTGAGAATAGGGGCTGCTGGCTACTGGAGATCGCATCAGCAATCGTCCCGTTCGGTGCCATCATCAGGGCAAACCGGCTGCCCGCTGCTAAATTCAAAACCTTAGTAGAGGCCGCTGAACCCTTGTTGAAGTCGGTTCCGTCTAGCTTGCCAGCGAACTGAGCGCCTTCTGTGGTATCCGCGATTACAACTTGGCCCTGAGAGGAGCCGCTGAGCGATCGCGCCGCAGCCTCCTTAATGAAGGCTTCTTTACTCAGGCCGCCCATTCCATCTAGGCTAAAAACGGCCAGCTCTCCTGCATAGCCACCGCCATCAAAGAGAAAATCAACGTCCACTTTGCCGCCGTCATCGACCACAAAAGTGCCCATAGCGCTGTCCAAGCTGGGCTGGTCGTAGGCCGTGAAAGCGTCAAGCGGTGAGGAAGTTCTGGGGCTCTGCGCCGCAGTCTGGCTTGTGAGCCCACCAGTAAGTAGCGCATCTTCCCCTTTGGCTGTAGCCATTTTAGAAGCATCTGATGGAGAAGCGTCTGGTGCGCTTGCTAGCCCGTATGCTAACAGCATCTCCGCCAAAGAAGCCACGGGAACCGTTGATAGATCGATCGTGTTTTCAACAGGCAGGCTTTGCGAATAATCCGAGCGCATCTGACTAGCGTCGCTAATAGCGTCACTAATGGCGGGAGCACCGGGCAGGTCTGACACAGTATCTGACAGTCCGCCTTTTTTAGAGCCGAGCAGAGAGTCATTTTCTACGATAGAGAACATAGCAGTGCTTTTTATACAACGTACAACTGTAGAAACATGATTTTGTGAAGCCATCAGGAAAATAAGTAAAGTTTGGGTGAATGTACGGCTATAAAACGGCCTATATTCCCCTGACAGCCCGCAAAAAAATTGCTTAAAATAAATTGCCCTGAAATAAATCGCACTTAAGGCAGGTGAACGACCAGCGATCGCTGCGCTAACCTGCGGGCTAACCTGTTTATTGGCAATGGCAAAACTCGTCTATTGGCAATGGCAATGAGTTCGGCAACCCTTGGTTTCGTTATTTATTAAGCGTTTTTCTCAGATGACAGCTATGGTTTCTACATCAATCAGGTCTAACTCCAGCAAATCTATTGCAGACTGGCTAGGCGATGAGGCAGATAGTTTGCTGAGCTACAAGGCCAAAGTCGATAAAAGCCAGCTACATTTGCCGGGCTCAGACTGGGTAGAGCGGAGTTTTTCGCAGAGCGATCGCAATCCCCAGGT
>JBGTGK010000220.1:0-17672 GCA_041746795.1 Phormidesmis sp.
GCTGACGACGACCCTGATAAAAGCTGTAGGCCTCACGAGCCGCTTTGAATCGACCCACGGTGTGGTGTAAGTCCCCTTTCTGGAGGCGATGATTCAAACGAGAAACTAATGCAGGTAAGCTTGTCTTCATTGTAAAAAGCCGTTGTTATGCTCATTTTAAAACGAAAAGACCACATCCCTAGGCTCGTTATCATACTATGAAATGTATCAAATAGAACTGTTATTTTTATATCAGAACTCGCAAATGCGGTTATGATGACTCGTAATTTTATACCAAAAGCAAGATATGTAATGAGGTTAATAAATAGAAAATAGATACGATTCAGCAGGTCAGCCGGTTTTAAAGTACCGTGAGTTGCGAATAAAAAATCCTATCAGGAGCAATGCTTTGGCCTATAGCCTTTAACTTTATAATCTCCAATATCTCACGGAAATTGGGAGAGACTGCGCCCTTTAAAGAAGTGATATCCGGAACAATTTGATGATGATGACTTAAGAATTTGAAATGTATAAAAAGCCACCTTATCAGAAATTTTAATAGCTTTTTTTAAGGTTTTCGACTCTTCTAAAATCTGTTGTACTAAACCATAAAAGGTATAAAGCAGTCGCCGTGACCTGCTCTTTACTAAAAATTTATAATAGAGCGCCTGCAAGCTTTACTAAAGCGATGTCAAAGATTAATCGACTTAGGATTAATCGACTTAGATAGATTCCAAACTGCTCACGTTTCTAAGCGTTAACCCTTTGCAGGTTCGTTTAATCAATCCAGTGAGCACTTTGCCAGGGCCTACTTCTACTACTGACTCAATGCCTTGCTCAGGTAGGTTCAAAGAAATTTCTCGCCAGCGCACAGAGCCGGTCATCTGCTGCCTTAGCCGCGCCTTCAGCTCAACTGCTGAGGTCTGCGGGCTGGGATCTACATTGGACATTACGGGCAGTTTGGCATCTTGAAAAGTCACCTCGGCCAGCACGCTCTCAAAGGCTTCAGCCGCTTCGGCCATCAGCGGCGAGTGAAAGGCACCGCTGACGTTCAGCTTCACCGCTCGCTTGGATTTTATGCCGTTCATGATAGCCTCTACTGCACTGAGATCGCCTGAAATCACCACCTGACCGGGATTGTTGTCGTTGGCTAAGACAACGCCTTCGGTGTGGGCAATTTTGGCATTTAGCTCGTCACGGTCGAAGCCCATCAGCGCTGCCATGGCTCCTGATGAGGCCTGAGACATTAGCTCAGCCCGTCGCTTTACCAGGCGCAGACCAGCGGCGAAGTCGAACACGCCTGCGGCATAGAGAGCGGAATATTCGCCCAAGCTGTGACCTGCAACGACGTCGGGCTGCTGAAGATCAGCGGTGAGTAAATCGACTAGGGCACATTCAATGACGTACAGGCTGGGCTGAGTGTAGAGCGTGCTGGCGAGCTTATCTTCGTTTTGGCAAATGTCTAGGACAGACCAGCCTAAAATCTCTTTGGCTTGAGCGAACTGCTCGGCGCAGACCTCCGCTAAGTCCGCACCCATCCCGGTAGACTGTGAGCCTTGACCCGGAAACACCCATGCTGTCTTTGTCATTGAACGCTCTCTTGCTTCTGTTTCTGTGCTCTGTGTGGCATTGGTGCGGCATTGATGATTAGGCTGCTTTTTATGACGGCAGTCCCCATTTCAAGATGGCTGCGCCCCAAGAAAGGCCCGCTCCAAAGCCAGAAAGCGCTAGCGTATCGCCTGACTTTATTTTTCCGGCTTGCACCCATTCATCTAAGGCAATTGGAATGGAGGCGGCATCGGTGTTGCCATGCTGGGCCATGTTGCTGACGACTTTTTCGGCAGGAATGCCTAAGCGCTTGGCGGCGGCGTCTAAAATGCGCTGATTGGCCTGGTGCAAGATCAGCCAGTCGATATCGTCGGTGGAGAGGTCGGCGTAAAAAAGCGCTTTTTCGAGGACTTCGGGAACGCGATTTACGGCAAAACGATAGACCTCACGGCCATTCATCGTGATGGGGTTGAACTGACCTTTTTGAATGGTGACCTCAACGGTGTCATCTTCCGTGGCATCTTTGGTGAGCGGCACGGACTGGTGAGCATAGGTGGCGTTGAGGCAGTCGTTCATACTGCCGTCGCTGTGCATATCAAAGCTGAGCAGGCGATCGCCCGTTTCACACCGCTGCATCACAATCGCCCCAGCCCCATCGCCAAATAGAACGCAGGTCGTGCGATCGCTCCAGTCAGTCAGCCGCGAAAGAATATCTGCGCCAACCACTACCGCAGTTTGATAAGCGCCAGTGCGAATGAACTGCGCAGCGGTGACTAAGGCAAACACAAAGCCCGAGCAGGCGGCCGTAATATCGAAGGCGACGGCCCGACTAGCGCCAATTTCGGCCTGAATCTGACAGGCAGAGCCGAAGAGATCGTCGGGTGTAGAGGTCGCCAGAATAATTAAATCGATGTCTGTCGGGGTGAGGTTTGCTTGGGCGATCGCCCGCCTTGCCGCCTCGCTGCCAATCGAACGAATAGAGTCAGCCGCTGTGGCAATATGGCGCTGCCGAATGCCCGTCCGCGTAGCAATCCACTCATCTGAGGTATCTACGATCCTGGAGAGCTGATCGTTACTGAGCGCTACCGTCATTTGGGCCGAACCGCTGCCGGTAAAAGCGACGCCGTAAGATTGGCCTGATAGCTGAGTCATCTATTCTATTCACCTATATCTGCAACTTTACTAGAGGCGCTATTAGGAGGCTTTATCGGGCGCTTTAGCCGTAGCCGCCACCTTTTGATACTGGCCCCTAATCCGATCGATTACCTGATTGTCCACAGCGTCTTTAGCCAGACGAATCGCGTTAAAAATAGAAGGCGCTTTCGAGCTACCGTGGCTAATCACCGCAATTCCAGCTACTCCTAGCAGCAGCCCGCCGCCATGCTCAGCGTGATCGACCCGCTGCTTAATCCGCTTAAGATTTCCTTTAAGCAGGGCGCAGCCCACTTTGCCAGTCATACCCTGGGGCAGCTCCTCGCGCAAAATTTGCAGCACCGATTCGCCCACCGCTTCGGCAAACTTCAGCAGCACGTTGCCTGTAAAGCCGTCGCACACAATCACATCAAAATCACCCGAGAGCACGTCGCGCCCTTCGGCATTGCCTACAAAGTTGATTTTGTTCGGCTGGTCGTTTGGCTGGGCCGCTAGCTTGCTCAGGGTTTTATACACCTGCAAAACCACCTCATTGCCCTTGCTTTTTTCTTCACCGATGTTGAGCAAACCTACCTTAGGCGACTCATTGCCCAAAACGTACTGAGAGTAAATGCTGCCCATCACCGCAAACTGCTCAAGATACTTGGGCCGACAGTCTACATTTGCGCCCACATCTAAAATCAGCACGGGCTTACCGGCGATTACCGTTGGAAACACCGCCCCGATTGCAGGCCGGTCGATCCCCTTAATGCGACCTAATCGCAGTAGCGCCGCCGCCATTGCCGCCCCCGAGTGCCCCGCCGAGACCACGCCATCGGCCCTACTCTGCTTTACCAAATCCATCGAGACATTAATCGACGCCCTTGGCTTGCGGCGCAGCGCGCTCAAAGGTTCTTCATGCATTTCAACGGTGCCTTCAGCAGGCACAATCTCAATTTTGCCCAGGAGTCCCGGCTGCGACACCGAGGCGTTAATTTGCCCAGGGTCACCCACTAAAATTATCTCAACGCCTAGCTCTTCTTTCGCTCTGATAGCGCCAGCGACAACTTCAGCAGGCGCATAATCGCCACCCGTTGCGTCTACTGCAATGCGTACCTGCGGTGAATTCATTAAAGCTATATCCCAACAAGTTAGTCTGACTTGAAACTTTAAAGAATTCTATCAGACTACAGCTTTGCTTACCCGGCTTACTCTTCGCCGGGTTCGACAATGCGCTGGAAAAGATAGCCCGTACCGCGAGCCGTCAGAATTAGCTCCGGGTTGCTGGGATCGTCTTCTAGCTTAGCGCGCAGGCGGGAAATGTGGACATCTACCACGCGGGTATCAACGTGCCGCTCAGGGGTGTAGCCCCAAACTTCCTGCAAAATTTCGGAACGCGAAAAGGGCTCGCCCGAACGGCTGACCAGCAGCTCTAGTAGGCTGAACTCCATCCCCGTGAGGCGGATGCGCTCGTCGCCCTTATATACCTGACGCTTGTTGGTGTCAATGCGGATATTGTTAATCGTGATCACGCCAGAGCTAGGAATGCCCGAAGCGCCCGTTTTTTCGACCCGGCGTAGCACAGAGCGAATCCGTGCCTCTAGCTCCTTAGGGGAGAAAGGCTTGACGACGTAATCGTCAGCGCCTAGCTCTAAGCCGGTAATTCGGTCGGCCACATCGCCCAGTGCGGTGAGCATAATAATCGGTATATCTGATTCCTTGCGCAGCTCCTGACATACGCCGTAGCCGTCTAGCTTAGGCATCATCACGTCTAGTACAACGAGATCAGGAACGGTGTTGCGGAAAATTTCTAACGCTTCTTCACCATCAGCAGCGGTCACGACATCGTAGCCAATCATCGAAAGGCGGGTTTCCAGAATTCGGCGAATGCTGGCTTCATCGTCAACAACCAGGATTTTTTCTTTAACGCTGTCCAAGGTTCTGTGAACTCCTATTTTAAGATCGTGACGGGTCGCGAGTGAAGTAAATCTTAATCATATGCTTTATCACTGCCCTTAAACCCATTCGCATTAATGGCTTTCAAGGTTTCTTAAGGTTTATACGCGAAAATACAAACCGATACGAATCGCTACAGCATAGGACGGATAAAGGGTTTAGATTTAGAAAAGTTAGCGTTTGGGGACAATTACGGGCGGATTCTCTCATTTTTTAATGATAAGTATTTAGCTCGTAATTGCAAAGAAATGTGTCGAACTGGCCCGGATGGCTGGGGTGCCAAAGCTGAATAAATGGGGCTATAAGTAGAGGATACCAATTTAGTACTCATATACTAAATTAGCTGTTAATTTTCTTTTGTCGGTGCGATCGCCCATGGCTAAAACTCGATCTATCTATGTGTGCAACGCCTGCGGGGCTGAGTCTGGCCAGTATTTTGGCAAGTGCCCTACCTGCAACAGCTGGAACTGCATGGTGGAGCAAAAGCTAGAGCCCAAGGAAGAGAGCAGCACCAGGCCCAGCATGAAGTCACGGGCTAGCCGTAAGAGTAAGGCTCCGGCTCAGCCGCGTCTGTCGCTGACCTTTAAGCAAATTCAAGACCATCCGCAGGCTCGCATCCCTTCGGGCTACTTTGAGCTGGATAGAGTATTGGGCGGTGGCATTGTGCCGGGCTCGCTTATTCTACTAGGTGGCGATCCAGGCATTGGCAAATCGACGCTGCTACTACAGACGGCCAATCAGCTGGCGAGGGAGACGCCGATTTTGTACGTGTGCGCCGAAGAGTCGGGGCAGCAGGTGAAGCTCAGATCGCTGCGGCTGGGCATTGGCGATGATGAAAAGACGGGTAGCAAAGCGAAAGATATTCACGAGAATCTTTATTTGCTGCCTGAGACTAACCTGGAGACAATTTTAGAAGAGCTGGAGTCTTTGCGCCCGCAGGTGGCTGTAATTGACAGTATTCAAGCTTTGTTCTATTCAGCGCTGACCTCAGCACCGGGGTCGGTGGCGCAGGTGCGAGAATGTACGTCGGCGCTGATGCAGCTGGCGAAAAAGGAGAATATTTCGCTGTTTATTGTGGGGCATGTGACTAAGGAAGGGGCGATCGCAGGCCCCAAGGTCTTGGAGCATTTAGTTGATACCGTGCTGTACTTTGAGGGCGACAGATTCGCTAGCCATCGCCTGTTACGCTCGGTAAAAAACCGCTTTGGCGCAACTCACGAGCTAGGCGTATTTGAAATGGTGGATAAGGGTTTAGAAGAAGTGCTGAATCCTTCCGAGCTGTTTATGGGTTCTCAAGAAGAGAATGTGCCAGGGGTGGCGACGATTGTTGCCTGTGAGGGGACGCGCCCGCTAGTGGTGGAATTGCAGTCTTTGGTAAGTCCGACCAGCTACAGCTCGCCGCGCCGAACGGCAACTGGCATTGAGTACAACAGATTGCTACAGATTTTGGCAGTGTTGGAGAAGCGAGTGGGTATTCCACTCTCTAAGCTAGATGCCTATGTGGCTTCCTCGGGTGGGCTGAATGTGAGTGAGCCTGCGGCAGATTTAGGCGTGGCGGTGGCGGTGGCGGCTAGTTTTCGCGATCGCATTATCGATCCTGAGCTTGTCCTAATCGGTGAAGTTGGCTTGGGCGGGCAAATTCGCCCCGTCTCGCAGATGGAGCTGCGGCTGAAGGAGGCGGCGAAGCTAGGCTTTAAGCGGGCGCTGGTGCCAAAGGGACAGAAGCGTGGGGATGTGGGGATGGAGGTGATTGAAGTAGGGAGGGTGGTGGATGCGATCGCTACAGCCCTAGCCAACTCAACTCAACACGAACCTGAAGAACCTTCTGAGTAGAGAAACCAATTTTCTAGCTCTAAGCCTTGGAAGCTTTCAAAGTCTTTGGTATTTCGGGTGACCAAAACAAGCTGATTTACGGCTGCGATCGCTGCAATCTGACTGTCAAAGTAAGGCGGTGTTTTTCCAACCTTGCTTAGCCTTGCCCGCTCAAAGGCATGCCACCTCGCGGCTTCAAGATCGTAGGGGAAAATCAACAGGCTATTCTTCACGCTTTCAGCTATGTAAGTTGTGATGGCCTGTTTTCTCTGAGAGTCGGGCATTGTTAAGCAGCCAAATTCCAGCTCGTGGTAAACCACCGATGCTGTAGCCAAAGCATCGGCATTCTGAGCCCAGCGTTTGATGACCAAAGCGTTGGGTTGAGGCTTTAAGGGTTCTGAGATCACGTTGGTATCTAGCAGAAACCGAACCGCTACCATAAGTCAACCTCGCGGCCAGGTGACTTGTCTCGAACGTCAAAGATAGCGTCTATATCAAGATCGTCTTCCCAGTTAGCAACGTCATATTTCTCACGAAACGCCTGAACGGCTTCCCAAGCGTTCCTTTTGGGACGAAGGCGGTCGTATGCTTCGGCTGATAGAATTACGGCTACCCGCTGGCCGCGTCGGGTGAGTTCAACGGTACCGCCTTCTTCAACCTTATGCACGAGCTGAGCAAAGCAGTCGCGCGCCTGAGCAATCGAGTATTGAGTCATAATGGCTATCTAAATGGCTATCTAGATTATAGTCGCATCGAAAAGCAGTAGATGCGAGGAATTAACAGTGTATGCCCTACACGCTGATCAAAGGCGTTGCCCTAGCCCTAAATGCTGCCGCTTGCAGGGCTGCGACTGCCGCCTCAGCGTTTTGCACTCTAAACTGTGAGCCTAAGCGAACGGCCTGACGCTGGTCGCGAGTGCGGATGACGGCGATGACGGGCGTTTTGGCGGCGAACTTGTTTTCGCCCTGTAGCACTTTGAGCACGTTGCGCAGGCGATACTGTTGCTCTATGTCTCCGGCGATCGCAGGATCCAAATCCACCATCACCATTCGAATGGACTCAATCGGCTCGGCATCGTCAATAATCATCTGCACGCGGTCATCTCGCCGGTCTACTTTGCCCCACACCATCAGGCGAGCGTCGGGCTTAATGTGCTGACCGATACGAGCGTATGCCTTGGGAAATACAACAGATTCGCAGTGACCGCTGAGATCTTCCATTTGCAGCACGGCCATAGAGTCTCCTTTTTTGGTGGTGACCGGCTTTACCGTGCTGAGCATGACGATGGCGCTAAGGGTGACTTTCTCAGGCTGGTCGCCTAGGTCGGCGAGGCTGATGGGCGCGAGAATTCTTGCCGAGTGCTGAACGTCTTTGAGAGGATGGTCGGAGATATAAAAGCCCAACAGTTCTTTTTCTAGCCTTAGCCGCTCCTGCGGCTCGTAGTCTTCAATCGGGAGGGCTTTAGGGGCTGATTCAAAGGCGGTGGTTGGTGCTGACTCGCTAGCGCTAGGCGTTGCCCCTGTCAGCATATCAAAGATGTTGCCCTGGCCGACTTCGCGATCTTTGGCGCGAGCCCCGGCCCATTCTACAACAAGCTCTAGATCTTTCATCAGCTGCTGGCGGTTGGGTACTATGCTTTCAAATGCACCAGAGAGGATGAGGGCTTCGAGCGCCCGCTTGTTGACGGATCGGAGGTCTACGCGATCGCACAAATCCGCCAAAGACCTGAACGGCCCATCCTGATCGCGAGACTGCTCAATTGCCTCAATCGCCCCTAATCCTAAGTTACGCACCGCCGACAGGCCAAAGAGAATCTGATTGTCTAAAGGCGTAAAGTCCACGTCCGAACGGTTCACATCCGGCGGCAGCACCTGAATGCCCATCGAAAGGCAGCTGGCAATGTACATTTGCACTTTGTCCTGATCGCCGCTAATGGCCGTGAGCAGCGCTGCCATGTACTCAACGGGATAGTGAGCTTTTAAGTAGGCCGTTTGAAACGTCACAAAGCCGTAAGCCGTAGAGTGAGACTTATTAAAGCAGTACTCTGCAAACTTCACCATTTGTTCAAACAGATCGTTAGCAGGCTTGCGCCCAAAGTCGTTCTTGCCTGCGCCTGCAATGAAGTCTTCGCGATGCTTCTCCATCTCATCTATTTTCTTTTTGCCCATTGCCCTACGCAACAGGTCGGCTTTCCCAAGCGAGTATCCTGCCAGCTCTTGAGCGATCTTCATGATCTGTTCTTGATAGACCATGATGCCGTAAGTCTCTTCTAAGATCGGCTTTAAAATATCGTGAGCATATTCAATTTTCTCTCGACCGTGCTTGCGATCAATAAACTTCGGAATCAGCTTTGCATCTAACGGCCCCGGACGATAAAGTGCTAGCACCGAGGAGATATCTTCTAAACCTGAAGGCTTCAGGTCTTTGACGATCTGTCGCATCCCTGAGGACTCTAGCTGAAATATGCCCGCTAGCTCGCCACCGGCTAGCAGCTCATAAGTCGCCGGATCGTCTAGCGGCAGGGCATCGAGATCAATTTTCACGTCTTTGTGCCGCGCCTCAATATGATCCACTGCTTTTTGAATCATCGTGAGGTTGCGCAAGCCTAAAAAGTCCATTTTAAGCAGGCCAATGGCTTCTACATCTTCCATGTAGTACTGTGTGATTACAGAACCATCGTTGTTGCGCTGTAGCGGTACGATAGTATCTAGGGGATGCTCTGAGATCACAACACCAGCCGCGTGCATGCCAAAGGTTTTATTAGTGCCTTCAATCGTGATAGCGGTGTCAATCCAGCGCTGAAAGGTGACCGACGTTCCTGGAATTAGCTCACCGCTGTCGTACTTGTCCTTAAACTCAGCGGCGGGCGTCTTCTCAGAAATCATTACCTTGAGCTTGGCGGGCTTGCCCCGTGACACGGGAATCAGCTTGGCTAACTTATCCGACTCGTTGTAGGGAATGTCCAACACGCGGGCCACGTCTTTTAGCACGGCTTTGGAGGTCATCCGGTTAAACGTAATAATCTGCGCAACGTGGTCAGTGCCGTACTTTTCGGTGACATATTTAATCACGTCTTCTCGCCGCTCAATGCAGAAGTCAGTATCTACATCAGGCATCGATTTGCGTTCGGGGTTTAAGAATCGCTCGAACAATAGGCCATGATGTACAGGATCGATGTTGGTAATGCCCATGGCGTAAGCCACTAACGAGCCCGCCGCCGATCCGCGCCCTGGCCCAACAGAAATATTGTTGTCTCTAGCAAACTTAATATAGTCCCACACTACCAAAAAGTAGGTGGCAAACCCCATTTGGTGCATCATGGCGATCTCGTATTCCATGCGATCGCGATACTCGTCGGTTAGCGCGTCGTAACTCGGGATCTTCATCCGCTCGACTAGGCCATCGCGAGCAACCTTCGACATATACTCTTCTTTCGTATAGCCTTCAGGAATGGGAAAGTTCGGGATCTGTGGATTCCCTAGAATGTGATATTCCTCTACTTTATCGGCAACTTCCTGCGTGCGAGAAACCGCATCTTCAATCACCTCATTCGAGAGATGATCGCGAAACAGCCGACCCATCTCTGCTTCAGACTTAAGATATTCTGTACCGCTGTAGCGAAGTCTCTTATCTTCAGTAATTAGCTTGCCAGTTTGAATGCACAGCAGCGCGTCGTGAGCCTCTACATCTACGCAAGAGATAAAGTGAGAGTCATTGGTTGCAACAACTTTAATGTTCAGCTCTTGGGCAATCCGAATAATCTCTACGTTAACAATGCGATCTTCAGGAGATCCGTGGTCTTGAATTTCTAAATAAAAGTCATCGCCCAGCAGATCTTTGTACCACTGCGCTACCCGGCGGGCGACGTCTAGCCTTTTCTTGAGAATCGCCTGTGGAATTTCGCCGCCCAGGCAGGCGCTCGTGATAATCAGCCCTTCGTGGTACTGCTCTAATAGTGCTTTATTGATGCAGGGGCGAGAGAAAAGCCCTTTGCCCTGCACGCCCTCAAGGTGAGAAACGGTGGTGAGCTTTACCAGATTTTTGTAGCCAACGTCATTTTTAGCCAGCACCAGCTGATGATATTTGGGCCGCTTTTCCTGCTTGGTGATGTCGCCGTTAATGACGTACATTTCATTGCCGATAATCGGCTTGATGCCCTTTATTTTGCACACCTTCAGCAGCTCAATGGCACCGTACATAACGCCGTGGTCGGTGAGCGCGATCGCATCCATCCCCAATTCCAACGCCCGATCTACCAGCGGATCGATATGGCTAGCACCATCGAGCAAGCTGTAGTCGCTGTGAATGTGCAAACCAACAAAAGCCATACAAAAATGCCCTCGCGAAGCTGGCTTCGCATCTAGTTAAGACGACGGAACTGAAACGGCGGAACGAAAGCAGGAAGTCACTTTGCTCGGTACAATTTGCTCATCACAATTTACTTAGTACAAACTTACTTCCTTAAAGAGAACGATTCAACCCATCAGCTGATGTGAATGGCCAATATATACAAAGATCCGATCGCTTCAAGGAGCCGAGTTTAATATTTAATTTAACCACTATATGTGGCAATTCTTTCAATATCATTAAGGGATTCAACGCTACCGATAGCGCCTCGCAAGGTTTCGCAATCTTGTCCGGGTTACTATCGGTCGGCCTTCTTTTAGCGCTTTTACCTTCGACCTATAGGAAGATGTTTGCAAAAAAGACTTCGTATACGCTACTTATCTAGCGATAGCTGTGTATATTGCCAAGAAAAATCATGAGCCGGGTACTTTCTAAGGACTTCCCGCACAAAAACTAAACCAAACGGACTAGTTTAGGTAGACTAAACTCAGTGCTTAGCACGCTCATCTGCCAATCAGTGCCAAGGTAACCCTTAATATGACCGCTTCTTCGGACTCACTGCCCGTTCCACCCATTCCACCTAGTCAGCCTGCTTCTGTGCCAGCGGGGCTCTCGGGGTCTAGCTCTGTGGCTGACTTTCCGCCTGATCAAACGCTCTTAGCCAATCGTAAAAAGCCCTCGCGCAAGTGGCTAAGTTATTTGGCGCTAGCGCTGCTCGCGGTCGGCGTCGGCTTTGCGCTGTGGCGGGTACTAGCCGGTCGGGGCGAACCGGAGATGCAAGGAGCCCAGGCTATCCCCGTAAAAACCGAGCGGCTGCAAAGAGAATCTTTGGAAGATGGCAGCGAGTTTGTCGGTACCTTGGATTCTCAGTCGGGGGTGAGCTTGCAGCCCGAAGCCGCTGGCCGTGTCACCCGTATATTTGTCTCGTCGGGCGATCGTGTTGCAGCAGGCGACCCAATTATGCAGCTGAGCGCCGATCGCTCGCAGGCTGACTACAACGCTGCTCTATCCAACATCAACGCCACTAGCGCCTCTAAAGATGCTGCCGAAGCTCAGCTTCGCGCCGCGCAAGAACGCAAGGCTCAGGTAGAGGCTGACCTAGCGCTCACCGTCAGTGACTATGGCCGCACGGCAACCCTGGTACAAAGGGGCGCTGTGGCCAGAGAGCAGCTAGATCAGGTGGTGCGCGATCGCGCTGTCGCCGAGGCCGCCCTCAAATCCGCCAATCAAGAAATTAAGGCGCTCAGCGCTAGCCGTGATCAGGCTCAGGCTACTCTTGCCCAGGCTAACAGCAGCGCCAACGCCACCCAGCAAGACCTGCTCGATAAAACCGTCACTGCGCCCATTGCTGGCATCGTCGGCGATATCCCCGTTAAGCTAGGCGACTACGTAGCTGTCGGCAGCTCAATGGCGACAATCACTCAAAATGAAGACCTTGACCTCAACATTGCCGTAGACATTAGCAATGCGTCGAGGCTGCGCCCAGGCTTACCCGTAGAGCTAAGGCTAGCCGGACAGGACAACGTGATTACCACCGGCACAATTAACTTTGTTTCGCCCACCACCGATGCGGCGACTCAAACGGTGCTGGCAAAAGCCCGCTTCTCCACGCTCAACCAGCCCCTTCAGGACGATCAAAAGCTCACGGTTCGAGTGATTTGGGACGAGCGTCCCGGCATTTTAATTCCCACAACCGCAGTCTCCCGGCTAGGCGGACAAACCTTTGTATTTGTGCCGGGTGAGCCCGATCCGCCTGCTGAAGGTGAAGGCCCACCCCCTGGCAAACCGGCCAAAGGCCCAGCAGGGGGCCCAGCAGGTGACCAGCCAGGGAGCCAGGCAGAGGGGCCACCGTCCGTCGTCGCCAGGCTAAAGGCTGTGAAGCTAGGTGATTTGCAGGGTAATGAATATCAGGTGTTAGAAGGGCTTGCCCCCGGTGACACCGTGATTACTTCTGGCTTGCTTAACCTCCGCGATGGTGTGCCGATCGCCCCTGAAGCAAGCGCCAGCCAAGGCTCTAGTAGCGAAGGCTTTACTAGCCCTCCTGCCAATAGTTCCAAAAAGGCCAAGTAACTCAAGTAACTGTAAAAACCGTAGTACAAAGACCGCGCAGACACCGTAGGCTCAGCCGCCGCCTTATATCAGCCTCAGTCAGCCTTATGTCAGCTCTATATAAAGGGCTCCTCGATCATGTTCGTCAACTATTTTATTAAGCGGCCCGTTTTCGCTACCGTCTGCGCGCTGATCATGCTGCTCGTTGGCGCGGTGAGCATCCCCACCCTGCCGATTGCCCAGTATCCCAACATCAGTCCTACGCAGGTAAACGTCAGCGCTCGCTATATTGGCGCGGACGCTGAAACGGTTGAGCGCGGCGTCACTACCGTGATTGAAAGGCAGATTAACGGCGTGGAGGGAATGCGATATATCACCTCTAACAGCAGCAACGACGGGGCCAGCAACATTGTGGTGACCTTCGATTCTTCTCGTGATAAAGATCTCGCTGCTGTAGACGTGCAAAACCGGGTGTCGCTAGCCGAGACACAGCTGCCTGAGTCCGTGCGGCAGACAGGGGTAACCGTTGCTAAGCAAACTAGCAACATTTTGCTGGCTATGAGCCTGTATACCAACAACGAAGAATACGACGACGTTTTTATCAGCAACTACGCTGATCTGTATGTGGCTGACGCGCTGCGCCGGGTAGAAGGCGTTGGTAACGTGCAGATTTTTGGTGAGCGCACCTACGCGATGCGTCTCTGGCTCGACCCGCAGCGCTTGGCCACCCGTGGACTAACCGCTGACGATGTTGTGGACGCCCTTAATGAGCAAAATATTCAGGTGGGTGCGGGGCAAATTGGTCAGCCGCCGACCCCGACTGATCAGAACTTTCAGATCGACCTGCGGGCAGAGAGTCGCTTGCAAAACGTGGATGAGTTTGAAGACTTGGTGCTGAAGCGGGGAGAAGGTGGACAGCTGGTTCGGCTCAAAGACGTGGGCCGCGCGGAGCTAGGGGCCGAGCGCTATAGCTCGTTTCTGCGGTTTCGGGGCAAGCCCGCAATTGGCTTGGGTATTTTTCAACTGCCGGGTAGTAATGCGCTACAGGTGGCGGCGGGGGTCAAAAAAACGATGGCCGAGCTATCGGCGGACTTTCCGCCGGGAATGGAGTATGGCATCGGCTTTGATACGACTGAGTATGTGCAGGAGTCGCTGCTGAGCGTACTGTGGACGCTGGTTCAGGCGATCGCCCTGGTAGTGCTAGTCATCTACATTTTCTTGCAGGACTGGCGCACGACCGTGATTCCATCGATCACGATTCCCGTTTCGCTGATTGCCACCTTTGCCGTTATCAAAGTCTTTGGCTTCTCCATTAATAGTCTGACGCTGTTTGGCCTGACGCTGGCAACCGGCATGGTGGTGGATGACGCCATTGTCGTGGTTGAAGATATTAGTACCAAAATCAACAAGCAGGGTCTGCCGCCGGTTCAGGCGGCAATGCAGTCGATGAGTGAGCTAACGGGCGCGGTGATTGCCACGTCGCTGGTGCTGATGGCGGTGTTTGTGCCGGTGGCCTTTTTCCCTGGCACTACCGGGGCGCTGTACCGACAGTTTGCGCTGACGATTGCCTTTGCGATCGCCATTTCCACCTTCAATGCCCTCACCCTTACGCCCGCCCTGTCAGGCTTGCTGCTTCGCCCTAAAGGAGAGCCGACGGGCTGGCGGGCAAAAGTGTTTGGCCCATTCAATCACGGGTTGGACTGGATACGCGATCGCTACGGCGATATCCTCACCACGCTCACCGGGTTCAAACCCTTTGTCTTGGGCGCCTTTGTCGTCTCACTGGTGCTCACTGGCTGGCTGTATACCATTGTCCCTTCCGCCTTTTTACCCGATGAGGATCAGGGCTATTTCATCACCCTGATTCAGGGGCCAGAGGGCGTCTCGCTCAATTACACCAGCGAGGTGATGAAAAAAGCAGAAGCACTGCTGCTCAAGCAGCCAGAGGTGCGGGCGACCTTTGCCGTGGGTGGCTTCGGCTTTAGCGGCAATACGGCTAACAGCGGCGTGATTTTTACCACGCTTAAGCCTTGGGGCGATCGCCAGGGCTACGAGAGCTCAGCCCTAGGCATTATCGATCGGGTGCGCGGCCCGCTGTTGAGCACCACCGAAGCTCGAATTCTACCGGTGAATCCGCCTGCCATTCAAGGTCTCAGCAGCTTTGGCGGCTTTGAGTTTCAGCTTCAGGACAAGCGCGGCAACGCCGGGCTCGATAACTTGGTGGCGAGCATGGGCGCAATTATGGGCGCAGCGAGCCAAAACCCTGAGCTTCAGACCGTGTTTAGCACCTATGCCGCCAGTACGCCGCAAATTGCCATTGACGTTAATCGCGACCAGGCCAAAGCGCTAAACGTTGATATCGACGACATTTTTAGCACGCTGCAAACCAATTTAGGCTCGCGCTATGTTAACGACTTCAACTTAGAGGGCCGCACCTACCGAGTGTTTGTCCAGGCCGATCAGCAGTATCGCTCTACGCCAGACGATATCAAGAAGCTGTACGTGCGATCGCAAGATGATGCCCTCGTCCCCATGAGTAATTTGATCACCCTTACCGACACCGTAGGCGCACAAACCGTTAACCACTACAATTTGTTTCGCTCTATTGCTATCAACGGCGCACCGGCTCCAGGCGTGAGTTCGGGGGGGGCGATTAAGGCGATGGAAGACGTGGCCGCTCAGGTATTGCCCGCAGGCTTAGGCTATGAGTGGTCAGGTACAGCGCTAGAAGAAATCGAAGGCGGCAATCAGGCCCCGGTTATCTTCGGTTTGGGAATTATCCTTGTCTTTTTAGTGCTAGCCGCCCAGTACGAAAGCTATGTAGACCCCGTAATTATTCTGTTCGCGGTGCCGCTAGCGGTCTTTGGCGCACTGCTAGCTCAGACCCTGCGAGGATTGCCCAACGACGTTTACTGCCAAATCGGCCTGGTCATGCTGATTGGCCTAGCCAGCAAAAACTCCATTTTGATTGTGGAGTTTGCCAATCAGCTCAGGGATCAGGGACGCTCAATTACCAAAGCCGCCCTAGAAGCCGCTCAGCAGCGGATGCGGCCTATTTTGATGACGGCAATTTCTACGCTCAGCAGTATTTTTCCGCTGGCAATTGCTACGGGTGCGGGTGCTGGAAGCCGTCAGTCATTGGGGACTGCCGTCTTTGGCGGAATGCTGGTAGCTACGTTTTTAAGCCTGTTTGTAGTGCCAATTCTGTACATTATCGTCAAGCAGCTGACTGACAAATCAGAGTATAGGCCCGGCCCCGACCATAATGGAAACCAACCGTATTATCAGGGCAACGGCTCCGGTTCATTTGCTGAAGAGGGCTCGGTGCCGGTGATGCCTAGTACGTCGAGGCCTAATCCGTCCTAGTGGGCCTTAGAAGCAGTAGGCCTCAGAGTTGGGCCTGCTGTTCATGATGCATTGTTCATCATTTTCTTTTGAATCCAACCGCGAAAGGAGATTTCTGCTTCTACTTCATCCTGTCGAGCTTGGTCTATAAATTTGTACAAATCAGCTTTTTCGATGAGCCTGAAGGTAGGGCTGCTGTCAACTTCAGCGTAGCCTTCGTCTTGTAAAGAATAAATCCGCCATACTCTGCCATCGAAGCGCCAAAATTCAGGAACGCCCATTGCCGCATAGAGTCTGGTTTTATCAAGGTCAGTATGCGTGATGTCAATTTCTACTACTAAGTCAGGCGGCGGATCATTCTCCAAATTGACGCTGCGCCCGGCGACCGTCGCCTGGTTTTGAATGTAGTAGGCGTTGTCAGGTTCTGCGCCGCGATCCAAATCTTCTCTGCTTAAGGTGGTTGAACCCATAGACTTTATTTTGAGGCCTAGCTCAACTACTAAGATACGGATGAACAGACCGATTAGCTGACTGGCCTGCTCGTGATCTTCTAAGGGCATTGATATTTCTAAGGTGCCGAGTGAGTAAGTAATCCTGGCTGCGCGTGTTTGAGGTAGCGCAGTCAAAATCTGTTGATATTGCTGCCATGTGAGATGGTGCAACGCAACTTTTTTTTCCCCCGTCTGTAGCTTTGGTGGGCTTACTGTACCAACCATAGGTTTTAGCTATTCCTGCATGTTCTTTCAAATTATGGCAGATATCTTATGAAACATATTGCGATCGCTGGTTCTGGCCCAGCGGGTGCAGCTACCGCTCTGCTCCTGGCTCAGCAGGGGATGAAAGTCACTTTGCTAGAAAAGGAAACCGCCTTTGAACGGGTGTTTCGAGGCGAAGGGCTAATGCCTGCCGGGCTAGATGCACTGTATCAGATGGGGCTAAAAGAGACGTTTGAGTCGATTCCGGCACGGCAGCTCACGTCCTGGGACTTTTATGTGGGCGGGAAGCGGCGGATGCGAGTGATAGAGCCTGAGAAGGATGGGCTGGCAACGCAGATTATCGATCAAGGGGCGCTGCTGAGAGCGATTGTAGAAAAGGCTAAGCAGCTACCGAACTTTGAGTTTTATTCGGGCTGGCAGGTGACTGAGCTGCTGCGGGATGAATTGGGGGCTGTCACGGGCGTGCGGGCGATTTGCGGTGGCGAAAGTAAGGAGTTTTGGATAGATTGTGCGATCGCCTGCGATGGCCGCTATTCTCGCTTGCGAAAGCTAGCCGGACTAGACATCACCTCGTCACCGGCTCAGTTCGATGTGCTGTGGTTCAAGCTGCCTGCGCCTGCCTCGCTTGCAAAAGAAACGCCCTTTATCGCCTGCTTGCAGCCCGATAGCCAGTTTGCCCTCTATCCTTCCTGGGACGGGCGCTTACAAATTGGCTGGATTGTTGAGAAAAGCGCTCATAAAAAGGGAGGGTTGGCAAAGCTAAAAGAGAAAGACTGGATAGAAGCGTTT
>JBGTGK010000221.1:0-1782 GCA_041746795.1 Phormidesmis sp.
CTAACAATTGGCTATTTCAACTGGATCTGGCAACATAGTCGTGAGAAAACTACGGCTGCTCAAAGGGCAGGGCTAGCATGTGATCGCTGGTCATGGAACGATTTCACAGCCTATCCCACATTTTACTGACGCACAACCAAACGCTCTATGCCTTGAGCAATGGCTATATAGGGATGCGGGGCTGCTTTGAAGAAGGCGACCCGGTACACAAAAGCGGTACCTTTATCAACGGATTTTACGAGTCTTGGCCGATTGTTTATCCTGAGGAAGCCTATGGTTTTGCTAAGGTCGGCCAAACTATGCTGCATGTGCCAGACAGCAGCATTATTAAGCTGTATGTAGATGACGAGGCCTTTTATTTGCCTGCTGCTCATCTGCTGGGCTATGAGCGATCGCTCGACATGCAAGCCGGTGTGCTCAGCCGAGAGATTATCTGGAAAACCCCTGCTGGCAAGCAAATTTCGATCAAGTCTCAGCGATTAGTCTCCTTTGAGCATCGCCATCTAGCCGCCATTTTCTACGAAGTCACCGCGATCGATGCTGATGCGCCTATAGCAATTGTCTCTAAGGTTCACTACGAACCTGATAGCTCAGGTAATCATCAACCGGCAAACTACGGCGATCCGCGTCAAACTAAAGAGTTTGCCAATCGAGTGCTGCTGCCTCAGGCATGCACCGCCGAGGATAGTCAGGTCATTCTTGCTCACAAAACTCATAGCAGCGAACTGATGCTGGCCTGTGGAATCGATCACACCTTTGCCAGCGAGTGCGCTGTCTCTATTAGCCGTGAATGCACAGAAGACAGCGGCGAAGTTGTTTTTGCGGTAGATGCGCAAGCAGGCCTGCCCATCCGACTCACCAAATACATGACCTACCACACCTCGGGGCGCTCTTCAACCCAGGAGATGTGTAATCGGGCGCAGCGATCGCTGTGCCGAGCAACAGCGCAAAGCTTTGAAGATCTTTTGGCGAGTCAGCGAGCGTACTTAGATGACTTTTGGTCGCGCAGCGATGTTCAAATGGAAACCGATGCCCAGGCCAGTAGCCAAGACGCTGATAGCCAGGCTGATAGTCAGATAAAGGAACAGACAGAGGATCAAATAGAGGAGCAGACAAAGGCGGTGCAGCAGGCCATTCGCTTTAGCCTGTTTCACATTTTTCAGGCGACCAGCCGCACCGACGGCTTGGGACTGCCTGCCAAAGGACTCACCGGACAGGGCTACGAAGGTCACTATTTTTGGGATACCGAGATTTATGTGCTGCCATTTCTTATTTATACCAATCCAAACCTGGCTCAAAACCTGTTGAGATTCCGGTACGCTCTTTTAGGCAAAGCCCGTGAGCGGGCCGAAGCCGTCAGCCAGGTAGGGGCACTTTTCCCTTGGCGCACCATCAACGGGGAAGAAGCCTCTGCTTATTACGAAGCTGGCACCGCTCAATACCATATCAACGCCGACATCATGTTTGGCCTGAAAAAATATGTAGAAATCACGGGAGATCAGGATTTTCTCTATGAGGAAGGCGCAGAAATGCTGATTGGGACGGCCAGGCTGTGGCGCGATTTAGGCTTTTTTGCCGAGCGAGAAAACGGTCAGTTCTGTATCCACGGCGTTACTGGCCCCGATGAATATAACACTGTTGTTAACGACAACCTGTACACCAATCTCATGGCTCAGGAAAATCTGCGCTATGCGGCTTCCACCCTGGAAGAATTGAAGCAGAAACGGCCAGATCGCTTTCAAGCACTGGCAATAGCAACTGGGCTGGAAGCCTTTGAGATAG
>JBGTGK010000222.1:0-5912 GCA_041746795.1 Phormidesmis sp.
GGCAACGTGCTGAAGCAAAGATTCAAAGGCTGGACGGCCTACGTCATCAGCGGGAATAAAGCACTTTCGAGTAACATCGGTCTTAAGTCAGCCTCACGCACCCCGGTGTACAACGGCCAGCTACTCTGCCAGCTCATGAAATACGAACTGTATTAATGTAAAATGAGAAGACGAAAAACTACAATTCAACGGGGTTGTTGCACCAATATGGCAGAAGCCTTATAAATCAAGGGTTTCTCATTAACGATATGTATTGAGAACTATTGCGTATCAAGGGTTTCAGGATATTGGTGCAACAAAGCCCTGTCCAGTCGCTATCATTAGCGCAGCTCAAGATAAGCAGCGCTAAAGACGACTTATGGTTCAACCGATCGATTTATACCGATCGATTTATACTACTAGCCCACCCCAAACGGTTGGAAAATCAGCCTCTTTTTACCGTTCACAGACAAAGTGCCTGTAGTAGTAAGAGCCCTTATCTCCTTGCCTCTCAAGCAAACAGCTTTCGCTCTCTAAAGATGCCTCCAAATTTAGCAGCCACAGGTCAAACGGACGAGGAACGGCTTTTAAGCTTTTAATTAGCTGAATGACGGGATCGCTGTGGGTAACGGTGTTTCTTTCTGCAATCACGAACTTCGGTTCTCTCACCCATTTTTCTGAAGATATTCCCGCATCTAACTGTCGCTTAATCTCCCAGGCCACTGATACAATTTCGTTGCCAATCACACTAGGCTGATCGCTCACGGTCGCATCTATGCCAATCACTACCGGCAGCGTAGAAGTCTCTCGAACAAGATTTACAAGCCGGTCTGCCTTGTAAAACTTTAGATGGGTTAAGTCGTTGACAATTACCTGAGTACCAAGAAATCCGACAACAATCACCGTTGCAACAAAAGCACGACCACTAATAAAGCGCTTGAGAAACAAAAGCTTAACCTTTTTGAACTTCTGAGCTTCACTCTTTTGAGCTTCGATAGAGAGATCAAAAGGGGCTTCAAAAGAATTTTGGTCAGAACATGACGACCAAAAAGAGGGCCAAAAGGGGGCTAATGCCGCGCCTGCTAAAACCAAGGTGCTGGGAAAATAAACAAAGCTATAGCGGTGGCCTCGCGTGATGTCAAAGCCCAGACCGTAGGAAATGATCAAGAAAAGGAGGTTGCCCATTACAAAGAAGCCCCCGATGGCCCAAAATCCCATTCTCAAGCTCGGCTGAGCCCATTGGAATTGAAGCGATCGCCCCAAATTAACGCCTATCCACGGCACATACAACAGCAGCAGCAAACAACAAGAAAGTACCACCACAGCTACCCCTAGCCAGCCACCATAGATGCTAGTAATGGGTGCCATAATTGCGTACAGCCAGCCCACCGCAGACTGCACAATCGGATTGAGCCAAAACTTCCAGCTGCCTGGGGCAGACGTAATATAGGTTGTTTGCGGACTACCGTAAAAGCTCAGCAGAACAGGCAGCCAGATTAACGCGCCTGCCAGTGAGCCGACACCCGCAATGTAAATTCTGGGCCAGGGAGCCCGCTGCCAGCTATAAAAATCTTTTGAGCATTGGCGCACCAGCACAACCAACAGCACCAGCCCTTGAGCGCAAATGCCAATGCCGCAGAAGTAGTGTACTGAAACGCTCAGCGTGTTAATGACCACCCAGGCCAGCACCGTGAGCCAGCCAAGTGGTCTACGCTGTGCCGCCGCCTGCACCGCTAACGCAAAGCAGCACAGCGAGGCAATTATCATCAAAATGGCCAGCGTGTAGTGACGGGCTTCCTGCGATAAAAATATGCTAAAGGGCGATACAGCCATCAGTGCTGCGCAGACTAATCCGATTGATCGCGATTGACCAAAAGAGGCGCTGCGAAAGCTTAGCTTAGCTAATACATAAGTGGCTGGAACGGCCAGTGCGCCTAATAGGGCAGGCAATGCCCTAGCGGCCCATAAAGACGCATAGCCATCCGGCCTGGGAAAAAGCTGCATCCACCAGTGAGCCAGCACAAAGTAAGCAGGCGGGTGGTTGTTTTCGCTCAGCAGGTTAACCACGACATCTCTGACGGTAGCGCCTGGAGTAACGTGCAGCGCTCGCAGGATTTGGTCGAGGCTAATCACTTCGCCGACGGGAATGAGCCGTGAGGAGTTGCCCAAGCTGAACAGCACTGTGGAGACTTCGTCCATCCAGGCGGGCTTGCTGTCGAGGTGAGTGAAGCGGATCGCTAACGCGATCGCGAACCAAAACAGCAGCCACCAAACCACATGACGACCGCTTACCCACATGCGGCGACTATCATCAGCCGTGTTCCCTGACCCCGTGCCATTTGATGCAGACATACTGACTTTTCAATCTAGCCTACTAACTCTTCGAACTATAGCAATCCATACAGCAATCCACGCAGCAATCCACCAAATGCACTTAGCAAACGAGCGTCTCGCCAAATTAACGCTTGCCTTCATAAGCGTTCTTCTGTCCCGCGAGCCAGGCACCCGCAGCACCCACCACTTCGGCTAGCGTACTCACCAGTCGGTAGCAGGCCACGCTGCCTAATACAATGCTCTCGGGGAACTGCCCGTTCAATAGCACAATCGCGCTAGCCTCAAATATACCGATCCCACCCGGCGCACCCGGCACAATCAGGCCCAGTACCCACGCCAAGCTAAAAGCCGAAATTAGCGCAGGCCAGTCGGCTAGGCTCAGCGGCGTTAGGGCCGCGACCGTAGCAATAAAGCCCAGCGATCGCCCCAGCACAAACCCCGTCTCACCCAGCAGAGGCTTTAAAGGATAGCGCTTTAGCCTGAGCGGTTCTGGCGCTGAGCTAATGTCCTCTTCAGGTGCCTCAGCAGTCTCCTTTGGAATCTCCTTCGTAGCGAGAACGGATTCGCTCACTCGTGAAGTCTCTGCTTTCGAAAGGCCTGCCTTTGGGCCAAACTTGATTCGCCTTTGAGCGATCGCTAACCCGTTCGCCTTTGACCGGCTCATTTTGGCCAGGCGCGGATTTAGCAAGCGCGGGTGTAGCAGGATTAGAGCGATTAGCCACACAATGAACAGCCCTAGCGTCCACAGCGGGCCGCTGCCTATTTTATTGGCGTGACCTTCTGGGCCGACATCTTTCAGATAGGACACAACCAAAAGTAGATCGCTGGTAAGCGCCCCTATCCCTATTGCTGCTACCGCCATCACCAGCGGTTCGGCAACTACGCTAGCGATCGCCCGGCCCAACCCTCCGCCAGCCTGCCGCACCGCTCGCACGCGACCGTAAAAATGCCAAATATTGCCAGGCAGGTACTTAGCAACGTTGGTAAACAGGTACACTCGGATCGCCCAAGGCCCGCCTAGCGGCAAGTCCCAGGCCTGCAAAAGCCAGTGCCACACCCAGCCCGCCCAGCCATGCGCCAGCAGCGAAATCGCCCACGCCAGCCCCAGCCAAGCCCAGCTCGCCTCTGTCAGCTTAATCGCTGTCACCGCTGACCAGTTGTCAATCAGCGTTTGAGCAATAAAAAATAGCGACGCCCCCCATATGGCCCAGCGGAGAAAACGCCTGAGGCGATCGTTCTGCTTAAATCTTTTCAAAATAGACATGGGATAGCCCCAAACACCCTTAATACCGTCATTATCCCGCCCTAGCCCCAGCGAGTGCCCAACAACTTAAAAGGGAGACCGGACGCAAAAAACTGTCCGAAATCTCCCTTTTACAGTTTGGGCTAAAAATGCAGGTGCCTGCATTTTGCAAGGTCACGGTCAATCAGGTGTCCCTATCGGGTGCCTACCATTGCCGGTACTTTGGTATCGGCTTTCTGCATCTGGGCCAAAATCGCCGATACATTTGCCTTCGCATCACCAAACAGCATCTGCGAATTGTCCTTGGAAAACAGCGGATTATCGACTCCAGCGTAGCCTACCGACAAGCTGCGCTTCATCACGACCACGTTCGCCGAATTCCACACTTCTAGCACGGGCATTCCCGCAATTGGGCTAGTTGGATCATCTAATGCACTGGGGTTTACGGTGTCATTAGCGCCAATTACTAGCACTAAGTCAGTATTCCTAAAATCGTCATTAATTTCGTCCATCTCTAGAACGATGTCGTAGGGCACGTTTGCTTCTGCCAGCAGAACGTTCATGTGTCCAGGCAGGCGACCAGCGACGGGGTGAATGCCAAATCGGACGATGGTACCGCGATCGCGCAAAATTTTCGTAATATCCGCCACCGCATGCTGCGCTTGGGCCACCGCCATGCCATAGCCCGGTGTAATAATGACGCTGCTCGCCTCATTCAACAGCTCCACAGTGTCTTCCACAGTGATAGAAGTTGCCACCCCACCGTGACTGGCAGCGCTCCCAGAACTTGTAGACTTAGACCCTTGACCAAAGCCGCCCAAAATCACGCTGATAAAAGAGCGATTCATCGCCTGGCACATAATGATGCTGAGGATTGCACCGCTGCTGCCGACTAACGCGCCCGTCACAATCAGCAAATCGTTCGAGAGCATAAAGCCCGCCGCTGCCGCCGCCCAGCCCGAATAGCTGTTTAGCATCGAAATCACCACCGGCATGTCTGCACCTCCGATCGCCGCGACTAGATGCATCCCGAGCAGTCCAGCCAAGCCACACATGCCGAGCAAAGCAGGCAGCCCGCTTGTGCCTTGTGCGCCCATAAATACGAAGCCTAGCGCGACCGTACCGGCTAATAAGCCAATGTTTAGCAAGTGTCTTGCTGGCAGCATAAGTGGCTTACTGCTAATGATCGCCTTCAGCTTACCAAACGCAATTACAGAGCCCGTAAAGGTCACCGCGCCGATAAACACACCCACATAGATTTCAATCATGTGAATAGTTTCTTCTGCGCCGACCAAGCCTGATTCGAGCTGTAAGTGGGGCTGTAAATAGTTGCCCACACCCACCAGCACCGCTGCTAGTCCGACAAAGCTGTGCAACACCGCGATCAGCTCAGACATCTCAGTCATTTCCACCCGCGAAGCCAGCAGCGCCCCGATGATCGCGCCCGGTACAATCACCGCAAATAGCGCCGCGTAGTTGGTCACCCCAGCGCCCAGCGCCGTTGCCCCAATGGCCAGCGCCATACCGATAATGCCGTACAGGTTGCCACGCTTGGCCGTCTCCTGGTTGGACAGTCCACCCAGGCTTAAAATGAACAGAACAATGGCCGCAATGTAGGCGACCGTCACTAAATTATTGGACATTAGGTTAATTCCTTGATTGCCAGTTTTTAAAGCAAAAAATTACTTGCGGAACATCTTCAGCATTCGCTGGGTCACCAGGAAACCGCCTGAAATGTTGATGGTGCCGACTAAGATGGCGATCGCGCCCAAAACAGTCGTCGTCGTCCAATCCCCCGATAGCTGCAACAGCCCGCCAATAATGATGATCCCGCTAATCGCATTCGTCACGCTCATCAGCGGCGTGTGCAGCGAAGGACTCACATTCCAAATCACCTGCCAGCCTACAAAGCAAGCCAGTATGAACACGGTGAAGTGTGAGAGGAAAGAAGGGGGCGCGCTTAGGCCGATGGCGATCGCACCCGAGGCCAGCGCTCCATAGCCTAGCCACTTCACAACCGGCGAAGGCTTTTTCTTTTCAACCACAACCTGCTCAGCTAAAGCCTGCGGCTGCACAGGTGGCACAGGAGGCTGCTCTGGCTTTGGCGCGGGCCATGTCACCTCACCTTCATAGGTAATCAGCGCCCCCCGCACGGCCTCGTCTTTTAAGTCCACTCTGTACTCATTTGAGCCGCCCATGTCACTGAGCAAATGGTATAGGTTCGTACCGTAAAGCTGACTCGACTGGCTCGCCATCCGGCTAGGAAAGTCAGTAATGCCCACAATTGTGACGTCGCTATAGCTGTAAATTTCACCCGGCTTAGTCACCGCGCAATTGCCGCCCTGCTCAGCGGCCA
>JBGTGK010000223.1:0-11443 GCA_041746795.1 Phormidesmis sp.
GAAAGTTTTGAGTTCACCCAGTTCGGTGCGCTCTATATAACGGTCTTTTTGCTCCGCTTGAGCAATCGTCGAAGCGGGCAGGGTTTGATAGAGTTGGGGCCGCGCTACAGAGCTTCCGCCGCTAGCTGTCACTGTCATGGGTTCTCAAAGACTCCCTATATAAGAATTAGGTCGTTAGTTAAAAGCTAAATGGATCGCTTGGTTGATCTATAGCCTAAAACGATTTGGAAAGGCCTCTACGGGATTGTTAAGAACCGTATTGTTTGAGCGATCGCCTAAGGTCATACAGCTCTACTCCTTTCTCTTTAGATCATAGAAGACAGGTGAACTCTCTGAGAGCAGAGATAAATTTTGTAACTTTTAATTTCTTTGAATTTCGTTTCGGTGAGCCTGCTATGACTGCTACCGGGACTTCTTTAGGCGATGCTATAGAAACAGCCTCTATATATTAAGCAGCTAAAAATGAGTGACCAGACGAGTGACCAGATGAGTAACGAGACGAGCGCGAACGTTGAGAAGGTTAGTTCGGCAGTTGCTAGGCTTTATGATACCTATCCTTTTCCACCAGAGCCGCTGCTAGATGAAGCGCCGCCTGGCTACAACTGGCGGTGGCACTGGCCAAGTGCCTACAGCTTTTGTTCAGGTCGTAAGCCTGCGACCAATCAGGTGCGAATTTTAGATGCGGGCTGTGGTACCGGCGTAGGGACAGAGTACCTAGTGCATTTGAATCCTGAGGCGGAAGTCGTTGGCATGGATTTGAGTGCGGGTGCGATCGCGGTCGCCACAGAACGCTGCCAAAGGTCAGGCGCTGATCGCGTCACTTTTCATAACCTCAGCATTTACGATGTCGAGCAAATTCCGGGCGAGTTCGATTTGATCAACTGTGTAGGCGTGCTGCACCACATGCCCGATCCAATTCGAGGCATTCAGGCGCTAGCTACCAAGCTCAAGCCGGGCGGCATTCTCCATATATTTGTCTATGCAGAGCTGGGCCGATGGGAAATTCAGCTGACGCAAGAGGCGATCGCCCTCCTCCAGGGCAATCGGCGCGGCGACTACACAGACGGCGTTCAGGTGGGCCGCACTTTATTCGCCTCCTTACCCGAGCAAAACCGACTGCGCCAACGGGAAGAAACGCGCTGGGCGTTAGAAAATCACCGCGACGAATGCTTTGCCGATATGTACGTGCATCCGCAGGAGATTGACTACAGCGTTAAGACGCTCTTTAACCTGATTGACGCTTCAGGGCTAGGCTTTGTTGGCTTTTCGAATCCACAGTACTGGGATTTGTCTCGGTTGGTGGGCAGTGCGCCAGAACTGATGGAAAGGGCTGACGGGCTGGCGGAGCGCGATCGCTATCGCCTAATCGAACTGCTCGATCCAGAAATTACGCACTACGAATTTTTCCTTAGCCGTCCACCTTTACAGAAAACGGACTGGACAAATGATGAAAGGCTGCTGAGCGCTGTGCCTGAACGCCATGCCTGTATGGAAGGCTGGCCTAGCCGCAGCTTTTTTAACTTCGACTATCAGGTGGTCTCTATATCAGAGGCGGAGTTTGCGTTTTTAGAAAAGTGCGATCCGGGACAGTCTGGCAGCTTGACAGAGATCCTTGAAGGGATGGAAATTGGGCGAGACGAGGGGTTGGGGATGGTGCGATCACTTCAAAGTCGGCAGCTCATTATGTTAGCGACATCACGAAAATAATGCAGCTTCTATGGCTAAAACATTTTCTTAAGTATTGTTGCCGTGATATGATCTGCCTTGGTTTGGATACAGCTTGGCCCTGTTTCAAATCAATCGGTTTCGAAGAACTTTTTTGCACTTTCTTTCCCGCATTCTGCCGCTGTGACTTCTGACAAAATGACTAAAGCGCCAGGAACATATTTTGGATTGAATCTGTTAGCCATCCAACCGATGGCAATTAGAGACAGGCTGACAAAAGAAGTTCCAGCAGCCGTTCAGACTATCCAGTCTGAACGGAATCAGACAGAGCTGCTTCAGAAAAATCAGCAGCAAGCAGAGCCAGCCCAGCCGGAACAGACTCAGTCCAATCCTGCTGAAGTTGAACAAGCTCAGTTCCCTCAGTCGGAGGGCATTTTGCTGCCGCCGTCTGAAGGATCCATGCAAGACTTCTATCACCTCCAGCAAAATCTGCTTGGGCTGACCGTGGTCTTTGGGGCGCTCATCTTTCCCTTTGTTTGGGGTTTTTATTCTCTGCCAATCGCACTTGACTACACGCTAGGTGCCTGTGCAGGCGTAGTTTACCTAAAGATGTTGGGCAAAAATGTCAGTACCATTGGCCGTCAAAAAAAGAACTCAAGTGCTGGGCGACTAGCGGTCTTTGCAGGCGTGATGATTGTTGCTCTCAGATGGGAGCAAGTAGAAGTAATACCCGTCTTTTTAGGCTTTTTGACTTATAAAGCTGCGATTATTGCATTTGTCCTTTGGACTTCTATGAGGCCAACTTCTGTAAAATCTCCAGAATCTTAATTCTGGATCTTGATCCTAAAGAGATCTTTCCAAAAAACCCTCTCAGAAAGGGGCCAATGATTCCTTGAGCCAAGCAACTTTTCAGCTTTTTTGCGTACTTCGGTGCGCGCACATCCTACTGATACCTAATAACGGCAATGCTTAATACCTTGCACTCTATAAACTCTACGCTTTTGGCTGGGCCGCTGGCCAAGCTCGAACTGGGCAATCACTACTACTGGAACCTGGGGGGTTTAAAAGTTCATGGTCAGGTCTTTTTGGTGTCCTGGTTCGTAGCGGCGCTCCTCATCGGTGTGTCCTTTCTGGCAACTCGCAAAGTAGAGCGGGTGCCATCGGGCCTGCAAAACTTTATGGAGTATGCGCTAGAGTATATTCGCGGTTTGGCCAAAGACCAGATTGGCGAAAAGGAATATCGGCCCTGGGTACCCTTTATTGGCACGCTGTTTTTATTCATTTTTGTCTCTAACTGGTCAGGCGCACTCATTCCGTGGAAGCTGATTAGTATTCCGGGCGGCGCTGAGTTAGCCGCGCCGACTAACGACATTAATACAACCGTTGCATTGGCACTGCTCACCTCGCTGGCCTACTTCTATGCAGGCTTTCGCAAACGCGGACTCGGCTACTTTGCAAAGTATATTGAGCCCCTCCCGTTTCTCTTGCCAATCAACGTTTTAGAGGATTTCACCAAACCTCTTTCCCTGAGCTTCCGTCTGTTTGGCAACATTCTGGCAGACGAGCTGGTGGTTGCCGTGCTGGTACTCTTAGTTCCTCTCTTTGTACCGCTGCCTGTCATGGCGCTGGGCCTATTTACCAGTGCAATTCAGGCGCTTATCTTTGCAACCCTGGCCGCTGCTTATATTGGCGAAGCTCTAGAAGGCCACGGTGGAGAAGAGCATGGATAACTTTATGGAATAACCGCTTTGATTAGGCATGTGCTGCTTTAATCGGCAAAGTTTCCATTAGCTGTCCAGTATGAGGGAATGCAGCATGGATATAGCATAAGTATCTTTGCTAGCGCCCTGATATAGAGGAGCAATCAATGCTCCTTGAGAGATAGAGACTCTCATAAATCTCACTCTCAATGGGTCTCAATCCCATGACTTTAAAAAAAGTCATGAGAGACTCTAGCTGACACTCATAAACATAAAAAGGAAGAACATCATGGATCCGACTATTGCTAGCGCTTCTGTCATTGCAGCTGGTTTGGCGATTGGACTAGGCGCAATTGGCCCTGGTATTGGTCAGGGTACTGCGGCTGGTCAAGCTGTAGAAGGGATCGCCCGCCAGCCTGAAGCCGAAGGTAAAATTCGCGGCACCTTGCTGCTCAGCCTAGCCTTTATGGAAGCGCTGACTATTTACGGTCTGGTTGTGGCACTGGTGTTGCTGTTTGCCAACCCCTTCGCGTAAGGCCTTTTTGTAAAAGTAAGCGAAGGCGGGGCTAAGGGCCGAGCTCTTTCCCCGCCAACTCTTAGAGGTCTAGGGCTAGAAGTTTAGGACGAAGAACTGTTGGAACAAAGAACATGTGGATGGGACTGACATTACTGGCTGTCGAAGCCGCTGAAACTGCTGAAAAGTCGGGTGGGCTGTTTGATTTAGACGCCACGCTCCCTTTGATGGCCATTCAGTTTTTGCTATTGATTGCTGCGCTCAACGTTGTGTTTTACAAGCCTTTGGGCGAGGCAATTGATGAGCGCGATACTTATGTGCGCAGCACTAAGGCAAGTGCTTCAGAACGATTGGCCAAGGCTGAGAGCTTGGCAGCTGAGTATGGAAAATCTTTGGCAGATACGCGCCGTGAGGCGCGAGGTGTAATTGAATCTGCTCAGGCTGAGGCCAAGCAAATCGCCTCCGGACACGAAGCGACAGCTCAGCAGGAAGCAGCGGCTCAGCGAGAAGCGGTGCAAAAGGAGCTAGACGAGCAAAAAAAAGCGGCTATGAGCCAGCTTGAGAAGCAAGTGGACGCTTTAAGTGAGCAAATTTTGGGTAAGTTGTTGGGCTCAGCAGCCTAGCAGCGTGAAAGCAGTATAGGTATCGAAAGTGTTAACGCAAGCGTTGGGGCTACTGGCCTCAGAAACTAAGGGATTTGGCTTCCATTTCGACATCCTCGAAGCCAACTTAATAAACCTGGCCATCATTATTGGTGTCCTGGTTTATTTTGGCAAGGGGTTTTTGGGCAGCAAGCTCAAGGAGCGTCGTGAAGAAATTGAGGCTGCCATTACAGAAGCAGAGGGACGGCAAAAGCAGGCCGCTTCGGAACTAGCTGAGCAGCAGCAAAAGCTACAGATGGCTAAGAAGGAAGCGGAGCGAATTCGCGCTGAGGCAAAGACCAATGCCGAAGCCGCTCGCGAGGTGATTATGTCGCAGTCGGCTAAAGACATTGATCGGCTGAAGGCGTCTGCTGCACAGGATCTGTCTTCTCAGCAGGATAAGGTGATGCAGGAGCTGCGTCAGCGCGTTGCGGCGATGGCGATGGATAAGGTGCGATCGCGCCTCCCCCAAATCCTCGACGAAGGAAAGCAGGCTCAGCTGGTTGACCAAAGCATTGCACAGCTAGGAGATTAGGAGATAACACCATGAATACTGCTACTTCAGAGGTCAGTGATCCTTACGCCCAAGCCCTCTTGTCGATTGCTCAGTCTAAAGATTCGGTTGACGCCTTAAGCAAAGTGGTCGCTGATTTGCTCAATCTGCTGAAGGAATCAGATGAGCTGTCGGCCTTTTTGGCGAGCCCTATTACCGACAATAATGCCAAGAAGGCTGTGCTGTGCCAGGTGCTAGGCGACGAGGCCAACCCGCAGATCAAAAACTTTCTGCTGCTGCTGGTCGATCGGGGTCGCATTTATTTGGTCGAGCCCATTTTGCAGCAGTTTCAAGCCAAAGTGCGTGAGCTTAATCAAACGGTGCTCGCCGAGGTTGTCTCAGCCGTTGAGCTGAGTGACGAGCAAAAAGAAACCGTGCGCCAAAAAGTTCAGCGCATGACTGAGGCCAAATCCGTTGAGCTAGCGTCTCGAATTGACCCCGATTTGATTGGTGGGGTGGTGATTCAAATTGGCTCTCAGGTGTTGGACGCCAGCATACGCGGACAGCTTCGTCGGATTGGCTTGCAGCTAGGCGCAGCTTAGTTCATTTCTTCGGGGCCACTTCTACTTTTTTTCAGTCCGCATCTTTAGATCATTTTTTGTACATAATCGGTAGTTAGGAGAGCGAGATCCTCATGGTAAGCATCAGACCAGATGAAATTAGCAGCATTATTCAGAAGCAGATAGAAGAGTATGACCAGAGTGTAAAAGCCGATAGCGTCGGGACTGTCCTTCAAATTGGGGACGGCATCGCCCGCATTTACGGCCTAGACAACACCATGGCTGGTGAGCTGCTGGAATTTGAAGACGGCACGGCGGGCATTGCTCTTAACCTCGAAGAAGACAACGTCGGTGCGGTACTGATGGGTACTGGCCGTCAGATTCAAGAAGGCGGCACGGTAAAATCTACCGGCAAAATTGCGTCTGTGCCGGTTGGCGAAGCCATGCTAGGCCGAGTGGTTGACACGTTAGGTCAGCCGATTGACGGCAAGGGCGATATTAACACCACTGAAACTCGCCTGATTGAGTCTCCCGCGCCCGGCATTATTGGCCGTAAGTCGGTCTATGAGCCTTTGCAAACGGGCATTACAGCAATTGATGCGATGATTCCGATTGGTCGGGGTCAGCGTGAGCTGATTATTGGTGACCGTCAGACTGGGAAGACGGCGATCGCCATTGATACCATTCTTAACCAGGCCGATCAGGACGTGATTTGCGTCTATGTTGCCATCGGCCAAAAAGCATCTTCTGTCGCTCAGGTAGTTGGTCTGCTAGAAGAAAAAGGCGCAATGGCCTACACCGTTGTGGTTGCAGCTAACGCCAACGACCCAGCGGCCCTTCAGTATTTGGCACCTTACACAGGCGCTTCGATTGCTGAGTACTTCATGTACAGGGGCAAAGCGACGCTGGTTATCTACGATGACTTGACCAAGCAGGCCCAAGCCTACCGACAAATGTCTTTGCTGCTCAAGCGTCCGCCTGGTCGTGAGGCTTACCCTGGCGACGTGTTTTATCTGCACTCGCGTTTGCTAGAGCGGGCCGCTAAGCTCAGTCCCGAGCTAGGCGAAGGCAGCATGACAGCGCTACCGATTATCGAAACTCAGGCGGGTGACGTTTCGGCATACATCCCTACCAACGTAATTTCGATTACCGACGGTCAAATCTTCCTCTCTTCCGATCTGTTTAACTCAGGTTTGCGGCCTGCGATTAACGCGGGTATTTCGGTATCCCGAGTCGGTTCGGCGGCGCAGACCAAAGCCATTAAAAAGGTGGCGGGCAAGGTGAAGCTGGAGCTAGCCCAGTTTGACGAGCTACAGGCGTTCGCCCAGTTTGCCTCTGATTTAGATCCGGCCACGCAGGCTCAGCTTGCTCGCGGTCAGCGTCTGCGTGAGATTCTTAAGCAAAAGCAGTACTCCCCGCGTTCTTTGCCCGAGCAGGTAGCGGTAATCTACGCCGGGATTAACGGTAAGCTCGATGACATTCCCGTTGAGAAAATCGCTGACTACGTTGAGGAGCTAATTGCTTACTTGAACACCAGCAAGAAGGCGTTTGTGGATGAAATTATGAGCACTAAGCAGCTCACTGACAGCGCCACCAAACTGTTAGAAGAGGCGATTAGTGAGAGCAAGCAGGCATTCTTGGCAGCGTAGGGAGACGCGCATGAGTCGTCAGGTTTTGATCAAACCCAAAGCTTGGCGGCTCGACAGAAAACAATATGGCTAATTTGAAAATAATTCGCGATCGCATCCAGTCGGTCAAAAATACGCGCAAAATCACTGAAGCAATGCGCCTTGTCGCCGCCGCTAAGGTGCGCCGCGCTCAGGCTCAAGTCAACGCGACTCGCCCCTTTGCCGATCGTTTGGCCCAGGTCCTCTACGGTTTGCAGAGCAGGCTTAAGTTTGAAGATACCTCTGATCTGCCGCTTTTGCAGCAGCGCGAGACTGAGAAAGTTGCAATTTTGGTCGTTTCGGGCGATCGCGGCCTCTGTGGCGGCTACAACACCAACGTGATCCGACGCGGCGAAGTCCGGGCTAAAGAGCTGGAGGCCGAAGGACTTGAATACACCTATGTATTAGTCGGTCGCAAGGCTATCCAATACTTTGAGCGTCGTAAAGCGCCGATCGCAGCTAAATACAGTGGACTTGAGCAAATTCCGACAGCGGATGAAGCTTCTACTATTTCTGAAGAGCTGCTGTCCCTGTTTCTCTCAGAATCAGTGGACAGAGTAGAGCTGGTTTATACCAAGTTTCTATCTTTGATTAGCAATAAGCCCGTCACTCAGACGCTTTTGCCTTTAGATCCCCAGGGTTTAGAAGCTCAAGACGATGAAATTTTCCGCCTTACCAGCCGCGATGGCCGCATCGCCGTAGAGCGTGAAGACGCTCCTGACGCTGAAGTTAGCGAGTTCCCGAAGGACATGCTCTTTGAGCAAAATCCTGCTCAAATTCTCGATGCGCTGCTGCCTCTGTATCTCAACAATCAAATTTTGAGAGCGATGCAGGAGTCGGCAGCGAGTGAGCTAGCCTCTCGAATGACGGCGATGAACAGCGCTAGCGAAAATGCTAAAGATCTGATGAAAACGCTGACGCTTTCTTACAATAAGGCACGTCAGGCTGCGATTACTCAGGAAATTCTGGAAGTTGTCGGCGGTGCTGCTGCACTGGGTTAGTCAACTTACTTAACCCTTTTGGCCAATCCGGGTTATTCTGATATTAGTTTGCGGTTAGCGGACTTAAAGTTTGGTCAACGCATCTACTGATTTTTGATAGCTTCGATAAAAAGCAGGGCTCCGGCTCTGCTTTTTTTATGCTTGCTAACGTTGGTTGGTATTGTCCAAGTTAACGGAATTTGACTGCATACCGCCCGCTTTGGGAAGCAGGTGTCTTAAGTTTACTCAGGGTATCCCTGTTAAGGTGATCAAATGTACTATCGTTGATTTACGGTCGTTTCAGCGATCAGTCTTTAAAAATCAGAAATTCATACCTGCTGTCTGTTTTTTTTTAGAAAAATAGCAAGAACCGAAGCCGCAAAGCCTGATTCTTTCGTTGGTCATTGTCCTAAATTACTAGTACAAACGGTCACCTTAACAGGGGTAGTTTACTCAGGGCTATGCCAGCCTTCTCATAATTGTGTCCGCACTATTGATTAGGGAGAACGTTTCAAATTATGCAGTGAAATGTGCATTAGTGGATAATTACCCACGTACTAAAATATTGCAAGGTAAAATCACGCTTAAAATAATGACTCAATCTGCTTATCGTCTCGGTTTTATAGCGGCCTGTGTGCTCTCCAGCGTTGCTTTTAGGGCTGTCCCTGTTAAAGCCGCCGCTTTTTCGTTCTCTGAAAGCCATCTAACGCTCAACAATCTGAACGGGCTGCCCGAAGTCAAGGATTCGACTTTGGTAACCGATGCGATCGCCAAGACTAGTCAAGGCTCAGTAAACAATAAGTTTGACGGTACTTTAAATTTTGTTGCAGATGAGCAAACACGATTAGATGGGTTGTTTGAGGCGCGATCGCAAGGCGAGGGCACGGGCTACTTTGGCAAATCTGAAATCACCTCAAACGCTTTCGCCCAGTTTTTAGCAACCCCCCAACAGCCATTCTCATTCGACTTTCAAATCGCTTCCTTTCTGCGCAACACCGCTGACGCTGTTTTAGAAAGAGCAACGGCTAAATCAAACGTCTCTCTCTCTTTGCTAGCACCCGACCAAACCATACTTCAGTTCTTCACGCTCGATGCCAGCGTTAACACTAGCCCCTTTGATCAGAGCAACAATGAGACTTTACAGGTCACTACCAACGGCCAAATTTTAGGCAGTACTCGACAGCTGCTACCGGGTATTAATGAAGAAATTGGCAACCTCAGTTTTTTAGGCCGCTTCGACCAAACCGTTTCACAACCAACGCTGCTCACCCTACGCATCAACACCCGTAACCAATCCTGCATTCAAGCACCCAGCGCAGTAGATGCCTGCGTGCAAGTACCCGAAACCTCTCCGCTTTGGGCATTTAGCCTGGTGACGGCCTTGGGTCTGTTGTTTTTGCCTCGGCAGCTAGGCTCTGCCACCCGATGACTTAGCGATCGCTGAACTTTCAGAACTGACCGCAAAACGTTGATAGAATATGAGCCTTAACCTTTTTGTTGTTAGTTAGGGCTCATATTTTTTTCATACGACATAATATGAGCCCTGATACAAAAGGCATCAGGGCTCACTGCACGCTGGATCGATCATAACCAGGCTGCTACTGTACTGAAATTTGTAAGGTCTGGCTCAGGGTGCCACCGCCACTGACCTGTTGAGATGTCTGCGTTCCTGGCCCTGATAGTAACATTCGGACATTAGCAGAAGAAGGCGAGTAAGTGCCTGAAATCTCAATGGTATGTCGGCCCGCCGACAGATAAGGAGACAGGTTAACTGACTCAGACTGACTCGTTAAAGTCTTAATCGTTTGGCCATCGACCTTAACAGTGGCGTTAATTGCTCGACCAGTGGTTTCTACTGTGAGCGTATAGGGCTGGGTTAAACGAGCTGCTCGTAAGCTGCTCTGCTGGCGAAAGGGACGGGAGGCGCGACTATTGATAATGAGAACAGAGCTGGCTGGCTCGTCCCTAGTCACTTCGATTGTGGAGTCGGTGATGCGTATGGTCTGGGCGTGTTGTTTAGCCGCTACTGACTGTTCAGTAGAGAGTCCGGCTGAAGACAATCCGATGGTTGCTAACAACACCGCTATGCCTGGAGCAGATAGGATAGGTAGGCTCATAGCGCCCTCCTGAAAAGACAACTTGAGTAGAGATAAAGGGTTCTGGCTATAGTTACTGGCTATAGTCGCCTGTGCCATAGGAGCCGCTGTAGTAGTCCAGCATGGCTGGATCAGGCAGCACGTTTAGATTGACCTGGGTAGGAACAGAAAACAACAGCGGGCCTGTCTCACCGGGGGAATCTGCGTAGCCACTTTGGTCGCTAGTACCTCCTAAATATTGATCGTTTGTCTGCGCTTGGTTAAAGTCGCCATAGCCGGTATACACCTGAGTACCTGTATGAACCGTGGTACTGCCAGAACAACCCGGTTCGACCTGGAAGTTTGACTCGCTGCTTTGATTAACTTCGTCGTTGGGGCCGTGCAGGGCGATTTGTGTGGGCACATCTACACCCACACACTGAGCTTGAGCTTGAGCCGGTGTGAACAGCACTGACATGGCGGATAAAGACAGCAATCCTAGAGAAAGAACAGAAAATTTCATAATATTCTCCTAAGCGTGAAAAGTGAGTAAGGGTTTAAGCGAACAGAAAATGCCAATTCATCCCAAGGGTGCGGGCACCCCTCCAAACGAGGAGAATTTTCCTGTCTAAGACGATAAGTTGGAGATGAGTTGGCTTAGCTAGAATTGAGGTTTGAACTAAGTAGGCGTACACCATTAAACTGAATGCGAGATAAAATTACTACATTGCCCCCCCAGCCCCCACATTGAGGGAGCACGGACGACCCGAAAGCCTCCGATCGCCCGTGCGGCAAAGATTGGACGCATCTTGATTCAGAGCCCCAAAGTGGGGACAGGGGCAATGCAGTCAGCTAAGCTCATCTACAGTCTAAGAATGTCAGCCTACTTAAAAGCCGATCAGTACCTGAACAGCGGATTGATCGGTATTGCTTTCGGTTGTACTTCCGCTCAGGGCAGCATTATCAATGCCTGCCTGTTGCAGCAACTGCTGTGTATGAGCGTCAGGCCATTCGCCTAAGGCGTCTTGAGCGGCTGATTGGGTTACCCGAGTGGTGGCGCTGCTGCCTGGGCCATCGGCTAGAGTGCCGACACCAACACTTTGCCACAGTTGCTGAGTACCAGGCGCGCCAGATTGATAAACTGATTG
>JBGTGK010000224.1:0-7525 GCA_041746795.1 Phormidesmis sp.
CAGTGATCACGCTTCAGCCCCAATGATCACGCTGACTGAGCGCAGCCGAAGTCACAGCACCGCCTTAATCTCCGCCTTCGCCTCCCGCCTCAGCCCCGCCGAAATCCGAAACAGCTCCTGCCCCGTATGTAAATAGCTGTCATCATAGGTATAGGTAAACCGCTCAATCTCTTCTATCCCATCTTCTAGCTGATTTAAGCAGTAATACAAATTCGCCGCACCACTTGCCATCCCCACCGGATTCGGCATCGACTTAAACTTAGACTGAGCCTTCTCCAATGCCTCGCGGCAGGTCTCAATATAAGCCTGAAAAGCCGCCATCAGCTCATCATCAAAAGGATCTGCCGACAGGGCTCTGACCTCGGCCTTTAAAGGCTTAATAATTTGGCCAATCAGTCGGTCAGTTGGGTTGTACACCCCGCGCAACCACTGCTCGATAGTGGCATCCGCAACGGGAGGGCGCTTTCGATATGCTTGCTGTGCGCTGGCGCTGCGGGTAGCCCGGCTGTTGGCTACCGACTCTAGGTGCGATCGCCGTCCGGCCTCTCTTTGGGCATCATACCGCCGCCGCTCACTCACATCGCCCAACACCTCATAAGCTGCATTCACCCGAGCAATTTTGTCATGATCAGACCCACCACGGGCAGATTTCTCGCCCTGTACGTCTGGATGAAGCTGCTTTGCCAGCCTGCGATACGCCTGCTTCACCTGGGCCTGACTTGCCTCAACCGCAATCCCCAGCGTCTGATAATAGTCAGATTGATAGTAGTCAGCTTGATAATGGTCAGCCACAGCCTAATCAGTATTTACCACACCCATTATTTTAAGCCGATTTCATCCCACTGGCTCCGGATCTTGAAATAGCGGAGTACTCAAATACCGCTCCCCAAAGCTCGGCTGAATCATCACAATCAGCTTCCCCGCATTCTCAGCCCGCTGTGCCACCTTCACTGCTGCACACAGCGCCGCCCCGCTCGAAATCCCTGACAAAATTCCCTCCTCCTTCGCCAGCCGCCTGCCAAATGAAATAGCCTCATCATCACTGACCGCCACTACCTCATCAATCAAATTCCGGTTCAGCACCTTTGGCACAAACCCCGCCCCAATCCCTTGAATTTTATGCGGCCCAGGTCTTCCCCCTGCCAGCACCGAACTGTTCACCGGCTCTACCGCTATCACCTTAAATCCAGGCCGACGATGCTTAAGCACCTCACCCACGCCCGTAATTGTGCCGCCTGTCCCCACGCCAGCCACCAAAAAATCTATCTGCCCATCCGTATCCTGCCAAATCTCCTCAGCCGTCGAACGCCGATGCACCGCCGGATTCGCTGGGTTGTCAAACTGTTGCAGCATATAAGCATCCGGCAGCTCATCCACCAGCGCTTGCGCCCGCTGAATGCAGCCGCTCATGCCCTCCAATCCCGGCGTTAGCTCTAGCTTCGCCCCATAGGCTCGCAGCATCGCCCGCCGCTCACTGCTCATTGTTTCCGGCATCGTCAGTACCAGGTTATATCCCTTCGCTGCTGCCGCCATCGCCAGCGCAATGCCCGTATTGCCTGAGGTTGGCTCTACTAGCGTCGTCTTCCCTGGGGTGATATCCCCCGCCGCCTCAGCCGCCTCAATCATGCTAATGCCAATTCGATCCTTCACCGAAGCCGACGGATTCATTCCCTCCAGCTTCACTACAATCTGCGCCACACACCCCTCACTCTCAGGAATCCGGTGTAGCCGTACCATCGGCGTATGCCCAATCAGCTCAGTCACATTATCAGCAATTTTCATGAGTCTTATATGTAATACATCAAATCCACTTGCTGGCGAGCATTCCGCTTATCCACCAAGTCTTGCAGCGTATACTTCTCCAGCCGATCTTCTGCCGCCTGCCGTACTTCTTGCCACACCTCGCCCACCACCGCACCCTCCGCAGTCGTCGGCGACTTCACTTCCTTCGCCTTCGCCTCAAAGCCTTCAATACAGCTCACCACGTCCAGCAGTGTCACCTTCCAGGGCTCACGCGTGAGTAAATAGCCCCCTTTTGCCCCTCGCTGGCTCTTCACAAATCCAGCTCGCCGCAGTGTCGCCAATAGCTGCTCCAAATAGCGATCAGGAATATTTTGCTCAGTCGCCATCTGACAAATCCGCAGCGGCTCACCCTTACTGTAATGCACGCTCAGCTCTATGAGCGCCAGCAGCGCGTACTCACTTTTGCAGGATAGTTCCACAAACATTCCGATATATAGCAGGCCAAAGATCGCCTGTCTCTATTATATCCCGGTTCTACGGTGGGGATTGTTTATTAATGTGCAGGCGATCTTATTGAGCAGTTATTGAGCAGTTTCCGCGATCGCTCCACACCCAAAAATCATAAAAAAAGGGCCTCGCATCTGCAAGACCCTTTTATCCAACTCATTCAGTCAACTAAGGCTGTAACTACGTAGTCTCAGCTCAGAACTTGAAAGTAGCGCGGAGAGCACCGTAGAAGTTGTCCTGATTACCGATGCCAGAATCGTTATCGGCATAGATAACAGCAGGCGTAAAGGTGAAGAACTCATTCACAGCAATCTGGTAGTAAGCTTCAACTAATAGAGGATCTCTGTTCAAGGAAGGGGAGATGCCACCATATACGCCAAGCTCGTTACCAGCACCTAAGAAGTCAGAGATCGCAACACCACCCATATAGGAGTCTAAGTCACCACCACCTTGGGCATCGGTAGAAGCATAGTAACCACCTACCTGGAAGTTACCGAAGCTCAAGTTCAGCAAACCAGCAATAGTACTGTCAGCTTGACCAACGTTAGGATCAGTAGCACCAATGTAGGTAACGGCTGCGTTCAGGAAGCCATCAGTCAGCAGGTTAAGCTGAGCTATATAGCTGCCGTTGACACCAATTCCACCGGCGCCAGTGTTGATGTTGCTAGAGTCTGAGGAATAGCCCAGATCCAAAACAAGGTTCTTAGAAAAAGCGATGTTAGCACCTCCTCCAAAGTTGCCACCATCATACAGGTCATAGAACTCAGGGCCACCTGCATCAGCGACGCTAGGCCCGTCAAAAGGAACGATAGTGCTGCTTACGAAATCGTCCGTGACAACGCTGTTAGCTGCGATGATACCGCTGATGCGCTCGCCAATCGGGAAGCTGTAGTAAACATCGTCTAAACCAACGTTATCTTCCAGTCCATTACGACGACCGCTCTGGTCTGCTAGACCGCTCTCGGTGTTAGCCAAAGAGCCAGCGTCATCAGAAGACTGCAAGCGAATCCGCAGTCTATCTTCGCCTGTGAAGCTAGTATCAAAGTTCAAACGAGCGCGATATTCAAATGTAGCACCGGCTTCAGTACCACCACCCGTTTGGTTGGTGCCAACCGCAGCCTGAGAAGGGCCTTGTTGCTCAGTATCGTCAACAAAACCATCCGCATCGTCAAAAGGCACAATCAAGTGTGCATCTAACTGACCGCGCAATTTAGTTGTGGTAGAGAACTGGTTAGCCTGTAGCTCAGCGACATCAGTTTCAAGCGTGTCAACGCGGCCACGAATGGTGGCTAGCTCAGCGGCAAACTCTTCCTGCAAGCGGCGGATGGTATCTAGGTCGCTGCCTTCGCCGATGAGCTGAATCACAACGTCCAAGCAGGCGTTCAAACCAGCGGCGAACTCATAGCGAGTCAGGGCACGGTTGCCTCGGAAAGTGCGGTCAGGGTAGCCTTCCAAGCAGCCGTACTCCTCAACCAGGCGCTGAAGCGCAGTAAAGGCCCAGTCGGTAGGCTGTACGTCAGATAGCTCAGAAACGCTAGTCACTTGAGCGAGCTGAACAGGCGCAGCAGTGACAACGCCAGCAGCCACTGTAGGGGTCGCTTCAGTGCCAGCATCAACGCTAGTTGCACTAGCAGCAACTGCGCTAGCAGCATCAACATTAACTGAATCAGCAGCGATCGCATTGCTCGAAAGCGCGATTACAGCACCTAAAGCTGCGGGTGCAGCCAGCAAAATTTTCCAAGTAGTCATTATTAATTTCTCCTCACACCTTATATAGATAAGAAAGCTATGAACATCTTAAGACCCAGCTCACTAGGCGCTAACCCAATGCGAAGGCATTCAAACTGACTGATCTTTCCAAGTTTTAGAATAAATATCTATCGATCTGCATAAGACCTAAGACATATTTTTCTGCGACTTGAAAGAAATATTAGCAGATCCATTTGGGATAGATCACAGCCTTAGTCCAGTTCTGCAATTTTTTTTAAACTGGCCCTAAGGCAGCTCTGACTGCCATAAATATTCTCTCAAAAAAGTGTGGCTCTAAATGGAGTAAAGCCACAGCTGAAGAAGCGGCTGAGTGCAAAGAGGCAAAATAAATACGTCAAAAATATATAGAGGAATTAGCCTGGAATTACAATAAATAAGTAAAAATTATATAGTCAATTAGTTTTACTAATATGAATAGCTAAGTAGACAGATGAACTATCTCTTTAAAAAACCATCCGCTCCCACCTTGGGAAGTCTCTTGTAAAATACAAGAAACTCCTTAGATAGGAGCGGTCTGGTGGGGTCTTCAGGTTAAAACCAAACTGCCGGAAGGAAATCCAGCTATCTAGCTTTAACATCTGATGCTAAAGCTAGTTCTAGAGAACAGCCCCGGCACGCAGCCGGTTTACATCAACCTGGAGACCCAAGCATGTATCACTTACAGACATGGGCATCACCTCCTAATTCCCTAAACGACTGCATTGCTGGACTAGCCAGCTACAGCTGAGTGACTGGCACTCACGAGAGCTAATATAGCACGCTCTTAAAAGTGTGTGTCTGAACCTATAAAAGCGATGTTTTCAGAGCGTTCTCGAAGCGTTCTCGGGGCGTTCTCGGGGCGTTCTTAAGACAATACTTAATTAGCTTGAAATCAGCTTAGAAAGGCACCTTCTTTTTTGCTGACTTGCCGCTTTCAAAGTCCAGCTCCTTTAGCTTCTTTAATATCCGCGTAAAGTACTCCTGAAGGTAATCCTCTAGAGTGGTCATTTCATTTTTATCAATTTCAAAAGTCTGATATGCCTCGTCCATGGGCGTGTCCATCAGGTTACCGCTGGCACTCACTTCAGTAAAAGCCAGCCTGTCTGCCAAGTCCCAAGTCCACTGAAAAAACGCCGCAATCCTACGGGCTGCTCTCAACAGGGCAGGTGGCATTTGAGAAACGCTGGCGCGCTGGTCAGACAGGCGCTCGCACAGGCGAATGATTTCGTAAGCGCCCCAAGCCCTTGGCCCAGCTAAAGGGAAAATGGCATTTTCAGCAGCGGGCAGCTTCAGCGCTTTTACTGCAAACTTAGCCACATCTTGACTATTCATATAGGCAACCGCACCCGCTTCGCCCATGACCCATACCGACTGGCGCTCTAAAATCGGAATCGCATACTGGCTGATCAAACCCTGCATAAAGCCGCAGGGTCTAAAGATGGTGTAGTTTAAGCCCGACTCTTTTAAGAACGCTTCGGTACAGCATTTGATTTCCATTAGCGGCACGTTGGGATATTCGCCCGCTCCGTAAATCGAAAAGAAAACAAATCGGCTAACGCCTGCTTCCTTAGCGGCTTTGATTAGAGCCACCTTGCCGTGCCAGTCAACATCGTAAATACCTTCCTTTTCGGCAGGTCTTGAGGTTGATGCATCAATCACGGCATCAACATCTTCAAAGCAGGGCGGCAGACTGCCTGGCCCGGTTAGGTCAGCTTTCACCAGCTGAGCGCCCCACTCTCGTAAAAAGCTGGCCTTTTGAAAGTTTCTGACCAAGCATTTCACCTCATAGCCTTCGTCTAGGGCCTGACGAACGATTTGCCTTCCCAATGTGCCAGTTGAGCCAACGACTAATAAGACCATGAGAGTTTGTAAACAAAACTTAATATGTTTCTCAGTCTAGCAGAAGTCGTTACATACCAGCGCTAAGCCACGAACGATCACCCCCAGCCTTATTCTTCGACGCCTTGCACCTTTAGCAGTAAAAAGCCGACACTTAGCCCCACCAAAATCATGCCAAATACCAGCACAGCTGTTGTAAAAATTTCGCCGCCCATCTTTAATATCTCCTGCTTTTTTATCAAAAACGCCGCTGCAAACAATCCTGGTTAGCATGGCTTTCGCTTGCTATTTTAGAGCGTTTTGGGCCCACCCATAGACTTTAAAAAGTCTAGAATCTATAAGCAAGCTCACTAAACGCGATCGCTGCATACATGCCTCTGATGTCTTCTGGTTCTACTCAACTGCCCCGACTGATCGTGACCTTGGGAGATCCCTCAGGCGTTGGATCAGAGGTCGTCCTAAAAACGCTTAGTAATTCTAGGTTCGAGCAGCAGGCAGATATCACTGTGATTGGCGATCGCATCCACCTCCAAGCCACCTACACCCACCTCAAGGCCACTGCGCCCCAAATCACCCTCAGAGATCCCGACAGCCTTACCTTTATTGATATCGGAATGAGCAAGGCCGTCACCGCCCAGCTCATAAATGGCGTCGGCAACAGCAGCAGCGGCGAAGTTGGATTTCGTACCTTGCAGCAGGCGATCGCCCGCACCCTAGCAGGCGAATTTGACGGCATTGTCACCGCCCCTATTGCCAAATCAGCTTGGCTCGCAGCCGGACACCGCTACCCCGGCCAAACCGAACTCCTCGCAGAAATGTCTAACGCTCACCGCTTTGGCATGCTGTTTGTCGCCAAGTCTCCCCACACCGGCTGGACGATGCGAACCCTACTGGCCACCACCCACATTCCCCTCAAGTCTGTACCCACAGCCCTCACTCCCGAGCTGATGACGCTAAAGCTAGAGCTGCTGATTGAGTGCTTGCAGCGAGACTTTGGCCTTGATAAGGCCCGAATTGCGATCGCCGGACTAAACCCTCACAGCGGCGAACAGGGTCAGCTAGGCCGAGAAGAGCAAGACTGGCTAATTCCCTGGATCAGCGAGCAGCAGCAGCGGTTTCCACATATTCAGCTAGAAGGCCCAGTCCCGCCCGACACTCTTTGGCTACAGCCCGGCCAAGCCTGGTATAGCAACCAGCCTGCCCACGACGGCTACCTAGCGCTCTATCACGATCAGGGACTGATCCCAGTAAAGCTATTGGCTTTTGATTTAGCCGTTAATACAACCATCGGGCTGCCCTTTATTCGCACCTCTCCCGATCATGGCACCGCTTTTAATATTGCTGGGCAGGGAGTGGCGCGATCGCAAAGCACCGAAGCCGCCCTCGATCTAGCCATCGACCTAACCACCCACCGCTCCCGCCAAAATCCTCCCGTACGGGCTCCCCTCGTGGGTGCCCTCCCTTAAAACAACGCCAACTGACTAGGTGGCTCAGCCAGCCCATTCCACGGCAAAGAGGGTACCGGCACCGCCGCCGCTTCCAAAGCCGCCTGAAAATAGCGAGCAATCCCAGGCGATTCCTCTTCCATGGGGCAGTGTATAAAAAAGTAAACCTGCTTGCCAGCCGCCAGCCAGCCGCTCACCTGCGCCGCCCATCCCGCCAGATAATCCTGATTTCGCAGCAAACG
>JBGTGK010000225.1:0-21842 GCA_041746795.1 Phormidesmis sp.
GGTGATTGAAGGTGTGCAGTTCAAAGATGGGCTGCGGATTGAGAAGACCGAAGATGTTAGCGTTGGCGAAGCCTCTCCCTTGGAGAATCGTCAGAAGGCCGCTTGATTTTGTCCCGTACACCAGATTTGACTATATCTCGACTTGCTCTACGGTTTGCTAGATCTGCGCATTCGCTACTCATAGGAAAAACAGCACCTCAGCTCGCAGAGAAGTCACTGCGTTGGGGTGGAGCCACCCTGAAAGAGAATTGCTTCCCCCTCACAGGCTACGTAAGCGCAGGTATTCTCGGCTAAATCTACTTCGTGTCCTCCGGTAAATTCGCCAAATGAAGGTAGTGTTAGCCGCCGCTGATCGTGCTCTACGAAAAAGCAGGGGAGTCGGAGGCTGTCGGTGGGCGATCGCAGCCTAATCACCGGATGAATATGCCCACAAATATTCAGCGCCGCTTGGTGCCGTATCTCCGGCTCATGGCTCAACAAAAAGGAGCCCAGCTTCACCGCATTTAGCTGACACTCCATCGTCAAAGGCGGTAGCGCCGCAATCAGCCGTCGGTCGTGGTTTCCTACAATCAAACAAACCTGAGCATCAATCTCTTTTAAGAAAGCATCCCAGCCCGTTAAAACTTCAGGCACAAGAGATTTTTTAGAGTGAAACAGGTCGCCTAAGATAAACAGATTTTTGGGTTTAGTTTGAGCGTAAATCTGCCGCAGTCTGGCCAAATTCTCCTGATTCATCGCACTAGAAATTGGAATTCCCAACGCCTGAAACGTCTCCGCCTTGCCCAAATGCACATCCGAAACCAACAGCGCTTGTTCATCCGGTAGATACAGCGCCTTATCATCTAACAGCTGTAGCCGACTGTTAAACAGCCGTATTTCATTGGCTAACCTCACGCCGTTAGCGTCCGTCGCAGCAAGTTTCCGTGCGTTAGCACCGAACTCATTAGGCCCCATCGCACCGGGTTAGACGTGCGGCCAAACAGCACCAGCATTGCCTGCACAATTTCTGGCAGGGTAGAAGTATCGGCTAAAAAGCCAGCCCACTGAGACTGATCTAGCTTGAAGAAAGCCGTGAAAAACTGTTGCAGTTCGGGCGTGTTAAACGCCATTAAATTCTCTAGCCCAAATGTATAGAGATAGTGCTTTCTCAGTCGGTCAGTTGGCCACAGGGTCTGCCATGCTGTCTGTGCGACTTGAGCAGGGGAGGCGTTTCTGTTCTCTAAGGACTGGGCGATCGCCCGCGCTAAATCTGGCCCTCTGCGCAGCAGTGCCCCCACCATGTAGCCCGTTGCTGGATGCACCATACTTGCCGCCCCGCCAAAGCCCACCACCGACTGGGCAAGATCTGGCAGCGCCGCATTCATTGGAAACAGGCAGCGCTCTACATGAAACGTTTCTAGCAGTTTTGCCCCAGAATGCTCTAGCCGCCGCTCTAGCCGCCGCTCTAGCGTATCAAATCGAATGGCGGGCGCGTGCGCTAAAGAGGTCTCTTCTACAAAGTAAACGTCGTCGCCTAAGTCCATTGCGTATAAAAAAGTGGGCGGTAGCCGTCGCTCGGGGGCTGGCAAATGGTCGTCTCGATAGTCCATTAGCACCATTTGCCCCGGCTCAATTGGTGGACTAGAAAACCTGCCGACAATGCCGTATGCCGCCTGGTAAGCGATGGGTTTGGGTTGGGGCGATCGCCTTACCAGCGCCGGACTATGCCCGCTTGTATCCACCACCAGCCGCGCACTATAGGTTTTGCCCTTTTCATCCGTCACCTCAGAGCGCTTCGCGTTATGCTTCACCCCAGCCGCCTTCCCTTCGTGCCAGATAATGCCATGTTGTTTGCTTTGTGCCAGCCAATGCCCCTGAAGCTGCTCGCGATTGAGCAGGCCATAGTCTCGGTTGAGGGCGATCGCACCCTGCCCCATATAAGCTGACGTATGCTGCCAGCGATAGTCCAAAAAATCGCTCATCCCCAGTGCCTCTAGCTCATCAGCCCAAATGCCATACGTATTCGGCCAGGGCTTCGCTGGGCTACTCGCACTGAGCCCCTCTATCTTTAGCCCTCGCTGCGCTAGCGCGATCGCCAAAGACAGTCCCGCAGGCCCCGACCCAACTACTAATACATCTGCCATATGACCACCGTTCACCGAGCTATTTACTTATTTTACCGGGCACTGTTGTCCTATGGCAGGCTAAATCCAAGGCAAATCCGTAAGTGGGGTCAGGGCAAGGACATTTAAATTCGGAGCGTGCGCTAGATCTGATTTCCTTTTCCTCTCGGCGAAACCTCATTTAATGGCTAAGTCTCAATCATTTGTCCCACTGTTGCTTGAGGCGGGCGATGCGATCGCGCAACCCTTCATTCGTTAATCTCGAACTCAGCCGCTCCACCAGCAGCGGAAATCCTAAAGGCGAAGGCCGTTGTATATCCTGCCACACCAGCTCCAAACCCTCCATCCGCTTCAGCGCAGCCGCTAGCCTTGGCGTCTCCATCTGTGAATCAATCACCTCTCTTTGAGCCTGCTGAAGCAGCAAGTTCTCCGGCTCGTACTTGCTAAACACCTCATAGATTAGCGATGAGCTAATCTGCACCTGATTGGCCGTCTTTTTTGAACCCGGATAGCCCTTAAACACCAGCCCAGCTACCTGAGAAATTCCTCGAAACCTACGCTGTGTCAGCTCAGAGATATTTAAGCTCTCTTCTATTTCCTCGTATAGATTCCTTGTAGAGAAAAAGCTCTCATCAAATAGCGCCTTAAAAGGGTAATCTTTCGGCGCTAAAATCTCAAAGCCATAGTCATTTACCGATACTGTGAACGTTGCTTTTTCCAACTGTGAGAACCGATAAGCCCACAGAAAGCCCAACCCCTCATGCACGTTTCGCCCCTCAAAGGGATACACATAGAGGTGCTGACCGTCCCTAGTTTGACAGCATTCAATTAAAACCTGATCCGCTCCTGGTAAGTGCGAAATCCGATCCTGCGCCGCTAAAATCGGCATAATGCAGGCCACCTCCTCACTCACATTCCCTTCCTTCGCCTGCGTAATCTCCTCTCGTATATATTTGCTCAAACAGTCCGAAATCGCTAAATATCCGCCGCTCCACACCGGCACGACGTTAGACTTCTTCTTCGCGTTTTTTACATACAGCGTCATATCTTTCATTTGGAAATACTCCAGCTGCCGCCCCGCAAAGAAGAACACATCTCCTTTTTTAAGCCGCGAAACAAAGTTCTCTTCTACCATGCCAATCCGAGCGCCTTTTGCATAGGCAATTTTCACCTGCTGATTACCCGTAATCGTTCCAATACTCAGCTTATGCATTTGCGAAATCTGCGGCGTAGAAACTATGTGCAAGCCATCTTCCACCGTCAGCTTTTGATAGCGCGGATACGCCTTCAGGCACTTGCCACCATGCTCTAAAAAGTTCAGTATCCATTCAAACTCAGCTTCTGTTATCTCCCTGTAGGAGAATGTCTTTTTGACTGCGTTAAAAATCTCCTTAGCTTTAAATCCATCACCACAGGCTAGCGTCACTAAATGTTGAATCAGCACATCGTAGGGCTTATCCAAAGTATGACGGGACTCTATCTGTCCGTCGGCCAGCCCTCGCCGAAAGGCCGATATCTCTAGCAGCTCTAGCGCATTAGTGGGCAAAAAGAACACTTCAGAGGTGCCGCCTGGCAAATGGGCCGATCGGCCTGCTCTTTGCAACAGTCGCGCTAGGTTCTTAGCGCTGCCGATTTGGACGACTCGCTCCACCGGCTGAAAGTCCACCCCTAAATCTAGTGAGGAAGTGCAGACTACCCATTTGATATCGCCCGTTTTAATCCCGGCTTCAATCGCTAATCTGGTGTCAAAGTCAATAGAGCCATGGTGGAGCGCGATTTGCTTTTGATAGTCGGGCAGGGCAAATAAAAGCGCTTGGTACCATCGTTCGGCCTGCGATCGCGTATTCACAAATATCAGCGTAGATCGCTCAATATCCAACGCCGCCACTAGCTCTTCAAACATTCGCAGTCCTAAATGCCCTGCCCAAGGAAACGTATCCACCTCCTTTGGCAGCACGCTAGTAATCACCGTCTTCCGCTCAATTTTTGACTGAATGATAACCGGATCGCTGCCTATGCCTGTTGCCGCCTCAGCCGCTTCCGACAAATTGCCCAGCGTCGCCGAAATCGCCCAAGTCTGCACGCTCACATTCAACTCCCGCAGGCGAGACATACATAGCTCCGTCTGTGTCCCGCGCTTGGAAGCCATTAGCTCGTGCCACTCATCCAAAATCACGCAGCGCAAGTTCTCAAACCGCTTGGCCGAATTCTTATACGACAGCAGCACCGCTAGCGACTCCGGCGTCGTAATTAAAATGTTCGGCATTTTCTTAATTTGCCGAGTCTTCACCGAAGCTTTTGTATCACCCGTACGCGACTCCACCGTAATCGGCCAGCCCATTTCCTCAATCGGCCTGCGAATCGAATTCTCAATGTCTCGTGACAGCGCCCGCAAAGGCGTGATGTACAGCAGCTGAAGCCCGATTAATGGCTTACCTGTTTGCTCACCAGCTTTTTCATTGGCTTTTTCAAGGGCCAACAGCATTTGCGCTATTGGCCCCATCACTGCGCCGTAAGTTTTACCTGAACCGGTGGGCACCTGGATAATGCCGCTTTTACCAGCGAGGTAGGCTTTCCAGGTATCTTTTTGAAAAGCGATCGGCTCCCAGCTTTGCTGAGTGAACCAGTTTTGAATAGGCGAAAGGATAGACACAAGGCAAGCAGTTGACAGACAATCCTAGCCTAGCGGAAGTCAGTAAAATAGCTGTAAAATAGCTACAGAGGGCGTAAAGCTCTACGTCCTCTGCGATAGGCATCTCTAATGCTGAGATGCTACTTAAGCAATGTTCATAAGGGCTTTTCAGCAACCCTTAAAACCGATAGCGCTCTTCTAGCCAAACTCTCATTTCTGTTTCCGAAGCGCCGCGAATAACTTTCCCAGAAGTCTCATCTTTGGCATTCCACACGGTCTGACCTGAAGCGTCCTGAGTTGACCATATAAACGGATCAGAAGATGCGGTTAGCTTCGATACCAGCATACTAAACAGATTGCTCAGCTGGGTGAGTAATCTGTTTTGGTCGGCTGTTTGGTAGCTAGCTGTTCTTTGAGAACCGCCTGAGCGTAGGGGCCAGTAGACCTGATTGCTCAACGAATTGTAAGCGAATGTGGGTTTCATGAGGTCTTTACTCCCTGTATTGATTACTTACAGTTTAAAGATCTGTTACGTATGATACAAAAACTAGCTCTCATCATTTGCATGAGAAGGTCGCATATTTTGTCTTCCTTTGGGAAGAGCCCAGCCGACAACTGGCATGATAGACGACTTTTCTCTACTGGCTTCTCCTATTGGCTTCTTAAGGTTTCAAGCAGTGCATACACCGCAGGCGGCTGTAGTGCTTCGGTTAGTACTGCTACTCCAATCCGGCGAGTCAGGGGTACCGGCAAAGGATATAACTGCACCGTCTCAGGGATCGGCTCAGCCGCCAGCCGTGGCAAAATAGTGCCGCCTAGTCCTTGCGCTACTAGGCTCACGGTAGCCGCGTCCGTTTCTATTTCGTTGACTACGTTAAGCCGGTAGCCCAGGCCGTTGATATGGTTGTAAACGGGGCGCATCATAGCGTAATCGACCGGAGGCATGAGTAAGGGTTGTTTAGCTAGCTCTTCCCAGGTCAGCACTGAGCCTTTGAGCTGGGTGTCGGGAGGCAGTAGTACAACAAACTCATCTTTCAACAGTTCCCAGGCCGTAATGCCTTTGCCCGCAGGCAGGGTAATGATGCCAACGTCAGCTCGGCCTTCTCTAAGATCTTGCTCAACCTGATGGCCATCGTCATGCTCAATTAAGTTAATGACAATGCCGGGAAAACGCTGATAAAGCTGCTTGATTCCCCTGGGTAAAACATGTGTCGCAATGCTGCGAAAGGTGGCAACTCGTACTTTTCCACTTTCTAAGCCCTTAGCCGCCGCCGCCTCTCGTAAAATTGAAGCGGTGCTATCGACAACGGCGCGAGCGTGGGGCAGGATTTTGGAGCCTACGGGCGTGACGGTGGCACCGTGACGCCCTCGCGAAAAAAGCACCACGCCTAAGTAGTCTTCCAGGGAGGCGATCGCATGACTCACTGCCGACTGAGAAATGCCCAGATCTAAAGCTGCCTCACCAAAATTCTGTCGTTCGGCCACCGCCACAATAATCTGTAGCTGTGAGAGCTTAATCCGATTTTGAGAAGTATCTTTCATATCCCATCTGATAAAGACCCCAATGGGCTATTTAATTGCGATCGCCAAATCATAAGTCGCGTTTCCCCTGGTTCCCCCCACGATAATCTGATAGTCACCGGTGTGGGGCAGCAATATTTTTTCTTTTGTCAGCTCGGTGCCCAAAATGAGGCCGCTGGGATCAACGACATCAAAAGCAGCGTTGTTTTCTAAGGATGTCATAGAGAGATTCATTGACTGGCCGCCGCGAGCAGTGAGGGTATAGAGATCGCGATCGCCCCTTACAACCGAACCCGTCACGCTAGTACTGCTCTTTCCAGCGTCAAAATAAACCGCCTCCGTTTTAACGCGATTGGCTCCCTCGGTTAAATCTTTCGCTTCCAGGCCATTCTCGTCTTGAAAAGCTTTATTCACCACATCGCAGCTTTTGTTTATCAGCGTGTCCTGGTCGGCACTTAGCTGATCAGGGCTCACGCGCCAGGTTTCTTGAGTATGCTGCTGATCGTATTCAATCCAGGTAGCCACATCTAAGTTGAGGTTGCTGCCGTCTATAGTGCCATCTATGGTTCTGCGATAGCTGCTGTAGTAGCCTACTGATTCGTTGTGAATGGTGCCCTGCACGTTGCCCATCACCTGATCGTTAGGCGCTACGGTGAGGCGAGCTTGTATATCTTGAACCTTGTTGCTCGACTGATAACAGTATTGGCCAGGCTTAAGGGCTGGGGCAATCGGCTTGGGCTTGTCTTTAGTGTCTGTTTTGACAACGGGGTCTGGAGCCTCTTTTTGGGCCTCTTCTTTGGCTGCTGGGCTATGTTTTGACGGGTCGGCAGGCGAGCTGTTAGAGGATACATCCCGCGAAGAATTGCAGCTCATCAGCGCCGACAGCAGCAGTAAGGGCAAGTATCGTTTCCAGGCATTGGGTCGAAGAGCAGAGCGCATGGGATCTCAAACCCCTTAAAAGGTAGGCAGAAAGCGGACAGATATTAAACGGATGAACAAGCAAATCCGATAGTAGCAGTTGGGAAGGCTAGGGGCGGCATCTATCATTTTTTCGCTAGCACAATAACCATGGCTCAGTCAACGACGAGTAGTGTTTTCTTAGCCCTTTCTCAACATCGCCATGGTCGTTTGGCCGAGCGAGTTGAAGATCTTTCCATCCCTGATTTCATTAGCTTTTTAGAGCGCACTACGGGCGATTTTAAGCAGTTCCTCAAGGTGATCGATCTCATCAACAATCAGTCGCTAGAGCCCATGCTAGAGGAGCTGCTAGAAACCTTTACGCTGAAAATAGGCCAGATTTTGCAGGCGGATCGCACGACGATTTTTGTGGTAGATGAAGACCGCCAGGAGCTTTGGTCAAAAGTGGCTCAGAGCGAAAGCAGACCTGCCAACTCTTCTGCCAACTCTTCTGCCAACTCTTCAGCCAAACTTTCTGAAGACGATCAGGCGAGCCCGCCAGCTAGTACACCAGAGAGTCTGGAGATCAGGCTACCCTTAAATAAAGGGATTGCAGGCTATGTAGCCACTACAGGCCAGGCGCTGATTATTCCAGATGCTTATGCTGACAGCCGCTTTAACAAGGCGACAGACAGGCGAACCGGCTATCGGACGCACAATATTTTATGTATGCCGGTGATTAGCAGTGAGGGGCGAGTGGTGGCAGTAGCCCAGCTCCTCAACAAAAGGGGCATTGACCCGTTCAGCGCCCAAGACGAAGAGCGCTTTGCCCGGTTTGCACCTTCTATTGGCATTTTGCTAGAGACCTGTCAGTCCTTTTACTTAGCAGCGCGTAACCAAAAAGGGGTAGCGGCGCTGCTAAAGGCGATCTCTTCTATGGAGCAAAGCCTGAACTTAGAGGTGACGTTGCAGTCGGTAATGGCGGCAGCGCGTAGCCTGATGCAGGCCGATAGAAGCACGCTGTGGCTGTTAGATGAGCAAAACAATGAGCTGTGGTCTCAGGTGCAAAGCGCCGATAGCCATACGCTGATAGATCTGCGGCTGCCAGCGGACAAGGGCATTGTGGGCCATGTGGCCAGTACGGCTGAAACGCTAAATATTTTAGATGCCTACGGCGATCCGCGTTTTGATGTGTCGTCAGATTTAAAGACGGGCTACCGAACCTGCAATATTTTATGTATGCCGGTGTTTGACTCTAACGGCAAGCTGATGGGCGTGAGCCAGCTAATTAATAAGCTACAGGGGCAGTTTACGCAGCTTGATGAGTCGTTTATGCGAGCGTTTAACACGCAGGCAGGCATTGCGCTAGAGAATGCGCAGCTGTTTCAAGAAATTTCGCGCGAGAAGCAGTATCAAAAGGACATTTTAGAAAGCCTATCGGATGCGGTGATCTCGACAGATATGGCAGGACAGATTGTCACGATTAATGGGGCGGCACTAAAGCTGCTGGGATGCCCGGTAGGTGAAGCGATGAACTACAGGGGCGGCTTGAGTGAGGGTGAACAGCGGGTGAATGTGGCGGCGGCCCAGGGTTGGCAGCAGGCGCTCATGGGTCAGTATCTTTGGGACGTTGTGCCTTTAGAAAAGCTGCGCGATCGCGTCCAAGACAGCCTTCAAACCGGAGCAAGGCACTATGTCCCCGAGCAGAGCCTAAAAGTATCAGTGGCGCTAGCCCCGCCGAATAGCCTACTATCCACCCCTGACAGAGAGCGGCCAGAGCCTGAAAGCTGCGTGCTAGTCGTTTCTAGTGAAGGGGACTATCTCATGTGGGGAACCGATCGGCAATCGGTTTTACCTGAGCATGTAACGGGATGGAATCGCAGCATTAACTTAACCGTGAGTCCCTTAACCGATCCAGAGGGTGGCGTGCGCGGTGGGCTAGTCGTGCTTGAAGACATCAGTCAGGAAAAGCGGATGAAAACGACGCTGTACCGCTATATGACGCCAAGCGTAGCCGATCGAGTAATGGCACTCGGTGAAGATGTGCTGATGGTAGGTGAGCGCAAAGATGTGACGGTGCTGTTTTCCGACATCCGAGGCTACACCAGCCTCACAGAAAGGCTAGAGGCAGCTCAGGTGGTTTCGATGCTGAATGAATATTTTGAAACCATGGTAGAAGCGGTGTTTCACTGCGAGGGCACGCTAGACAAGTTTATTGGCGACGCGCTGATGGCGGTGTTTGGGGCACCGCTGCCGTTGAGCAACCATGCCGCTGCGGCGGTGAAGTCGGCCTTGGATATGCGGCACAGGCTGGTGGTGTTTAATCGCGATCGCCTCTCCAAAGGCCAGCCCGAGCTGCGCATTGGCATCGGTCTCAGCTCAGGCGAAGTCGTCTCTGGCAACATTGGCTCCCAGCGCAAAATGGACTACACCGTCATCGGCGACGGCGTTAACCTCAGCGCCCGCTTAGAGAGCATCACCAAGCAGTACGGCTGCGACATCGTGCTCAGCGAGCATACCTACGAGCGCTGCAAAGACCAAATTTGGGTGCGCGAGCTAGACTTAATCCGAGTCAAAGGCAAGCTCGATCCCGTTCGAATATACGAGCTAATCGGCGCTAAATCTGCCCCCCTAGACAGCGAGGCCACCGCCTTTTTAGGCGTTTACAATAAGGGGCGAACCGCCTACAAAAACAGGGAATTCCATCTGGCCATTTCCCTATTCGACCAGGCCCTAGCCATCCAGCCGCAAGACCGAGCCGTAGCGCTGCACTTACAGCGCGCCCAAGAATACATCCAGCATCCCCCCGCCAAAAATTGGGACGGCGTCCACACGATGACCACCAAATAACTTATTAGCTCAGCAGCTCGAAAATCCTCACAAAAAAAGCAACCCATCCCCGCTGCCCACCATCCGCGATAATAGGCAAATCGCATTCGTTCTTGCCCCGCCATGACTCACCCCCCAACCGCCAACCGCCAAAAGCTCTACGAAGGCAAAGCCAAGATCATCTACGCCACCGACGATCCAGAAGTGCTGATCACCTACTTCAAAGACGACGCCACCGCCTTTAACGCGCAAAAGAAGGGGCAAATCGCTAATAAGGGCGTTGTGAACTGTAAAGTAACCACTCATCTATATAGGCTGCTTGAGCAAAAAGGCATCGAAACGCACTTTTTAGAGACTATTAGCGACAGAGAAATGCGCGTGAAGCGAGTCGCCATCGTGCCGCTCGAAGTGGTCGTCCGCAACCTGGCAGCAGGTAGCCTGTGCAAGCAAACCGGGCTGAAGTTAGGCACCCAGCTAGAACCGTCACTGGTGGAGTTTTACTATAAAAACGACGATTTGGGCGATCCTTTGCTGACCCGCGATCGCATTTTTGCGATGAACATCGCCCCCGCCCCACAGCTCGATCAGCTGATCGGCCAGGCACAGCAGGTCAACCGCATCTTGAGCAAATTTTTTGCGAGCTGCGGCATCACCCTCGTAGACTTCAAGCTGGAATTTGGCACGGACAAAAGCGGCAAACTGCTGCTAGCTGATGAAATTAGCCCAGACACCTGCCGCCTGTGGGATACCGACGAGGCAGATGAGAACAAGCGCGTCATGGACAAGGATCGCTTTCGGCAGGACTTAGGTAACGTTGCCGAGGGCTATCAGTCCGTGCTAAATCGAATTTTGAGCCAGATTGAACGGCTAGATTGAAGGCCAGATTGAATGGCCAGATTGAACGGCCAGCCATTAAGCCGGAATCATTAGGACTCATTGCCGAGTGAGTTTTTTTACTCACCATGGCACGTAAAAAGTTGGTGTATCAAATGTTTCACCGTTGCGATCGCCTTGCTGCCTAACTGCCCGCCTCACCGTGCAGCCTGCTATTCTGTCACAGTGATTTTTCTTACCTTGTCAGACAGTGCGGTAGAATCGGTCGCAGCCGAATTATTGGGGGCTCTATTGGCCCTAGCGTATGCGCCTACGAAAGATTCTCCTTCATTGCTGATTCACAATCGGGTGAGCTGAAAGACTTTTGTAATCACGGCAGTGAAGGCGCGGTGAGGAGTGAACTTATAAAAGGATCGATCTGGTTATGCGTGTATCCCCGGCTCTTTTAGCCTGCTTTAGTTTGGTCGCGATCGCCAGTTTGCCAGGCCAAGCTGCTGAATCGTCCACTGAGACCGCCAGCAGAACGGTCAGCACCCCAATAGCGAGCAATGTCAGTCAGCTGTCAGCACCGGGGGCAGCTAAAGCAGATCAGCACCTAGATCCTGCCGTTGAGCAACAGTCAAAAACCCAAGTTTCTTCTCAAGCATCTCTAGGACGACTACTGCAAGGAACAGGGCAAGGAGTAGCCTCATCGACGCAGACTGCCCAAACAGTCGCCCCTGGCCCCGGCCAAACAGTCGCCCCTGCCCCCGGCAGTGAGGATTCGGTAGGCAATCCCGTGCTGCCATTGCCGCCCGGATCAACTTCTCCTAGAACCGACGAAATTGAGATACCGACAGGGGCCAACCCACCCGCTGCGCCAAATCCGGGTGACGTGCAAATTCAAGACAACATACCGCCCACACCGACTAATGCCATTCCCGTGCCCGGCGGCACGCCCGCTGCACCTAATGCGCCTGGAACGACTGCTGCACCCAACGCGCCTGGCACACCCGCTGTACCTCCCGGCACTACGCCCAATTCAGGTACCCCCGCAAGCGAGGCACCTCCCGAAACTCAAGTGCTGGTATCCGAAGTAGAGGTCGTCTCCTCCAATCCACAGAGGCTGCTAACCGATGAGCTGACGAACGCGGTATATGGCGCAGTTAGCACGGTGCCGGGTCGCACAACGACACGCACACAGCTGCAAAAAGACATCAACAGCGTATTTAGCACCGGCTATTTTGCTAACGTGCGAGCGGAACCTTCCGATACGCCTTTAGGTGTCAAGGTCACGTTTTTTGTAGAGCCCAATCCGGTGCTCACCAAGGTTGATGTCCGCAACCGTCAGGTGCTGCCTGATGACGTTGTCGATCAAATTTTTAGCGCTCAGTACGGCAAAATTCTGAACCTGCGCGACTTGCAAAATGGCGTGCTCGATCTCAACGAATGGTATCAAAAAAACGGTTACGTGCTCGCTCAGGTAACCGCAGCACCGCAGCTTGGTGACGATGGCGTCGTTACGCTAATTGCGGCAGAAGGCGTGATCGAAGAGATCCAGGTGCGCTACATAAACAGCGATGGCCAAACCGTTGATGAGGAAGGTAATCCGATCAAGGGTAAAACTCGGGACTTCATCGTCACCCGTGAGTTTGAGACTAAGCCAGGCGAGGTTTTTCAAGAAAGTAAGATTCAACAAGACATTGGCCGTGCCTTTGGCCTGGGCATTTTTGACGACATCCGCCTGTCGCTAGATCCGGGGGATCAAGATCCGCAGAAGGTAAAGATGGTTGTTAATATTGCCGAGCGAGACACCGGCTCTATCGGCGCGTCTTTGGGCTTTAACCTGCGCGGCGATTTGTTTGGTCAGCTGAGCTACAGCGAAGATAACTTTGGCGGCAATAACCAAAAGCTACGCACCGAAGGCCGCGTCACCACCCGAGGCGATTTTCTTTTTGACGTTAGCTTCACCGACCCCTGGATTGCCAATGACCCCTATCGAACTTCATACACGACGACCCTGTTTAACCGTCGGGCAACGTCGCTAATCTTTGATAACGGCCCGATCGACGTCAGATTAGAGAACGGCAGCAGAGATACGCCGCGTATCAACCGCTTAGGAACCGGCATCAGCTTTAGCCGCCCGTTAGATAATGGGCTCTCGCTGTCTTTGGGGGCTCAGTATGAGCGGGTAGCGGTGTTAGACGGAGACGGCAATGTGACACCTCGCGACCAGTCTGGCAATCTGCTGTCGGCTAGCAGCAGCGGACGAGATGACCTGCTGACCGTACAGTTTGGGGCTGTGTTAGATAAGCGTAACAACCCACTTGCGCCGACGAGCGGTAGCCTAGCGCGATTGGGCACCGAGCAGTCGGTACCGTTGGGGAGCGGCAACATTTTCTACAACAAAATTCAGGGCAGCTATAGCCGTTACATCCCGGTAAACTTTCTCGGGGCCAATGACGGTCGAGAAACGATTGCTTTCAACCTGCAAGGCGGAACGGCAATCGGTAATCTCCCCCCTTACGAGGCGTTTCCACTAGGCGGCGGCAACTCTATTCGGGGCTACGAAGAAGGCGCTGTTGGCGCAGGCAAATCGTACGCGCTGGGCACAGTCGAATATCGCTTCCCGCTATTTAGCCAGTTCTTAGGCGGAGCGCTTTTTGCTGACTACGGCACCGACTTAGGCTCAGGCAGCGCGGTCTCCGGTAACCCAGCGGGCGTGCGAGGCAAACCGGGCAGTGGCTTTGGCTATGGTGCAGGCGTGCGAGTGCAAACACCGCTGGGCGCACTCCGGCTGGACTACGGCCTTAGCAATGAGGGTAGCCGCTTCCACTTTGGTTTTGGAGAGCGCTTCTAATGGTAAGCAGGGTGGAGTCTTCAGTCGCAGAGGGTTTGGTACCAAAGGGCGCTCAGCCACAGCGAACGTTGGGTGCGATCGCCTCCACTACCGGCATCGGCCTGCACCTGGGCCAGCAAACCACCGTCCGGCTGCTGCCTGCTGAGCCCGATGCCGGACGGTACTTTGTGCGAACAGATTTGCCAAACGCCCCGCAGATTGCAGCAACGGTAGCAAACGTTGTACAAACTCAGCTTTCTACCGAGCTAGGCACTGATATTGACTCCACTGTAAAAGTCAGGACAGTAGAACACTTGCTGTCGGCGCTAATGGCCCTAGCTATAGACAACGTCCGCATTGAAATAGATGGGCCTGAACTCCCCTTGCTAGACGGATCTGCACAAGAATGGGTCAAAACCCTCCTGGCGGCTGGCGTTGCGTTGCAGCCTGCTGCCACAATCCTGCGCTCGGCCCTAAAAGAACCCGTTTCAGTGCAATCGGGTGACGCCTTTGTCACGGCATTTCCCAGCTCTGCGCTACGCTTCACCTACGGCATTGACTTCGACTTAGCCGCCATTGGCAACCAGTGGCATAGCTGGTCACCTGCTGCTACGGCTGAAACAGACACTAGCTTTGCCACTGAAATTGCGCCCGCTCGCACGTTCGGCCTGGCTCACCAGATCGACTACCTGCGCGCGCAAGGCTTAATTAAAGGGGGGAGCCTGGACAACGCTTTGGTGTGCAGTGCAAAAGGATGGCTCAACCCACCGCTGCGCTTTGACAACGAACCCGCCAGGCACAAGCTGCTCGATTTAATCGGCGACTTGAGCCTGCTAGGAGACATTCCACGGGCTCATTACGTGGCCTACAAAGCGAGCCATGGGCTGCACGTTGAGCTAGCTAAAAAGCTTTTTTTAGTCGATTTATAGCGTCAGGCACCGTCTAATGGCAAAATCGTGAGGGGTTTTTATCCAAGCTTATTTTTATGCCGACCAGTGCTCCCGCTTCCGCTAACTCTACTCAAGCTGACCCTTCTTCTAATTCTCAGCAGGATGCTTCAAAGCTTTCTGCCAATGGAAAAACCGACAGCGACAAGGCCAAAATTACCTACTCGCTCGAAGAAATCCAGCAGCTGCTGCCTCACCGCTATCCGTTTGCCCTAGTTGATCGCATTATTGAATATGTGCCTGGAGAAAAGGCGATTGGGCTCAAAAATGTTTCGTTTAACGAGCCTCAATTTCAGGGCCACTTTCCCGGCAGACCGATTATGCCAGGCGTGCTAATTGTCGAAGCAATGGCCCAAGTAGGCGGCATTGTGCTTTCTCAGGTGCCAGGTGTAGACGGTCGGCTGTGCGTGTTTGCGGGCATTGACAAAGTTAAGTTTCGGCGGCCCGTCGTGCCGGGCGATCAGCTGGTAATTACCACTGAGCTAATTGCGATTAAGGGGTTACGCTTTGGCAAGATGAAGTCACGGGCTGAAGTGGATGGTCAGCTGACTTGTGAAGGTATCTTGATGTTTTCTGTGGTGGACTGACACTGCCCGGTTAATTGCCTGATTAATCGGCTGGTTACCTGCCGGATTAAATGCCCCATCAGCTGCACAGTCAACTGCCAGCTAGCTTAGCGTCCACTTGCCTGCTGAAATTTAACTGCGATCGCTCTACTATGCATCTATCAACTATGCATCTATCAACTAGCCTTACCCGCTCGGCGGCTCTGCTGGAGACATGGCTTTGACTACTTTGATTCATCCCACTGCTGTGATTCACCCCAACGCTCAGGTTCATCAGAGCGCTGCCATTGGCCCGTATGCGGTCATCGGTGAAAAAGTGAGCATTGGCGCAGATAGCAGCATTGGCGCTCATGCGGTGATTGAGGGCTATACCAAAATTGGCGATCGCAATCGAATATTTCCTCATACCGCCATCGGCCTAGAGCCTCAAGACCTCAAGTACGACGGCTCTATGAGCCTAGTAGAAATCGGTGATGACAATGCCATTCGCGAATGCGTCACTATCAACCGGCCTACTCGCTTAGGAGAAGTCACCCGGCTAGGCAACCACAATTTGCTGATGGCCTATTCGCATGTAGCTCACAACTGTCAAATTGCCGACCGGGTGATTATTGCCAACTCGGTCGCCCTAGCAGGTCATGTAGAAATTGAGTCCCACGCCCGGCTGAGCGGCTTAGTTGGCGTTCATCAGTTTGTGCATATTGGCCGCTACGCCATGGTCGGCGGCATGAGCCGTATCGAAAGGGACGTACCGCCCTACACCATGGTAGAAGGCAACCCATCGCGAGTTCGCGGGCTCAATCAGGTATTGCTACGTCGTTCGGGGATTGCTAAAGAAGCCGACGGCCAGGTGTACAAAGAGCTGCGAGAAGCCTTTCGCCTGCTCTACCGGGCGGACTTAACCCTCGAAGAAGCCATCAGCAAGCTAGAGACCATGACGGACAACGTCCACGTTCGTCATCTGTATGAGTTTTTAAAAGCCTCTGCCCATGAAAAGGGACGACGCGGGCCAGTTCCAGGCCGACGGAAGTGATGTGGCAAGTATTAAGAACAGCGACTAACCAAGGCGACAGATGAGCCAAACCGTTCAAATATTCATTCATACCGGAGAAGTCTCTGGCGACTTGCAGGGAGGTCTGCTCACCAGCGCCCTGTACCGACAGGCCCAAAAGCGCGGCATTGACGTGCAGGTGATAGGCGTAGGCGGATCTCAGATGGCAGCGGCAGGCGCTGAAATATTGGTCGATACCGTCAACCTCAGCGCCATTGGCCTACTTGAATCGGTGCCTTTTTTATTAGCAGGACGCAAGGCCCAAAAAAAAGTCAATCAGTATCTGCTCGCTCATCCCCCTGACCTGATGGTGCTGTTGGACTACAAAGGCCCCAACATCGCCGTCGGCGAACTCCTGCGCAAGCACCTGCCACAAGTTCCCATCGCTTACTACATCGCCCCTCAAGAGTGGGTACTTTCCACCAAAAAAAGCACTCAGGCTGTACTTAACGTCAGCGATAAGCTGCTGGCAATCTTTCCAAATGAGGCGCTTTACTACGAAAAAGCGGGCGCTAACGTCAGGTGGGTCGGTCATCCGCTGGTAGATATTTTAGCCGAGCCTATGCCCCAAGCGCAGGCGCGAGCAGCCCTGAATATTGACCTGAAAGCGCAGGTCGTCACCTTGCTACCGGCCTCACGCCAGCAAGAGCTAAAGTACGTGATGCCCAGAATGTTTGAGGCGGCCAGGCGAATTCAGCAGGCGCAGCCGGGCATCACGTTTTTGGTGCCGCTGTCGCTACCAGAATTTAAAGCAGAGGTGGCTGCTGCGGTCGATGCGTACGGGCTGAATGCGCAGCTAGTGGATAAAGCCGATGGGCAGAGGGCGATCGCCGCCGCAGACCTAGTGATTAACAAATCAGGCACCGTCAACCTGGAAGTCGCGCTGATGAACGTGCCCCAGGTCGTCACCTACCGGTTAAGCAATCTAACAGGCTTTATTGCTAAGTACATCGTGCGCTTTACCGGAGCCTACGTATCGCCGGTAAACCTGATGGAAAATCAGCCGATTGTGCCTGAGCTGTTGCAGTGGGATGCGACGCCTGAGAAAATTAGCCAGGCGGCGCTGGCGCTGCTAACGGATCAAACCAAGCGGCAGGAAATGCTCAATGGCTATCGGCAAATGAGAAAGGCAATGGGTGAGGTTGGGGTGTGCGATCGCGCCGCCAGCGAAATTTTAGACATGCTCCCTTCAGCTCCCTGCCGCCAAGATGCGATAATTTAACGCGAATTAGCCCGATTGAGTAAGCTGAGCGCCGTAGAGAGTAGCTACAAGTTGATCGGGGCTATAGCCCTTTTATGAACTACACTAGGGCAGAAAATATTAGTACTCTGAGCAATTATTCAATGTGATTGTTTAGCGTAATTGTTGTACTTAACGGTACTTAAACAGAGCGGTTTGGCCGTGTAGGAGGGTAGCAGTGAATATCTCGGAACTATTTAGACAGGGTGGCCCAGCCATGTGGCCGCTGCTATTTCTGTCCATTTTGGCGCTAGGCACCATCATAGAACGGATCTGGTTCTGGTCTAAAATTTTGACCCGAGAGCGAGAGGTTTCAGGGCGTGTCTTAGAAGCCGCTCGCCGAGAATGGTCGGCGGCCAATCAAATTGCTCAGCGGGGCAATGGCCTGCCGATGGGTCGCTTTTTATTAGGGGCGCTAAAGCTCAAGGATCAAGATCCTGAGGTGTTTCGGCTGGCTTTGGAGACATCGGCCAACGAAGAGCTAGCGCTGATGCGCCGGGGTGAAAAAATATTGGAAGCCGTGATTGCCATATCGCCGCTGCTGGGCTTACTGGGCACCGTACTGGGCCTGATCAGATCGCTCAGCTCCATTAACCTAAACGACTTGGGCGCGGGCGATGCCACAGCAGGCACCGCTTATGGCATCAGTCAGGCGCTGATTAGCACGGCAACCGGTTTGATTATTGCAATCGTAAGTCTGGCTTTTTACCGACTGTTTCAAGGCTTTGTGTTGGGCCAAGCGAAAATGTTTCAGGCGTCGGGCAATGAGCTGGAGCTGCTGTATCGTCAGGCTTGGGCCTATACCGACGGCAAGCCTAGCCTGCTGAGTGAAAATTTGGTGAATGTGCCGCCCTCGCCCCTGGTTGAGCCGTCGCCGCTGCCGGATCCGAATACGAAGCGGCAAAAGCCTGAGGTTTTTTAACGGGCGCTTGCTGGCTTTTTGGCACTTGGATGATGTTGCCGATGGGCATGTTCGAGCTGGATGTGTTTTGGATGGTGGTTCCCTTTATTGCGTGATTTTTGATGAAACTTGATCTCGATAATCGACAGTCGGACGTGCAGATAGAAATTCTGCCAATGATCGACGTGATTTTTTGCATCCTGACGTTTTTTATTCTGGCGGCGGTGGGACTGACGCGGCAGCAGGCGATCGGGCTCGACCTGCCATCGGTCAACAACAGTTCGCCAGTTGAGGGCAATAGCCGCGATCGCCTCTATGTCAGCGTCGATAGCGCGGGCCAGGTATATGTTGATAAAAGCCCGGTGCCGCTGGGCTTGCTCTACGATGTGCTGGTACAGCATAAGCAAATTGCGCCTAACGGTACGACTGTGCTCTACGCCTCTCGCAGCGCTCGCTACGAGGATGTTGTCAAGGTGCTAGATCTGCTCAGGTCAGTGGGGGGCGATCGCGTGGCCCTAGCAACCCTGCCTAACGATGCCTCCTTAGACCCGACTCAAAGCAACAGCAAAAGCTTAGAGGATTTGCTGCGTGAGCAGGGTGTACCGGTAACCCCTAATCAAGGATCGCCCTCTGGTCAGAGCCTGCCAAACCAAGGCATTTCCCCTCAAGGCGGTAGTATTCCTCTTCCTTCAGAGGGTCAGCTATCATCACCCGGTGGCCTACCGCCGATCTCGCCAGCGCCGACTGCGCCCTTAGGCTCAAATGATTTTGGATCGCAGCCCGCTCAGACCCCTACTCAGCCATAGCTGGCGACATTAAGATATCATCCATATCAAGATAAGATAGCAAAGTTAAAGCAGCGGGCTAGAGACCCCTAATTTTTGCAATGAAGCATACGCTATCTGTGTTGGTTGAAGATGAAGCGGGCGTTTTGACCCGAATCGCGGGGCTGTTTGCCCGCCGGGGCTTTAATATTGAGAGCCTAGCGGTAGGCCCGGCTGAGCAGCCTGGCATTTCACGAATTACGATGGTGGTGCCCGGTGATGATCTCGTCATTGAGCAGCTGACGAAACAGCTGTACAAGCTCATTAACGTACTGGCCGTAAAAGATATTACAGAGACGCCTAGCGTTGAGCGCGAGCTGATGCTGCTAAAGGTGAAAGCCAACGGGGCCAATCGGGCTGAGGTAGTCGGCCTAGCGCAGATATTTAGAGCCCGCGTGGTCGATGTCTCTGAGGAGTCGCTGACGTTAGAAGTGGTCGGCGATCCCGGTAAGATGGTGGCCATTGAGCAGGTGCTGCACCGCTTTGGCATTACAGAGATTGCCCGAACGGGTAAAATCGCCCTGACCCGTGAGTCAGGCGTAAACACAGAGTATTTAAAATCGCTAGAGAGCCGCGTATAAGGGTCGTCGTCGCTTAAGCCACGCTAGAGTGTGCGTTCGTTTGCTCAGCAGCTTCTTCTACCAGCGACTGACTGACAGCAGACGTTCCATAGTGGCGCATCTCCCACACCTTGAGCAAAATTAGGTACTCGTAAAAAGACTGAAGCACGCACCAGGTGAATCCTGCCCGGCCATCAAGAACGCCACCCAAAAAAAGGTACATATAAAAGAAGCGCACTATCGGGCGACCGGGAATACGCAAAGATAAATCCTTGAGCGCCCGACGACGTTCTACCTCAGATTTGCCGATAAAAATCGACTTCCAGCGAACTTCACCCCCTTCAAGCTGCTTTAGGGTCTCACGAGCTTCGTCAGTAGAGTAGCGGTTGTGCTTTTCTATCCAGCGGCTGAAGCCCTTGCCACAGGTGTAATGCGGGTAGGTTTCTGTTAAAAAGCCGTGGGAGCCTTCAATGACTTCGCGTTCGGTGTGGCCATAGTCGTCAAACCAAACATGCTCTTTGTCGAGCAGTCTGAGCTGGTAGCGAGGATATTGCGTGCTGTGCTTAATCCATTTGTCCATAAACATGACGCGCTCGGCAGCATAGTAGCCGACATGCTGGCCTGAGCTAGCCGCTGCCACGCACTCGGCAAACAGTGCCGGGGTCATGCGTTCATCGGCTTCTAAAATGTAGGCCCAGGAATGGGGGGTAGGAACATTTTGTAGCATCCAGGTGCGCTGCTGGCCGTGGCTTGCGAAGGCGTGCTGAATGAAGCGGAGTTGCGGGTAGCGCTGAGCCATTTCACGAGCGATGCTGGGGGTGCGATCGCTGCTAAACGAATCAACCACAATCACATCGTCACACAGGGCCGCTGATTCAATACAGGCAGCAATATCTAACTCCTCGTTGTGAGTCAGGATGAAAATTGAAAACATGTATATTATTTTGCCTATTGTTGCCTGATCGAAGCGGGATAGTTCTAGTAGGAATGGCTCTATGAACTATAGAGCATTATTTATTGTCATATTCCCTATTTAGTCCGACTAACTTCAACTTTGAATAAATTTCTACTTTCTATTATAAAAGCGGCGTAAGGCAACTGGATAGCGCAGCATTACAGCATCGAAAGACTTGGAGGGCGCACTAGCACAGCTATGCAAAATCCTTTAGCTCGATGCAAGATCTTTAGGCGCAAAACCCTCAGACGCAAAGTCCTGACAGCTAATAGCCTGTTCTGAAAAGGCTTCTACTGGATGCACCGAGCACTTGAGGCGATAGCTTTCGGTAGCGTACCGGCAGTTGGCACAGGGAATGCGGTGCATTTTACGAGCGTTAGCAGCCCCTTGACGCACCATGGCGATGATGTTGAGGATTAGCATGGCGGTGATAGTCCAAGCCACGACAGCGCAGATAATCGGTACGGCGGGCCGTATCCAAACGATCAGCCTAGCGAGGATCACAAAAGCAGACTGCATTACCTGAGTCATCATTTTAAGTGGCTAATTAAGTGGCTAATTAAGTGACCTGAAAACGAACCTAATTTGGCAACCTAATGAAGCGCCATCGTAAATGAATCTAACCTAATTTAGAGATTTTAGGATTTGCTTCTCAAGTCCAGCTATAACGTTGCCAAAACGAAACGAACCGTCAGCTTTGTGAAACATTTGAGAACAAATGTTTTTAAGTAAGCCGATGGGCTCATATGGCGCTATTCTGAGGCTATTCTTCCAGGCTATTCTGTTTTCTCAGCTTTTCGGCAATATCTGCGTGCATTAAGGCAATTTTAGGGTCGCGCTGGATAGCTTGAAAATAGTTCTCTCCCAAAGGCGTCAAAGAATTTTCATTGGGCCTAATCATCAGTCGGGCTTTTTCAAGCAAAATAGCGGCGCTTTCGGGCTCTATTTTGTCTTTTTTGCGCAGGTCGAGCAGCTCGTCTATCTGCACGATGAACTGGGAAATGGGGCGCAGCCAGCTAAAAGCATCGTCGCTGATAACCAGGCGAAAGAATTCACCGCTATTGGCAATGCGTCCGTGGGTTTGCTCATATACGATGCGCTCAGAGTCGAGCAGGGCTTTGTGCAGCAGCAGCAGCTCGGGGCGAATTTCTTTGAGGCGGGCGAT
>JBGTGK010000226.1:0-10912 GCA_041746795.1 Phormidesmis sp.
GAATGTCCTTTTTAAGCAGGCGCTCAATGTCTCTGAGCAAAGATTTTTCATCTACGCACACCAGCGAAACGGCCTGCCCTTCGTTACCGGCTCGGCCCGTGCGACCAATACGATGCACGTAGTCTTCGGCGACGTTGGGTAGCTCAAAGTTCACGACGTGAGGCAGCATGTCAATATCTAGACCACGGGCGGCAATGTCGGTAGCCACCAGGATACGGACGTCTCCTGACTTAAAGGCGGCGAGGGCTCGGGTGCGGGCTCCCTGGCTTTTGTTACCGTGAATTGCAGAGGCGGTAAGGCCGTTTTGCTCTAGCTGCTTGGTCAGCCGGTTGGCACCGTGCTTGGTACGGGTAAAGACTAGCACCTGCTGCCAGTTGCGAGAGCCAATAATGAAGGAGAGCAGCTCGCTTTTACGGGCGCGGTCTACGGGGTAGACGACCTGATCAACGGTGTCAGCGGCGGCGTTGTTAGGGGAAACTTCAATGAGTTCGGGCGATCGCAAAAAACTATCCGCCAGCTTCTTAATCGGGTGAGAAAAAGTCGCCGAGTACAGCAGCGTCTGGCGATCCCCAGAAATTAACGTCAAAATTTTGCGAATGTCATGGATAAAGCCCATGTCCAGCATACGATCAGCTTCATCAAGCACCAAAATTTCCACATGGGAAAGATCAACGGTTCTTTGATTAACGTGATCGAGCAGGCGTCCCGGCGTAGCTACCAAAATATCTACGCCCTGCCTGAGCTTAGAAATTTGAGGGTTGATTTTAACGCCGCCAAAAATGACCGCAGCGCGAATTGGTAGGTACTTGCTGTAGGTATTAACGCTTTCACCGACCTGAGCCGCTAGCTCGCGAGTAGGCGTCACAATCAACGCTCGAATAGGACGACCGCCAGCGCTGCTGACTCTACTAGAGCCACCATTTTTTTTCAAGACAGGCTTGGCTCCGACCTGCGTCTGTGTCCCGCCTGACTTTGATGACGCCTTTGAGGTAGCCACCTGATCGGCTGATGTTTGAGCCGGTACGTCCTCGCAAAGGCGCTGTAATAGCGGTAGCGTGAAGCCTGCCGTTTTGCCAGTGCCCGTTTGAGCACTGGCCATCACGTCGCGGCCCTTCATTACAATCGGAATTGACTTTGCTTGAATGGGTGTTGGGTCGGTATAACCCTGCTCAGCCACGGCACGCAATAGTTCGGCCCGCAAGCCAAGATTTTCGAAAGACATAAGCTAATAAACGGGCTCCTCAGCCACTATCCGGGGATGCCCTATCCCGTTTGCGGCGCGCAGCGCAGCGTACAGATCTAGCCTAAGAGCAATATGTTGAAAGTAAAAGATCACAAGAAAAGATAAAGTGCTATAAAACACATCACTTCTGGCACCAGCGCAGAACTAGAGACGCAGCCAAGGAACTATAGTAACAGACTTCTCAGTAACAGACTTCTCAAACAGCCGCTGACACATAGCCATTTAGCCAATTGACTAAATCGGCAACGACAATATCCGCGTCCAAATCATTGTGGGGTTCGTGGTAGCTGCCCGGATACAGGGTTAGCGTTTTATCTGGAATTTGTATCTGCTGAAAAATCTCGCGGCTACCCTCAGGCGCAATAATCGGATCAGCATCGCCGTGCGTCAGCAAAATAGGCAGACATAGCTGATCAATATGAGCCCTAACCCACTTAATAGTATTGAGGGTCTCACTCCCCCAGCGTAAGGTCGCATAGGGATGAATCAGCGGATCGTCGGCGATCTCTCGATCCATTTCCTGCTTACGTGAAAGGCCGCTTGAACTCAGCTTCATTTTTAGAGACAGCCGAGGGAAAAGGCCTGACAGCAACCGAGCTAAGATAACCCTGGCAGAGTGAGCCGTACCACCCGGCGGCTGAATAGCGGGAGCGCTGACCACAATACCTAAAAGATTTAAGGCTTGAAACTGGGGAAGCTGAGCACTGCGCAAAACGTAGTCTAAAACGATCAGTCCGCCTAAGCTATGGCCCATTAAGAATAACGGCGCGTCAGGCTCTTGCTGACGTACTAGCTGTAAAAAAGCCTGAATATTATCGCGGTAGTCTTGCCAGCTGTTAATATGGCCGCGCTGCCCTTCGGATCGCCCGTGGCCTTGGTTATCAAACGCATAAATTGCGTAGCCCGCAGCCGTTAGCCCTTTCACCACAGCGCAATAGCGCCCTGAATGTTCGCCTAAGCCATGAACCAGCGCCAAAACGCCCTTCACAGAGGAGCGGGCAGATCGTAAAGGAGAGGCATCTTCTTCGGGATTATCTGCTTCGGGATTTTTACCGGTATCAAGCCGAGTATTAGCGACAGCAGCGGGCTGTGGGTACCAGCTCTGATAAAAGAGCTGGAGATCGTTTGAGCCGTTAAAGGTGCCCTGACAAGCTTTTGATGAATAGGTTTGAGTGGGGTTCATTACAACCAATCTACAAGATTTCGATTGTTCCGCGCTGACCATCGATCCGAACACGCTGACCAGTGCTGAGTCGATGGGTCGCATTGCTGACATCCATGACCGCTGGAATACCATATTCTCGGGCGATAATTGCTCCATGTGAAAGCTGTCCGCCAACTTCAGCGATCAGGCCGCCAATGCAGGAGAGCAAGGGAGACCAGCCAGCGTCAGTATAGGGAACCACTAAGATGGTCTGAGCGTTGATATCTAAGGCAGACGCAGGCAGGGCCTCTAGCACGCGAATGGTACCTTCAACCTGTCCCGCGCTGGCTCCGATACCGTGTAGCGTACCCGATGATGCAGGCAGTAGGGCGTTTGCTGTGGACAGTAATGGGGGCGGTGTCTGGCCATAGACTAAAGTAGGCACGCTGATCTTCTCAGGTCGGGAGGCCCCATCAGCCTCATCATCGGGCTGTGGCGAGCTTGCCTTTTCCCAGCGCGCTTTTTCTAAGGCAATTTTAAGGCGAAGCCGATCGGCACTTTGACGCTCAACCGCAAGCGCGACTGACGCTACCGGCGCAGGCATGAGCTGAGCGCAAATGTCATCCCAGCTCAAAAAGAAAATATCGCCCTGCGACTCTAGCTTTCCAGCGGTGAGCCAGCGGCTTTCTACTTCGATAAAGCAATACCGCAGGTTGGCCAGTAGCCGGTCGTACACTTCGGCGACTCGACCTTTGAGATTCAATCGGGCCTGCACTTGCCGATGTCGCCAGCCGGTGCCGATGGGTTGCTTTGGGTTCGGAGCGATCGCCCCAGAACTCAACAAATGCTGAGCCAGCAGCTCGCGAACGGGCTGGGCAGACTCGCGCCAGGTAGGCACGGCAATATCTGTGGCGACTTCGCTGAGATAGCCGTACTTTTCCAGGAAGCGATCAAGCTGCTCGAAGACGTACTGGCCTTCTGGATGCTCAGAAAGAGCAGCGAAGAGGGAGGCTGTGGACGTTGGTGGCGTTTGGGTGGCTGAGTCTGGGGTGGACGGTAGGCCTAAATCGGGGAGCAGCAATCGCATCTGCACAGCCATCGTCTTTAGCTCCTCAAGTGCCCTTACCTCTGGGCTCTGACTGCTGTCTAGCGTGGCAAAGTCCGCCTTTAAAACAGCCTGCCGCAGGGCTAGGCTCAGCGGGGCCAGAATGTTGTAGTCAGTCGCTTGCTTGAGCAGGGCGAGAATTTCTTTGATGCGTTCGGCGATCGCCTGCTCAGAAAGGTCTTTTAAGGGGTGCGATGGCGTAGCCTCTCCTACGGAGAATCGCCATTTTGCCAGCGCAGGCCCAAACGTATCGGCTTCAGCTTGAGCAAACTGACGAGGCAGGCTCATTTCTCGGCGCAGCAGCCGCAGCAGCCCTGGCACGTTGCGCAGCGTCACGCCCAACGGCGGACGGCTAAACTTAGCCCCTCGGGTTAAGAATTCCAGACTCTCGGGCGGCAAACCCATCCGCATAAAAATGTCCCCCAGCAAAGTGGCGTTGAAATAAGCCCTGGAATAGTGCAGGGTCGCCGTTTGTGAAAAGTCGATATCAGCAGCGCGATCTTTGAGCACGAGAGTAAACAAGTCGCCCCACACGCCGCAGGTAAGCGGACGATTAATTGACCAGGTGAGCGGACGAATAATCCCAGGAATCACCTCAGCGGCAATTTTTCGCGTCCAGATCGGGAGTAGCGTCGTAATCGGACGGCTCTGCAACACCCACAGCTGTTCACCATCAAACGTCCACTCAATATCCTGAGGAATGCCATGAAAACTGTTTTCCAAATGGCGAGCAAGATAGGCGACCTGCTGAATTAAATCGGGTGGAGTACGTCCTTTAGACTGACCGCTGACAGACTTACCGCTGACGGGCAAAGTCAAATCAGAAGGGAGTCGCCAGTCATCAGTAGCGGCAAGCTGATCGCCTACTATAACCTGATAGCGCTCGGGGGTGATTTTCCCAGAAACCACCTGGCTGGCGTCTCCTGGCAAGGCTTCTACAACCACCGCGTCGCCTACGTGGGTGATCGGATCGCGGCTGAAGGCAACGCCGGAGTATTCACCGGAGATATGAGGCTGCACCAGCACGTTCATTTTGCCATCAGGCAGGCCGTGATCTTGGCGGTAGCGAACGGCGCTAGAAGCGTTGTAGGCGTTCAGGCAAGCCGTGATAGCGCGTTCTAAAGCGACAGGACTGGTGATATTAGTGATTGAAACGTACTGACCAGCGGCGGAGGCACTTAGGCCATCTTCGCCCACAGCAGAGGAGCGAGCCACCACTTTTTGATCGTGCGTTGTGCCGTCTAAGGGGTTGGCGATGCCGGGGAAAACGGTGGCAATGAGAGCAGCTGGATCGTCTCCAGCTGAAAGAATGTAGCCGGGTGGGACGGGGTAGCCCCAAGCGTGAAGTTGAGAGAGCGTGGCGGCTTTTGCGCCGACCTCGGCAGGCTTGAGGATGGCGGTGAGGGATTTTAGCGCGCGATCGCCCTGAAAAAAGCGAAACATCTGCCGGGATTCTCCCGTGCTTTCCACCGCAGGCAGCTCCAAATCGTCAGGTATTTTGTGATAGATCCAGGCCACTATACCAGACAGACAAGCGACGATCAGCACTCGCATACCGTCGTTGGGATGGCGCAAGGCCGTGAGCACCGGCATCAGCACCAGCACAAACAGCCGCCCCTGATCGCGCATTCGCAGCACGGTAAAGCCAATAAAGCTAATTAAAAAGACTAGGCCTGCGACAATTGGATCGTAGGTAAAAAAGCCCCAGGCAACATTAGTGGTACCCGCACCCTGACTTCCCCAATAGCGGCCCATCACCAGAAATATGAGGGAGAGCATCGGCCAAATGGCATCGTTGCCAAAAAAATAGCGGGCCGTCAAAACGGCGGCAATGCCCTTAAAGGCTTCAGCTGTTACAGAGCAAACGCCTGCAAAAGTGCCGCCGTGATAAAAGGCAGCAGAGACGCCCACGTTGCCCGTGCCCAGCTTAGCGAGCCGTTTGCCCGTCAGCAGGCGAACTATCCAGCCCGTCAGTGGCAGGGCACCTAAAAGAGGCACCAGGGTAAAAATTAAGAGTGCGCCAAGGACTTGATCCATAGATTGGTCACTGTAGGGGCACAAGGCTCTGTGCACACAAACATATGACTAAAAGCCTACACCGCCTACACGCCGAAAGAGACAGAATCTTTTGGGCCTATTTGCTCCATCTCTAAAAGCTTGGCCACGCGGTCTTCGGTAGCAGGATGTGTAGAAAAGAAGCTTCTAAACATTTACTAAGGGGATAGCGTCGATAATCCAATAGCCACCAATAGCCACCAATACCCATTTGAGCGCATCCTACGCGCTAAGCTGAAAGTGCCTCGAAATTTGAGATGTTGTTTAAGCTGCGGCTGACGCTATGAAGCCCCAAAATAGACAGTTGCCTGATAATTCAATCCTTCGTAAGCAGCTGCTATGGAGGCGTATTCGGCGAAATTCACTGTGGCTTGGGCTGCTGATATTTGTGTGGCTCACCTGTAGCGCTGGGGCGCTGGCAGAAACACTGCGGGAGCGGCAGCAGGCTTATCCTAACTGGGAGAGCAAACCGGCGGTGCAAGCCTCTGATGGTGATCTGCCTTACCCGAAGTGGATGGAAGGCACCTGGCGAATGAGTTCTACGCTGGTAGATATGATTGCGCCGATGGCCCCTAGTATTGTCACACCGGGCTTTGAGGGCAATCGGCAGTTTTTAGACAAGCCCATTCTTGCGGTGATTCGCTTTATCCCAGTCAAGGTTTCCAAGGGAAGCTTTTTGAATCGGCCTTTGAAAAACGATCGGGAAGATGAGGTGCAGATTGTTTCGGATCGGGCGTTCAATGGTTTGAATCTGGCACGAGCTTACTTAGGAAATGACTGGGTAAAAGAGGTCAAGGCAGACCCGGACGACCCCAACCGGCAGGTTACTTTGTTAAAGGATAATCAGCAGCTTGTTTCTACGGTTACAGGTCGTATAGTGGAAACGCCGAACCCTGGCACCTTTGCGACGACGGAAATTTTTCAGCAGTATTTTCGTAATCCTAAGAACGAAAAAAACGAGCCGACGGTGTACCTTAACGAAGTTGAAAATACAACCGTCTACCGTAAGCGCTCAGATCCAAACTTTCCCATCGGCGCAGACCAAATTACCGCGATTTATCTATCGCCACAAGATCCAAACTACTTTAAGGCAAAAGATAAGCCCGTTGCCCTGTATCGCTATCAGCTATCGTTCAGCCCGATTGCTTCTAAAAAGCTTTAAAACCTAGCGACGGCGAGGCCGGTCGTTGTAGTCGCGCGGATAGTCGTTTCTACCGTCGTAGCCGCTGTCGTGGGGCGGGCCGCTGTAGCCGCGATCGCCATAGGAGCGGTCGTAGTTGGGCCGGTCGCTGGGCTGATCGTATGGGCGGTCGTAGGCGGGGCGATCGTAGTTGGGCTGATCGTGGCTAGGTTTGCCGTCATAACGACGGTCGTCGTAGGGGCGATCTCTGTAGTTTTGCTCATAGTTTTGTCTATCGCTCTGGCTGCGAGGCGGCGGATTGCCCAAGATGTTGTTTTCTACGTGCATCTTTAGCTGCTGGGCCATGCGCCTGAGCCCTTGGCGCTCGTCCTGACGGATGAAGGGTAAAAATACTTTGGAAAGGATACCTGAAAAGGTTTCCCGATGGAGATAGCGGGTGCGACCGGGAACCGTTTCTCGCAGCTCGAATACATGCTCGCTGCGTAGCCCCGGAATGCTAGAGACCCAGCGCATCACGTAGGGCGATCGCATCATGGTAATTAAGGGCTGGAACTCCGTTTCCTCGTCGCCTTCTAGCCGCTGCATCGATAAAAATATCTCACTGCCCCGCGCCATCGGTAAGCCAGGATCGCAGTCGTACAAGAAAGTGTTCCAGAACCGCCACTGGTCTTTGCGAACGAGGGCATCCCAAACGACGCTTTGAGGGGCGTTGATATCGATTTCAGCGTAAAGGGTTGGCATGGGAGAACTAATAAGTGATGAACGATGAGTGACGAATGGGCTTTAGGCTGGCTAGGAACCTGCTCGCATTGTATGAAAAAGCGATACCCTTTTACTCATCATTCCTCATTCGTCATTCATCATTTAGCTTATGGTCAGTTTGACGCCTAATCCTAGCTACAGTTTAACCCTTCGCATCAAGCTGCAAAATCAGGTGAGCCAGCTGTCAGCGGTGATAGAGGCGATCGCTAAAGCCGGTGGCAACCTGGGCAATATCAACGTCGTTGAGAAAACCCGCGAGTACATTATTCGCGAAATTGCGGTGGATGCAGCGAGTACAGAGGATGCGGCGAACATTGAGGCGGCAGTGCGATCGCTCTCCACCGTCGAAGTCCTAGAAGTATACGACCGCACTTTTGCCCTGCACAGAGGCGGCAAGCTGCGGGTAGAAGCCAAAATTCCGCTGCGGGAGCAGGATGACTTAGCCATGGCCTACACGCCAGGCGTTGGCCGGGTGTGCGTAGAAATTGCCAAGCATCCTGAGCGCGTTTATGAGCTAACCATTAAAGGCAACACGGTCGCGATTGTCAGCGACGGCAGCGCCGTGCTAGGACTCGGCAACCTGGGCGCAGAGGCCTCTATGCCGGTGATGGAGGGCAAGGCCATGCTGTTTAAGGAGTTTGCGGGCCTTGACGCTTTCCCCATTTGCCTAGACACGCAGGACACTGAGGAAATTATTGAAACGGTGAAGCGAATTGCGCCGGTATTTGGCGCGGTGAATCTGGAAGATATCAGCGCCCCTCGCTGCTTTGAAATTGAAAAGCGGCTGCAAGCTGAGCTAGAGATTCCGATTTTTCACGATGACCAGCACGGAACGGCGATTGTCAGCCTAGCGGCGCTGATGAACTCGCTGAAGGTTGTGAATAAAAAAATTGGCGATATTCATGTGGTGATTAACGGTGCTGGGGCAGCAGGGCTCTCAATGGGTCGACTGTTCCAAGAAGCGGGCGTGCAGCGGCTGACAATTTGTGACAGCAAAGGGATTGTTGGGGGCGATCGCACCGACCTCACCGCCACCAAGCAAGCCTTCGCCGTATCCCAGTCTGGCACCCTAGCCGATGCGATGAAAGGCGCAGATGTGTTCATGGGCGTGAGCGCACCGGGCGTTGTCAGCGTAGAGATGGTTCAGGCGATGGCGGCTAGCCCAATCGTATTTGCAATGGCCAACCCTGTACCTGAAATTCAGCCCGAGCTAGTCAATGACATTGTGGCGGTAATGGCCACTGGGCGCAGCGACTACCCCAACCAGATCAATAACGTGCTGGCCTTTCCGGGCGTGATTCGAGGCGCGATAGACTGCCGGGCACAGGCTATTACGACTGACATGTTTTTGGCGGCTGGTAGGGCGATCGCCTCCCTCATTCCTGACACTGAAATCGGCCCTAATAACATTATGCCCTCCGTGTTTGACCCTCGCGTTGCCCCAGCGGTGGCGGCGGCTGTTAAGGAAGTGGCTCGGGCTGCCGGGATTGCAAAGAAGTAGGAAATAGAGGGAATGAGGGGATGTAACCGAAGGTAGAGTTCTGGCGTCCGCCCTTTGACATACACTGACCTAGCAGTGATAACCAGGAACATAGCCATGCTGAATGAAGCCGCTAAAAAAACGATGCTCCGCAAAATCCCTCACGGGCTATATGTGTGTGGCGTAAAAGAGGGAGACGATGTGAACGGCTTTACGGCTAGCTGGGTGATGCAGTCTTCTTTTACGCCGCCGCAGGTTGTCTGCTGTATCAAGGCCGACTCCACCTCTCACGCCATGGCCAAAGCCAGCGGCGTATTTACGCTCAGCATTTTAGAAGCCGGGCAAAAGGAACTCGCGCAGAATTTCTTTAAGCCAATCAGACGCGTTGGCAACAAGTTTGAAGAGGTTGAATTTTACTTAGGAGAAGAGACCGGCTGTCCAATTATCAAAGATTCTCTTGGCTACGTAGAATGCAGAGTTATCGGCACCGTAGAACAAGGTGACCATACCGTATTCGTGGCGGAAGTCATCGGCGCAGGTGAGCACCGTGAAGGTGAGCCACTTCTGCTAGAAGACACCGGCTGGAACTACGGCGGCTAAATTAAAGAAAACCCGCAGGCATCTCGCTTTTTGCCACCCATCCTACTTGCGGTTCCTACTTGCGCCCGAACTGCTCTTTTGCCTGCTGATAAACGGTTTCCGAAATCTCAGCGATGCCGTTCTCACGAGCATATTTCTCTATCTTTTTCCGAGCTGCGGGCCTGACAAAAAACGGAATCTCCTTCAGCTGGGCCTCAGCGGCGGCTGTCCACTGTACAGAATCTGCCATAAAAATGAGTACTCCTCAACTATGCACTTCAACTATGCACTTCAACCATGCACTGAAGTATACGCCAGAAGTCAGCCGCTACTCTAGTGTACGAGGGGTGGCAAATTAGTGAATTCTTCATCCTCAGACCATGTTGGATCTTTAGCGATTAATGCGGTTGCTGCTTCCTCTGGGAGCGGCTTCGCAAAGAAGTATCCTTGCCCATAGTTACAGTTCAGCTTGCGCAATCCTGCTAGCTGTTCCGCCGTCTCAATGCCTTCCGCAATGATATCCATGCCTAGCTGATGGCCCAGGGTGATAATTGTTTTTACAATGTCACTATCCTTGCCTGAGGTTTCTTCCATGCGTCCCACAAAAGACTGATCTATTTTGAGCGTATCAGTTGGCAGCTGATGCAAGTAGCTCAGCGAAGAATATCCCGTACCAAAGTCGTCCAGGCTAAGCTTCAAGTTCAGTGCCTTCAGCTTAATGAGCTGATCAATCGTACCGGTCACGTCCTCCATAGCCGCACTTTCTGTTAGCTCTAACTTAAGATATTGGCTATCGAGTCCTGTCTTATCTAAAACGGCCGAGACTTCTTCGGGTAAGTTGGCCTGATTGAACTGCTTAGTTGAAAGATTGACGCTCACCATCAGCCCTGCCGCATGAGGGAACTGCTCGTGCCACTGCTGCATTTGGGCGCAGGCTTTCTCCAAAATCCAGCTGCCCATCGGGATAATTAGGCCTGACTCTTCCGCCGCCGGAATAAAAGCTCCTGGCGATACAAATCCCTGCTGGGGATGCTGCCATCTTACCAAAGCCTCAAATCCAGCCAGCTTACCCGTCTTTAAATCGACAATCGGCTGGTAATACAGCAAAAACTCCTGATTGCTAATCGCTAGGCGTAGCTCAGCTTCTAGCTGAAACCGCTTGACAGCCTCTGTCCGCATTCTTGGATCAAATATCTCATAGTGTTCTTTGCCTAATGCCCTGGCCTTGGCCATTGCTCTATGGGCATCTTGCATCAGGGTCTCAGCAGCAATTCCAAATTCCAGACTACGGACACTCAAAACCCTTGATCTACCGTTCGCTTCTGATCATGGTCAAACTCGACTAGCAGGTCTGAACGGCTGCAACCCAGTAACTTCGTTCCTCGTTGAGGCAAAATGTACGT
>JBGTGK010000227.1:0-2770 GCA_041746795.1 Phormidesmis sp.
CTTCCTATGGCATGATGGCGGCAGTCTTGTGAGAGTTAAAGAACCATGGGCGCTTTAGATTGGGCCATTGTTGCTGTATATGGAATCGCTTTGCTATGGATTGGCTTTGCCACAAGCCGCAATCAAACCGACACCGATGAATACTTTCGAGGGTCGCGGCAGCTACCCTGGTGGGCGTTGGGCTTTTCGATTATTGCCACTTCCTTCTCGGCGGCTTCGCTATTAGGCGGCCCTGGCGAAGGCTTCAACAATGGTTTTCTATACCTTCAGCTGCAAATTGGCGATCTAATTGGTTATGGCCTAGTCATTGCGCTGTTTCTGCCCTTTTTTATCGGGCTCAACCTAACGACGGCCTATGAATATTTAGAGCGCAGGTTTGATGGGAAGACGCGATCGCTGGGCTCCCTTTGCTTTTTACTATTTGTCATCGCTCGGCTTGGCGGACTGCTATATGCCGCTGCCTTAGCAGTTTCAACCGTGACCGGGCTGTCGCTGGCTTGGGGGATACTGCTGGTAGGCGTTATTTCTATTGCCTATACCGTCGCTGGCGGAATCGCCGCCGTCGTTTGGACGGATGTGGTTCAGTTCGCGATGATTTTTGTCGGGCTAGGCGCAGGCATTTGGACGGTGATTGCCGAGGTACCCGGTGGCCTAGGCGAACTCTGGAGCATCGCCGGGGCAGCCGGTAAGCTAACAGTAATTAATCCGGTTTGGGAGCCAGACTCTATTTACTCACTTCCCACGGCTTTGTTTGCCTATGGAACATTGGCCTTCGCGGTAGCAGGTACCAACCAACAGTCTGTGCAGCGCTATGTTTCTTGTGCGGATGTGTCCTCCGGTCGTAAGGCAATTATGCTGGGATGGTTCTCAGGGCTGTTAGGCGTTACGGCGACCCTGGTGCTAGGCGTTCTTCTCTTTGGCTTCTATTCGCTCAATCCAGGGCTCCCAGCCGATATTCCAGCCGATGGCATTTTGTCGCACTTCATTGTTAACCATGTACCCGTAGGGGCTTCAGGGCTTTTAGTCGCCGCTATCTTTGCCGCCGCGATGTCCTCTATCGACTCGGCGCTTCATTCCCTCGCCACCTGCATGACTGTAGATTTTTACCAGCGCTATGCTGACTCAGAGAGAAGTGAATCTCAGTCGTTGAGGGTTGCCCAAGGGTTGATTGTGGTTTGGGGAATTGTTGGCATTGGCTCTGCTTTTTATGTGGCTTCTACTGGAGAAAGCCTGCTGCCTTTCTTAATCAAATACACAACCATGTTTTTAGGCCCCTTACTTGGACTCTTCTTAATGGGCGTTCTGATTCCGCGCGTAAACGCTAACGGAGCCTTTTTTGGCACGATTGCAGCCGTTGTTTTGCTGGCGATTAATTCGGGAACTGGCTGGCTAACGTTCCCCGGAATTTGGCAGTCGGCGGTGATTGCGCCGGTTGCAGTTGTTTTAGGGGTAGCGATCTCTTTTGCAGGAGGGGTTCCTGCCGAGCGATCGCTCAAGGGACTTACACTATGGAGCAAATCCACAGAATAAATCTGTAGAGTAAGTCCGTAGAGATAAATCAGGTTTGCTATGACTCAACATGTTTTGATTACGGGCGCGTCGCAAGGAGCTGGCAAAGCAACGGCACTGAAGTTTGCCAGAGAAGGATGGGATGTGACTATGACGGCTCGGGGCAGCGATCGCCTCAACATCACCGCCGCTCAAGTTGAAGCAATGGGTCAGCAAGTCTTGGCTATCCCTGCCGATGTAGGTGATGCAGAACAAGTGCGCACCCTAGTAAAAAAGTCGATTGAGACCTTTGGCAAAATAGATGTCCTGGTGAATAATGCGGGGATTTGCCTGACTGGGCCAATGACCCGCACCACCCTAGAAGACTGGCATCAAATACTAAATACCAACCTGTGGGGCTGCATTCACACCATTCAGGCGGCGCTGCCTTCCATGCTGGTTCGCAAACAGGGATTTATTGTGAACATCGGTTCTGTTGGCGGTAAAATGCCGCTGCCGCAAATGACGGCCTACTGCACCAGCAAATACGCCATCACCGGCCTTACAGAGTCCTTGCGAGTAGAGCTATCATCCCACGGCATTCATGTGGGTATTGTGCATCCCGGCATCATCAACAGCGATTTCTTAGAGCGGGCGATGTTTCGCGGCGAAAATGAGAAAGCAGCCGGTGAAAATGAGCAGCGGATGACGACGGCTTTGCAGTCTGGTCTGGCAAGTCAGCCAGAAGATATTGCTGAGGCGGTTTGGAAGATGGTGGAGAAAAAGCAGAGTGAGACAGTGGTGGGGGTGAGTGCGATCGCTACCGAACTAAACCGCCTGTTCCCGCAGATCACCCAGTGGGCAATGGCTAAAACCATAGACAGCTAAAGGGTCTTAACAATCTCTTCAGATGTTCAGAACCATGTTTGTCAACCCAGTAAATAGATGAAGTTCTTACGCTGGAGGCCTCTATATCTTTAGGTATACATTCCTAAGTTCTAACCTGAGAGCCTTGAAACATTCCGTTACATAAGCTATATTTGTTACATTGGTTGAGACACATCGCCTTCTTTTTGAGACTGTCGTCTTCAACCCATACGTACCTAACTACCGGAATAATAACCATGACTACCACACTACAGCAGCGCCAAAGCGCGACGTTGTGGGAGCAGTTTTGTCAGTGGGTCACCAGCACCGAAAACCGCCTCTATGTAGGTTGGTTCGGCGTTTTGATGATTCCTACACTACTCGCTGCTACCACTTGCTTCGTCATCGCCTTCAT
>JBGTGK010000228.1:0-3089 GCA_041746795.1 Phormidesmis sp.
CGGATCAATCTCAAACGGCCCTGGCGGTAAACTCTCACCATCCACTGCTAGCGGATCTTCTCGAAACAGATCGAGGGTGTTACTCACATCCAAAGCGCCCTGCGTTTGCACTTCAAAAAGCTTCACCGTATTGCCCACACCCGCAGAAAAAGCCCTTTCTAGCGCCAGTAGCGTACCGTTGTTATCAACGGTTAGCAGCTCAGCTAGCCCGTTCGTCCGAAAGCCGTCCTCAGGAATCGGCGTGTTAGGCACCGGCTCTACCTCGTACACAAAAGAGGCCACCGGCTCCCCAGTCGTCAAATCGTATTTGAGAATGCGCGACAGGCTAGGCTGATTGATATCCGCGTTCGGGCCATCCTGATTCAGTGCGTCTTCAGTCGCTGTGTATAAAAATCGCTGATTAGGTGTAATCGCCAAACTCTCGAATGCCAAATTATTGCGAATGCCGCTCGTATTCTGAGCAGTTGGCAAAAACAAGTCGGGAACCGGCAGCTCGCTGATAAAGTCGCCTGTCAACCCAATCTCTCTAATAAAAGGCGTAATTAGCTGGCTCGCATCGCCTTCGGACGACACGTACAGCGTGCCTTTGTTTGTAAGGGCAATGCCTTCAGGGTCTATGCTGCCGCCGATGAAGGGCTCGCCAGACTTATCTAGTAGTGTTGTGACCGCTGAAAATGTGACATCGCCTTCATCTAAAGCGCCATCGCTCAGATCAATTTGGGTGGTATAAAAGCGAGCTTTTTCACTGCGATCATCTGAGAGCGCGTAATATACGTTCTTGCTGGCGTCGTAAGTTAGCCCTGATAGGCCACCAACTTCAGTCCCGGCAAACATTAGTCCGGTAGGAAGCTGAACTTCTCCAATGAAGTCAATATTACTCAGAGACTGACGATCCTGACGGTTGCCAGTGACTTCACCAGCGGTCTCATTAGTGACTTTAAGATTAGGCATAATAATTCTCTCCCATTTGAAGACATGGGATTCTCCTTACACGTTGGGCACAGAATACGGAGCCGAGGTAAAGATTGGCTTATGAGAACCTTATCGAAAGCGAAGAATCTCATGCTCTGCTAACTCGCCGTCATGTGTCAAATCTTCAGTTGCTACCATGACATCAAGACGCAGGTCGAGCTGGTTGAGATATTCAACAGCTCGCCAAATCATTGGGATGGTAAATACCATACCGTAGGCATAATTTCCCTCTACGTGAACGTCAGAGATTTGAGCAATGATTATCGCGGTGGGTTAAATGAACAGTCTCTGAGCTAGCTTCAGGGATAGACTACCCTGTCAGCCTATAGCCTAATCTAACCAGCAGAGGGACGCGCTTTGAGCACCACTGCTTGAATGATCCCCCTTAGATAACCGCAGCAAATGCAGCGCTCGTGATAGTATTTGCCTGCACGCCGAGAAGAGTAGCTAGCAGCTCATCACTGTTAGCTACTGTGATCAGCGTATTGCTGGAATCTGACCCAGTTCCCTGAGTAATCAACAGCTGATTGACCGTCAGACCACCTACCAAGGCGTGGTTCAGTTTCGGGCGATTTTAGGTAACACTCGCAGCACAAAGTAGACCATCCTCAGCGATGGTTCATCTGGCTGATTTCGTCAGTGCCTACGCTCTCTGGAAGCGCTCGAAGCCAAGTAGTTCGAGCCAATGTGAGTGAGGTTGACCGGTCAATAACTCTATGGGACTTTGGGCGACCCGCTCAGATACCCGAGAGCGGATAAAACGCCGATGGTTGAGAAAAAATTGAAGAGTGCTCAGATAGTTGCCACCCAGACTGCGTAGCAGGAAAAAGTAATTGCGTAAGCGAGAGTTAAAGTTTTCCACCATCGAACTGGCTCTGGGTATCTGTTTCAGGGCTTCTTCTACCGCCTCCATGAGTCCGTAAAACTTGATGGATAGCTTGCTGTGTAGCTGGTTCCACCGTTCCCAATAGGCATTGGAAGTCGGTTGTTTACGATGCAGCAAGCAGACCTCCCGTACCGCCTGTAACGGCAACTCAAAACTAGCTGAAATGGCTGCCAGCTTTTGGTCGAGGATACCAGCAGAGGCCAGCAGTTGCTCGCGCTGGTTATGGAGTGCCTTCCTCAGCTTACGGATGGTCGGGTATTGCTTGCCCGCCCGCTGTTGAAGCTCGGCCTCGATGAAGTCAAAGAGTTCTTGGCGTACCGCTAGGTTTGGGCCAGCCAGGGCGAGGACATCATGGGAGAACCACTGGCATAGAATTTTGACATCTTGAGCGCGGGCAGCCAGTCCGGCTTCTCGGCGGGTTGCTTTCACCTGCTGGATGGTCAGTTTCTGGGTCATGCTACCAGTCAGTTTGGCCTGGACAATCTTCTGTTCCAGCTTGATGCGTTGTGTGGTGGCCCCTTGCGCTTGGCGAGCCAATCCATTGGCGACCTGCTCAAACTGCTGCTGGATATGAAATACGTCACCATGACAGGGAATCTCTGGCATCACTGCTTTTTGTCCAGTTCTCAGCCCACTGCCGCCATCGGCAATCGTATAGTCAGGGGCGAAGCCTTGCGCCATAGCGTCCAGAAGATACCAGCCCCAGGTTTCTTCATCTCGATGTTCAACCGACTGAAGCAGGTAGCAATAGGTCGAGGCCGCATCGACGCCCACGAGGACAGGGCGATTCGCCTGGTAAATTTCGTCCTGAAGACCTACCGCAATGCTAGCAAGGTCTTGTGATTGATTGATCTCAGCTGCTTTCTCAGCGGTTTCCTGAAGCCGATTGTGAACGGTGCCGACGCTAATCGGCGTATCGAATAGATCACGCAGCAATTCGACCACGCCCCGCAAGGAGCTGTGGCAGATCAAGATTAGACCCAGAATCAGCGGGTACAACCAGCTTTTGGTCACGGGCAGATGAAACAGAACCTCGTCATTTGCCTGAGAACGCGCAAAGGTTTCATCCAGCGAGCGCTGGGCTTTATCGCCCTGTTGATAGACGAACTTGCGGCTTACCTGATGCGTTGCCGCCAGGTGGCTGATGGGCTGCGAGCGCGACAGTACTTGGATGCCGATGTCTTGGCGAATGTTCGAGGATAGGCTGGCTGCGATGGAAAGAGTCGGGCTC
>JBGTGK010000229.1:0-4267 GCA_041746795.1 Phormidesmis sp.
GACACTCAAAACCCTTGATCTACCGTTCGCTTCTGATCATGGTCAAACTCGACTAGCAGGTCTGAACGGCTGCAACCCAGTAACTTCGTTCCTCGTTGAGGCAAAATGTACGTCTGTAAGTTGGAATTTGGAATTGCTGATGCTCAAATGAAATGATGCAGCGCTCGTCGTGTTCCGGAGCCGCCCCGAGAAACCTGTAAGGAAGTAATGAAGTCTCGCATTAAACCAGGGCATATTGATATTAACCTTGGTAGCATAAGCATTAGCTATCTGCATTAGCTATCTGCATTAGCTATCTACAGTATTAGGTACCTTAAGCAAAGGGTGTTGCCAGGTTGAGTCGTGCTCAATCACGTGTCAGCTATGCCATCGTCTACAAGTTCAAACAAGAGGAATCGTTAAAGATGAAAGCCATGATTTTGGCCGCAGGAAAAGGGACTCGGGTGCGTCCTATCACCTATACCATTCCTAAGCCAATGATTCCCATTATGCAAAAACCCGTCATGGAGTTTTTGTTAGAGCTACTGCGTCGGCACGGCTGTACCCAAATCATGGCAAACGTCAGCCACCTCGCTAACGAAATCGAAGGATACTTCCGAGACGGTCAACGCTTTGGGGTAGAGCTGGCCTACTCCTTCGAAGGCCGCATCATCAATGGTGAGCTTGTAGGTGAAGCCATCGGCTCAGCCGGGGGTATGCGCAAAATTCAAGACTTTTATCCCTTTTTCGATGACACTTTTATTGTTCTTTGCGGGGACGCTCTGATCGATTTAGACCTAACGGAAGCGGTTCGTCGGCATCGAGAGAAAAAGTCGCTAGCGACCATTGTCATGAAGCAAGTGCCGCTGATGCAAGTGCCCAGCTACGGCGTGGTAGTCACCGATGACAATGGTCGGATTAAGTCCTTTCAGGAAAAGCCCACAGTTGAAGAAGCACTTAGCACAGACATCAACACAGGCATCTATATTTTTGAGCCAGAAATATTCGACTATATTCCTTCTGGGCAAGAATTTGACATTGGCGGCGATCTCTTCCCCAAGCTAGTCGCAGCTAACGCAGCCTTTCACGGCATCCGCATGGACTTTGAATGGGTTGATATTGGCAAAGTGCCTGATTACTGGCAGGCAATTCAAGATGTTCTAACCGGTCAGGTTAAGGGTGTTAACGTACCGGGGAACGAGGTCAGACCGGGCGTTTTCGCCGGACTCAATGTCAAAGTCAATTGGGATAAAGTAGAGATCGAGGGCCCTGTTTATATTGGTGGGATGACCCACATAGAAGACGGAGCCAAAATTGTCGGGCCTAGCATGATTGGGCCTAACTGTCTTATCTCCAGCGGCACCATTATAGATAAAAGCGTTATTTTTGAGTATTCTCGCATCGGCTCCGACGTTCGCTTAGTCGACAAGCTCGTCTTTGGCCGCTACTGTGTTGATAAAACTGGCGCATCTATTGATGTTCAGGCCGCAGCCCTAGACTGGCTGATCACAGATGCTCGTCAGGCCGTTGTTGCAGAACCCCCGATTGAGCACCGTGCGATCGCCGAACTTCTTAACCAGACTATGGCCAAATAACTGTACGGGCACCTCTCATAGGTGCCCTCTTAAGGATCTTCCTAGTATTTTTGCAAACATATCGCTACATAAAAAATGGGCTGACCAGTGAGTCAGCCCATCGCAGTTATCGGAACGGTCTTACAGAAACAGACCAAGGGCTACTGAAGAACAAGACGAACGTTCGCATTTTGCAAACCAGGACGCTTAACTTCAGCCAAAGTCTTATTGACGGCATACTTCTGGTTGATGGAGTTGATTAGCTCAGTCTGGTTGTGCTTCTTAGCAACACCCCAAAGATCAGCAATCAAGTCAAAAGAACCATCGGCATTGCGAGACCAGCCGATATCATAATCACCTTCAAGCACAGCTACGATGTCAGCACGAACGTTCTGACCGTTATAGCCACGGATGTTAGCTTCAGACTTCACAGTGACACCCAAGTCACTAAGAGAAGATTTCAGAACTACGGCATCGGTGATCTTGGTGCGAAGAGTACTAAAGTGAGACATGTGAGTTTCCTCCTGGAGAGAAATTGAGAGACAACGAGGTTAGAAATCGAAAACCAGTCAGCTATCAGATGGGATAGAACCTGACCTTTTGTTGAATCGCTAGCTTCACGTTTTATCAACCGCTTAGCTAATCCTCTTTCCTGTGGGAGCAGGAAAAAGACTGTTAGAACTCCATCCGTTGGTATTCCGCAACCGATGAAGCCGCCGGACGAGCCCGCTGACGAGCCCAATCACGCAAGGCCGTAACCTGCTCACTCATCGTTTTCGACAGCGGCATCGTAGCGCGAATTGCCGCAATAATGTCGAGCTGAGTGAACTCTCGCCCCTGAGCGAACGCCTCATACATAGCAGAGACTAATCCCTGCTCAATTTCAGCACCCGAAAAACCTTCGCAAACTTTACTTAACTGATCAAAGTCAAACCTCTCTGTATCAGATCGACGCTTGCCTAAATGAATCCTGAAAATCTCTTTCCGCTCCTCTTCATTAGGCAAATCTACAAAAAAGATTTCATCAAACCGACCCTTGCGCAGAAACTCGCCTGGCAGTCGCTCCACTCGGTTTGCTGTTGCAATTACAAACACCGGAGAAGTCTTTTCTTGCATCCAGGTCAAAAAGCTACCAAAGATTCGGCTGGAAGTTCCTCCATCGGAATCAGCCGACCCAGCGCTTCCGCCGAAAGCCTTATCGATTTCGTCGATAAACAACACCGCTGGTGAAATCGACTCTGCTGTTCTCAACGCCCCGCGCAGATTAGCCTCGGAACGACCTACCATGGAGCCATCATACACGCGGCCCATATCCAAACGTAGCAATGGCAGGCCCCATAGCCTAGCAGTCGTCTTAGCAATCAAAGACTTACCACAGCCCGGAACGCCCAAAATCAACATTCCTTTCGGCTGAGGTAATCCATAATCGCGAGCCCTTTCCGTAAAAGCATTAGAGCGTTGCTTTAGCCAGTGCTTTAGCTCCTCCAAACCGCCTACCGAATCTATAGTTTCATCTTCCTCTATATAATCCAGTATGCCGTTACGGCGAATCAGCTGCTTCTTCTCAGACAAGACAATGTCCACTTCGCCTTCAGTCAGCTGCCCTGCCATCACTCTGGACTTACGGAAAACTTTCTCTGCCTCATCGCGAGTCAGACCCAAGGCAGCTTTTAAGAGCTTTTCACGCCCTTCCGTCGTAATGTTCGCCGTGCGAGACTTGTCTAACTCAGCCGAAAGCACCTGATTCAGTTCAGACATGTTTGGCAGAGTGAAGTCTAAAACAACAACTTCTTTCTCAAGCTCAATAGGCACCTCCTGAACGGGGGACATCAGGATAATAGTCTTCTGTGTACCTCTAAAACTCTCAATTGCATCGCGCAGACTGCGTGTCACCTCGGGGCTATCCTTGAAGGGATGCAAATCTTTGAACACGAAAATGCTGGGTTCTTTTTGTCGGGTAGCCCAATTAATGGCAGCCTGCGGAGAAACAGTATTGTTTTGTTGACCCGATCCTCTCTCTTGACCGTACTCAATCATTCCATGAGTCATCGTCCAGGTATACATCCGCTGCTGAGGCCGCTGCTGCGACAGAGCAGCAATTGTTCTCTCTGCCCGTTCCTCCTCAAAGGTGACCAGATAGATCAACGGGTATTGAGCCTGAATTAATACGCTTAGCTCTTCTCTCATGGCAAACGCCCCCAGTTAAGACGACTTAACTTTCTATCTTAATCATCAAACAACAGACTAAAACACAAACAATAACAATTCCGTAGCAAAACCGACAAAACCTTAAAAGTGGTTGTATAGAGACTAGCTTGAGTGCAATACTAACAAGTAATTAGCTCTCCCCCATCAGGACTGCAAGCATCTGAGTTCAGCTCCACAATTCGGTCTAAATCAATCAATTCTTCAGATCCTTTACTGGTAGTAGCGTGGCTTTGCATTAATACTAGGCCTTCCTCTTGCACAGCGACAGACGCATCGCACTGGGGACAAGAATGGATGCGATGTGTCTGGCCTTTTGTCTGGCCCTGGACTTTACCAGAACCCTCAACAACATCTGCATGACCTATATAAAACTCAATCGCACGCTGGGCAATAGATGACATAGTTTCGCCATCTACAGCAGAGCGAATCTTGAACTGCCGATGCAGGTCGTCTGGAATGTAGAGTGTAACTTTTTGCTTGGCTGGCATGTCGGGTGTAAATTGTGT
>JBGTGK010000230.1:0-1959 GCA_041746795.1 Phormidesmis sp.
AAAACCACGAACTCGCAGGTCGCATGTTTGAGTACGAAGATGACTTAGCTGAGGCCATTGTCGATGGCATGATTGACCGTAGCAAGAAGGGCGGATATGACCTAGACCGTTTTATATTTAATCTTGTCTAGCTACTTATCATTAGAGAGCGTGGGATCGATGAATTGTTGCAGCGCGATCGCACCTAATGCCCCCAAAAATCGCCAGCGGCACGCTCAGCAAAATAATCAGCGGATCGATATAGCTTTCATACTGCGCGGCCAGCACCAAAAACATCATAATAATGGCAAACAAAAAGACCAGTGCGCCCAGGCTGCCCGCCGCAACCTGCTGCTGGGTTAAGTCTGACCAGTCGAAATCGACGCCCGGTAAAGCGCTAGATTTGTAGGCATCTTGAATAATTGAGATCGCCTGTCCGCTGCTGTACCCTTCGGAGGGCGTACCCTGAAGCAAAATCGAGCGGGAGCCATTGAAATGCGGAATAACCGCAGGGCCAGTGAACGGTTTGATCGTAGCGAGCTGATCTAAAGAGATCATGTTGTCGTTGCTTGAGCGCACGTAAATTTGGCTAATTGCCTGAGGGCGATCGCGGTACTGGCTATCGAGCTGAACGTATACCTGATAGTAGCGAGGGTCAAGCACAAACTGACTGACGTAGGACGAGCCAATGCTGGTGCTCAGAGCCGTCATGGCGTCTGCAAATTTAACGTTTAGGGCGCTAAGCTGATTGCGGTCAAGGTCAATTTCATACTGAGGCGTATCGGCTGCAAACTGCGTAAACGCGCCCGGTGGCGAAAATATGCCGCTCTTGTTGGCTTTTGCCAGAATCTCCTGGGCGTTTGCAGCAATTTTGTAGCAACGGAGTCTTGACATAATGCCTATTTCAAAGTCTCAGCATGATGCTGTTCTGTTTGACCTTGACGGTGTACTAACACCCACTGCTGAGATTCGTGCCCTCTGTTGGAAACGCTTGTTTGACAATTTTTTAAAGCAGCGCTCTCAAGTCACAGATAGTCCTTTTGAACCCTTCGATATTCAGCAGGACTACAGGCTATACGTTGATGGCAAACCTCGCTATGCAGGCGTCGAAAGTTTTTTGGCATCTCGTGACATTCATTTGCCGTATGGAAATGAGGGCGAAAACGGGAGCGGAGATGAGAGTTCTGGAGAGCAGAAGTCTGGCGATAAAAGTTCTGCTTCGACCGAGATTACCATCCGCGAATTAGGCGATCGCAAAGACAAATACTTTGATGAGATTTTGGACACAGAAGGCATAGAAGCCTACGAGGGCGCTGTAAGCTTAGTGCAGCACCTCCGCGACTTGGGTATTAAAACGGCTGTTGTTTCTTCTAGCCGCAACTGCAAAAAGGTTTTAAGGGCAGCTAATATTATTGACTTATTTGATAGCATTATGGACGGGGAAATAGCTGAGCGGCTTCGCATCGCCGGTAAACCAGAGCCTGATACGTTTCTGAAGGCGGCTGAGCAGTTGGGCGCTGAGGCGCAGCGCAGCGTGGTTGTGGAAGATGCGATCGCAGGCGTTCAGGCAGGTCGAAAAGGCAACTTTGGCCTAGTCGTTGGCGTGATTCACGACGGGGACGCTAGCGCCTTAAAAGAGAATGGTGCCGACATTGTTGTAAACGATCTTAGAGAGCTGCTGCCATCCGAGACAAGCGAACCTAACATTTAACCTTCAAACTTTAAAAAATATGCCTCGCTGTAACACCGTAAATCTCCCTCAGCACACCTACCCCTGCCATCCCTGGCAGCTGAGCGAAAAAAAGTTTTCCCCTGGTCTTTTAGGAGAAACGGAAACGCTCGGTCGTGCGTCAGAGTAAAGTGGTTTTGCTAAAATGGCTTCGTCGATAGCAAGGTGTCGAGATGGAATGTCCTTTTTGCGAGCATCCCAAAGCACACAAACACAGCAAAACTAGCAATGGCCACCAACGATATCGATGT
>JBGTGK010000231.1:0-2930 GCA_041746795.1 Phormidesmis sp.
GAGAGATGTCGTAAGCCTTGAAGTTACGGTAATGACTTTGATGAAAACCAATTAGGATAGTCATGATTTCACTCAGGCAGAGCGTTGGCGCAGCCTCTCTGCAAGAGAATCGCTTTCGCTGACGCGATTTTAGGTTGTGAGTCAAGAGCTGGCGATGCCATTTGGGTTCAAAAACTTGGCAAAAGTCATCGACGTGGCAAAAGAGTTCTTCTAAGCTAGACATAATGAAGGACAGGGCTGGTTGATTTTGGTAATCTCAGCGTACCTGTCCTTCTTTTTTATCGCTATCCTTATCCCGAACTGACGTTACTGAGATTTCCTCAGCATAAAGTCAAAAGATGTTGTAACAATTATCTACATTCGGCTTGTTTTGTTACTTAAAACCTAAAAATAGAGCGGGTAAAGTTTCCAAATCCGACTAAACTCTAGACAACATTTAACCACTCTACAAAGTGAGCATATTTACCTATGAGCATCCCAGCACTGTCCGGCAAGCTGCGCTCCAATTTCAAAATTGGTGTTTTCGACAGCGGTGTGGGAGGTTTGACGGTACTAAATGAAATGTGCAAGCAGCTGCCGAACGAATCGGTCATTTACTTTGGCGATACGGCTCGTGTCCCTTACGGGAACCGCTCTAAACATGAAATCTTGCTGTTTGTGCGTGAAATTATCGCCTGGATGATGAGCTTAGAAGTAAAGATGGTCGTGATGGCGTGCAACACTAGCTCTGCGCTGGTGCTAGAAGAGGTTCGCTCAGAATTTACAATTCCTATTTTGGGCATTATTTTGCCGGGTGCTAGAGCTGCAGTGAAAAGTGGCCAGCGAATTGGCGTAGTTTCAACCCAGGCTACTGCTGACAGCAATGCTTATCAGCAGGCCGTTTTAGAAATTGACCCGACCGCAAAAGTGTGGCAGGTAGGATGTTCAGAGTTTGTGCCTTTGATTGAGAGCGATCACATTCACGACCCCTACACCCTAGCCGTCGCTCAGCGCTACCTTACCCCCCTAATTACCGCAGGTATCGACACGCTGGTTTATGGCTGCACTCACTACCCTCACCTGGCACCCATTTTCAGGCAGATTCTCCCTGAAAACATCACCCTGGTGGATCCGGCAAAGCATCTCACAAAAGCTGCCGCACAGGAGCTAGAAATTCTTAGACTCAGACGGAGCAAAGCGTCCGATCAGGCAAACGGCCCTCGGCTGAACCACCCCGCCGCCCGATCTAATTCGCCATCTCAGCTACAGTCTACTGAGTTCTATGTCAGTGGCGATCCTGACCAGTTTGCTCAAGTATCTCAGCAGTGGCTAGGCTATAAGCCGCAAGTCAAGCAAGTTTCAGTCGCTGCACTAAGAATGATCCATGCGGCTTCAGTGCCAGCCAGCGAGGCTCACCCGCATGCTCATCTAGCTCATCCACAGCGGCCATCTCCGACCCCCTACGGCAGTAATTTACACATCCGGAGTACGAGTACTCATCCACATCATCACGATGTATATCGTGAATAAGTAGCCCAAAGCGGACAGTACGAAAGCGATCGGCTCGGCGTTAAAGAAATGGGTCATGGCAGTTGCTGAAACAGATTAAATAAGTTGGGCGAAGAAGCGGCAAAAGACAGCTCAAAAAGCTCAGCCAAGTCCCAAAATAAACAGAGCCTAAAGCAGATAAGAAAAGCCGTTACATCAGGCTAAAAACTGCTTGAGGAAATGGGAAAGATGATGTGATTTCGAAGCTACACGCTTACGTTTTCATAGACTCGCTCTTCAGCAGACGAACATTAAAAACGTCTGCGAAAATGTCTAGAAATTGGGTGCTCCAAATATTGAACGCTCCCAGAGAAATGGAAAGGCAATACTTGAAAGTAAACGATGCAAGATAGAAAAAATAAAGCCTTCTTATAAGAGGCATGAGGGAAAGACGTTAAGGTGTCCTGCCCTAGCAGAGCCTTGGTCTGGCTTCACGTTTGGCTTTGAGTTTGGCCTTAAGGGCGGCTTTGTCTCTGACTGTTGCCTATAGCTTTTGCATATAGCTTCTGGTCAGGGTGAGCCAATACCGATAATTTCAAACTGGTTTCAAACTTTTCAAAAGTCTTTTGATATATTCACTTTAACATAAGTTTTTATTATCTGACAAACGTATATCATGAATTTTTTAAACTTTCATGCAGGCGCTAACGCAGCGCGCTAGAGACGTTGCAGCATTTCAAGGCGGCAGTCGCTGGGCCAGTAACCCCTTTACCAACGCGATAGCTTAGAATAAAAGATAGACAGCTTAAAATTTCGTAACCTAATCCGCCTGAGTCGCGTATTCAATGACCTCAGCCACCTCCCTCTTCACCCCTGTAGAAGCCGATCTTGCGCTCTTGACAGACAATCTTAAAAATCTTGTCGGTGCGCGACATAAAATTCTTTATGCCGCCGCTGAGCACTTATTTGGGGCGGGAGGTAAGCGCATCCGCCCGGCCATTGTGCTTTTGCTCGCCAGAGCCACCCAGCCTGATGGCGACATCACAGCCAGGCACCGCCGCCTAGCTGAAATTACCGAGATGATCCATACCGCAAGCCTGGTTCACGACGACGTTGTCGATGAATCAGCTACACGGCGAGGAGGGCCTACGGTTCACAGCCTGTTTGACAATCGGGTGGCTGTCCTAGCAGGCGACTTTTTGTTTGCGCAGTCGTCCTGGTATCTGGCCAATTTAGACAATTTAGAAGTTGTTAAGCTGCTTTCGAGAGTGATCATGGACTTGGCCGAGGGCGAAATTCGCCAGGGGCTAAAGCATTTTGACACCACGCTATCCATCGAAGCGTACTTAGAAAAAAGCTACTATAAAACAGCTACGCTAATTGCCAACAGCGCTAAGGCCGTTGGTGTTCTCAGCGATGTACCAGCGCCGATGGCCGAAAATCTCTACCAGTTTGGCCGCAGT
>JBGTGK010000232.1:0-10986 GCA_041746795.1 Phormidesmis sp.
CAAAGGCACAAAAGCCATTCAAAGCTCTGGCAACATTTACCTGCAAGGGCTATACACCCTTTACACCGCCGAAGCCCACCACGCCCTCAAGCACTCCGAAGAAGCCGTTTTTTACAGCGCTCTGGCCATGTACCTGCTAGAGAGCATCGGCTCAGAAGACTGGCGACAGGCCGCAGGGCTAGCCTCTATTTTACAAGGGCAGCTAGGAAAAGAGACTTTTCAACAGACTTTAGAAAAATACCGCCGTCAGCTCGCGCCCGTTATGAGTATGGAAGGCTATGAAGGACTGCCTGCACTGATAGAAAAATACCGAGAGCAGTAGCTGTTTTTCCACTCAAAGGATTAGCCAAAGTGAGCTGCTATCAGCTTGTCTACGGCTTCTATTCTAGAAGCTTCACCCAGTAGGATACACTCAGACATAATCTGTAGGTTAAGCGAAGCCAAAGCAGGAATTAAGCTATGTTCTACCCGTGTATAGTCACCTTCTTCAAGATGATAAACGTCTAAAACGCCGTCTTCCCAAATCCACACCTCATTGATATGTAAGGCTTTATATCGCTCTAGCTTTGAAATGTCACCGCTGGTAAAGTTCACTTCAACGGTTAGCCTAAAACCCTCCAACTCGTAAGATTCGTCTGGCTCGGCGGAGGCTAGTCCCGCTTTCTCTTGAGTTGTCGATCCAATCGACAAAAAATCTACTCGTTTGTGATACAAGAAAAGTTCAATTAAGAAACCGATCAGACCCTTAAATATCTCGTGCGCTCTACCTGGCATAAGAATCTCAATAGTCCCATCGTAGTAAAACAGCCTGACCCCACGGCTACCTTCAAACCCCTTCTTCAAATGCTCAAACTGCTCCCATGTCTTATCGTAATGAAGCGTACGAAAATCGCCACGGGCGGTTTCGACTTTAGTAGAAGAAGGTTTAATTGCAGCTATCATATCCTTGCCCTTGCTAGCTAGGCCGTTTATTGATTTCAAATTTCATCTTTTGTACATTTTAAACCATATCACTATCAGCTACTAGCCGATGAGAGAACGGCCTGTTGCCTGAGCTGCCTGCGTCGAAAGGCAGATAATTGGGGTGATGCCGCCTTTGCACTGCGTCAAAACGGTCACTTTGATCCAAAATAGAAGGAACCTATTGCTTTCGCCTGACTATGAAATTCTTTGAAAAACCGGGTGCTGACGTAGCCGACCGCGTTCCTCCCGGACAGCATTTAGCCAAAGGTTTTCCCGTGCTAACCTACGGCGATACCCCACAGGTCAATACTAACGACTGGCAGTTCACAGTCTCTGGCCTAGCGCAAAGCAAAACATTCTCCTGGCAAGACTTTATGGACATGCCGCAGAGTGAGTTTACCGCTGACTTTCACTGCGTGACTACCTGGAGCAAGCTAGATGTAAAGTGGCGCGGCGTCAAAGTAACAGATTTTCTTAAAGCTATTGAAATAGATCCGCAGGCAACTCATATTATGGAGCATTGCTACGGCGACTATACCACCAACATTTCTTTAGCAGACTTTTCCCTTGAGGAAAACTTTTTTGCCCACACGCTGTTCGGTGAGCCCCTACCTGCCGAACACGGTGGCCCGATGAGGTTAGTCGTACCTCATTTATATGCGTGGAAAAGCGCAAAGTGGATCAACGGCCTGGAGTTTTTAAAAGAGATGGAGCTGGGCTTTTGGGAGCGTAACGGCTACCACCAACGAGGCGAACCTTTTGCTGAAGAGAGATATAGCCTGTGATAGCTCAACTCACTTTCTTAACTCACTCCTTGGACGCAAATCAATGAAAGCCGCTGTTATTTACAGCTATGGTGCCCCCAACGTTTTTCAAATGGCAGAGGTAGAACAACCTGGTATTAAATCCGATCAGATGCTGGTAAAGGTGTTTGCCAGCAGCGTTAATCCTATCGAGTGGAAGATGCGCCAGGGGATGCTCAAATTTTTGACGGGTAGCCGTTTCCCCATCACGCTAGGGTTCGATGTGTCGGGTGAAGTCGTAGAGATAGGCGAGCAGGTTACCCGATTTAAGCCGGGCGACCTAATTTACGCGCGAATGGATCAGCTGACTGGCGGAGCCTATGCTGAATATGCAGCCGTTGCTGAAAAGGTGGCGGCACTGAAGCCCACAACGATAACTCACGAAGAGGCAGCCGCCGTCCCTTTAGCAGGTATGACAGCCTTACAAGCGCTGCGGGATGAAGGCGAGCTTAAGGCTGGGCAAAAGGTGCTCATCAATGGGGCATCCGGTGGGGTAGGCACGTATGCGGTGCAAATTGCGAGCGGGCTAGGCGCTTCAGAAATAACAGGCGTTTGCAGTGGTAAGAATGCAGATTTGGTGAAAAGCCTGGGCGCTGACTCGGTGATTGACTACAGTCAGCAGGATTTCACTAAGGAAGAGATTAAATATGACGTTGTTTTTGATGCTGTTGGCAACCGTTCTTTGGCAGAATGCAGGTCAGTTTTACAGCCGCAGGGCGCGTATGTGACCACACAGCCTTTTCCGGGCAACTATCTCAAAAGCTTTCTCTCTATTTTTCTACCCGGCCAAAAGTACAAGGTAATTTTGCTCAAGTCCAACAGTTCAGACCTGGAATACCTTAAAGCGCAAATTGAAGCCGGTAAAATTCGCTCTGTCATTGACAGAACTTACCCGCTGGAGAAAATTGCCGAGGCACATACATATGCCGAAGATGAGCATACCGTTGGCAAGAACGTAATTTCGATGACGTAACCGAGTCAAAAGACATAGTTGTAGCAAGATTTGTGAGCTATCTACCCGGTGGAAGACGTATTGCTGCGATCGCTAGCGTAAATTGAGTGCAGGCTGCTAAAGCCCTCAAATAACTCCGCATTCAATACAATCAAACGTTAACGCGAAAAGCTAAGGAGGCTTTTATCACTAAGCAGATGTCTCACACTCTTTTGCCCAAAGAAAACTACCTATCTCAGCGTTCCATCGCGGACTTACTAATGCGGGTGGCTCGGCTGTCCGACTACTGTGCTCTCAATGCAGCCGCTGTTGATCGAATAGGGGCTTTTCCAGTTCAAGAGTTTGAAATGATTCAAGATTTGGGACTGCTTTCAGCGCCGCTGCGGAGGGATCTGGGTGGCCTTGGATTGGGTATTGACTCGGCAGTAACCTATGAGCTGTTGCTGTTGCTTAAGCATCTAGGCCGTGGAAACTTAGCGGTTGGGCGGGTTTATGAGGGTCACGTTAACGCTTTGCAGCTTGTGCAAACGTTTGGAACTACTGAGCAAGTTGAGGCTTATGCCCGCGATGCCCGCGATCGCCACCTACTGTTTGGCGTTTGGAGTGCTGAAGAAGGAGACGGTATTAAAGTTGTTTTGACTGACCAAGGTTGTCACTTAAAGGGGGCAAAGACCTTTTGCTCTGGTGCTGGCTATGTGAAGCGTCCTTTTGTGGGGGGTGGCTTGCCTAATGGCGATTGGCAAATGTGCATCGTGCCAATGGATGAAGTTGTGACGACCAGCGATCCTAGCTGGTGGCAGCCGTCCGGTATGCGCGCAACCGCTAGCTACAAAACAGATTTTACCGGGGTTGAGCTGACCAAAACGGCTATGATTGGCAGGCCAAAGGAATATTTGCAACAGCCCTGGCTAACGGCTGGCGTCGTTCGATTTGCAGCGGTGCAGCTAGGCGGTGCAGAAGCGCTGTTGGATGAGACTCGAACCTACTTGCAGGGGATGGGCCGGACTGAGCAGGTACATCAGCAGGTGCGCGTGGCTAAGATGGCGATCGCCATCGAAAGCGGTAACCTCTGGCTACAGTCGGCGGCAAAGTTTTTGGCAGCTTATTCCCCTCAGTTTGCCGGTAAGCCAGGTGAAAAAACGCCCGCCCAAATAGAGCAGCTAGTAGCCTATAGCAACATGGTGCGTACTGCAATTGAGCAGATCTGTATAGACGTGATGCAGCTCTGTGAGCGCTGTGTAGGGGCTCGCGGGCTGCTGCCGCCCAACGCCATGGAGAGAATTATTCGCGACCTGACGCTTTACCTGCGTCAGCCTGCTTACGACGGTGCCCTCTCTCATCCGGGTGAGTATGCGCTTTCTCAAATAAAGCCTTCTGACCTCCTGTGGACGCCGGTGAATGAACAGGACTAGAATGCTCCCACTCGCTGAGCCGTCTGATTTGGAGCTGAGAGCTATCAGTACATTAACGGCACCCTTGCTGGTGGTAGCGCCTCATCCTGACGATGAGACTTTGGGCTGCGGTGGGGCGATCGCGCTCCTCAAGGCTCAACAGCAAGACGTCCGCGTTCTCGTAATCAGCGACGGCACCGGCTCACACCCCCATTCAAAGCGCTATCCAGCCGCTGTACTGAGCGCCCTGCGTCAGTCTGAAACACTGGCGGCGATGGGTATTTTGGGCGTTCCCAATAATGCTGTCAGCTTTTTAAACCTGCCGGATACTGCCGTTCCTCAAGTAGAATCGTCAGACTTTACCGCAGCGGTTGATCGCTGCCAAACCTACCTTGCCTCACTGCCCCCGCTTAAAACCATGCTAATTCCCTGGCGCTACGATCCTCACGGCGATCATCGGGCCACCTATCAGCTAATCAAAGCAGCCGCAGACCCCACGGTACGGCTGGTAGAATATCCGATTTGGGACTGGGATAGCCAGCAGCAAAAAGAGCTGCCCGAGTCTGTTGCTGTTGCACCTTGGCGGCTTGATATTCAGCCAGCGATCGCGCTCAAGCAACGGGCCATCAGCGCCTACCGCTCACAAACAACCTATCTAATTGACGACGATCCGAGCGGCTTTCAGCTATCTGCTCAAATGCTCAAGCACTTTCAAACGCCTTGGGAGGTTTTCATCGAAGAAGTTCCCTAGGGCTGTGGCTCTAGCGTTTCAGACCACACAGACGCTTTAAAGCGAAACTGTTCTCTCTTTGTCATTCTACCAACACATGAACAAGCCAAACACACCACCGTCCGAGACCCTATCCACCAGCTACTTTGAAGACATATACAGTAAAGATCCCGACCCTTGGAGCTTTGAGACTAGCCAGTACGAAGCTGAAAAGTATGAAGCCTCTTTAGCCGCTCTCACCCGCCCTCATTATCAGTCGGCTTTTGAGATTGGTGGCTCTATCGGCGTCCTCACCGAAAAGCTTGCTCAACGCTGCGAGCAGCTATTGTCTGTGGACTTGTCTCAAATTGCTCAGGCAAAAGCCATTCAGCGCTGCCAGCATTTGCAGCAGGTTCGCTTCCAAATTTTGAACGTGCCTGCCGAATACCCGAATGAACAGTTTGATTTAATTGTTCTTTCAGAAGTAGGCTATTACTGGAGCTGGAACGACTTAGAGAAAGCACAGGAGAAAATTGTATCTTCTTTGCAGCCAGAAGGTCAGCTACTGCTGGTTCACTGGCTGCAAGATGTCCCTGACTATCCGCTCAAGGGAGACGATGTTCACGACTCTTTTTTAAAGCTGTGCCCACAGCGTTTACGTCACGTTTCGGGATATAGCGCTGAGCAGTACCGGCTTGACTTATTCGAGCGAGCTTAGCCTGCTCATGGGCAATCTTTCGCAGCCGCTGGCGGAGTCCTGCGATCGCGCTATCAACATCCACCAAGGGCCAGCGCTGTCGCCATACTGTTTTCGCCTCCCGATCAACACATTCTGCCAGCTGGCCAAAAAAGCGATGCCGAACCAGCTCAGCTCTCAGCCAGCTTTTAGCAACGCCTAGCTGAGCTGCTATTTGATCTATGTCTTGAGGCAGCAGTGATTCTCCGCTCACGCAGCGTTGCCAGGCGATTTTCAGCTGCCGACGGGCCATCAACCTACTCTCCAAAGCCTCAACGCTCTCTCTTAAAAGCTGGTGGTGCGCCTGTCCTAAGCTCACCCACTCGTTAAGCTGATTAGCGCAGCCAATATCCGTGCGTCCTTGCAAGCGGGCAGAGGTGGTCACCCGTACCAGGGCGCTATGGCAAAATCGCGCGTCAATGCGTCTTAACGCCTGATAAAAAGCTACATCTTCCGGCGTTCTAGAAGCGGGCAAACCGCCCACTCTACGGTAGGTATCTGCTGAGACTGCCAAGCTCGCCCCATAGTGCTGATGGTGGCGCGATGGAAACTCGCTAATGTCTGGATTGAGGTAATACTCTAACTTCGATCTGAGATAATCGTAGCCAAAGCTTCGCAGGCGATAGGCCCGCGCCTGTGGCGTTAATAATTCCAAGTCTTCCTTTTTGAACAAAATACGTCCACCCACCACATCTGCCCCCCGCGCAATCTCATAGAGGTTAGCCGCTACCCAAGTAGTCGATACCTGCGTGTCGCCGTCTGTTGTGGCGATCGCGCCCCTCCCCCCCAAAGAAGCCATTCGCCTGTAAGCTTCATGCATCACAATTTGCCTGGCTCTACCGACATAGGCCTGTGAGCTTGGCAGCTCGCTATCTATGACGTGAAGGACGAGCTGCGGATAGCGTTTGGCAAACCGATGGGCAATATCAACAGTTGCATCGGTACAGTTATTTGCATATAAAAGAACTTCATAGCAGCGCCTCAAAGGCTTGCCGGTTAAATCAACCTGATGTGCCAGTGCCCGCAGGGTAGATCCTATTGATTCGGCCTCATCCCGCACGGGTATGGCTACGCATAGCTTGCACTGGGGCAAAGGTTTTCTTTCAACGAGCGCTTCAGCTGCTGAAAAGGGGAGTGAAGGAATCCCTAAAGAAAGAGAAGGAGAGACTGAAACACTGGTATCCATAACACTGGCATCCATATTGCGCTTGCCTTGAAGCAAGTAAGTTAGAATGTCTATCAGCTTAGGGAAAAAGGGTTGGGAAAAGCTCTATCTTATGGCATGGCATGGCCATAGGTAAACGGGTTCAGAACGTAGCGATCAGCCGCATCGGCTGCGTTTTAACTTTAAAACTTAATTCGGTATTCTATCTCGAAGTCGGTGTCTTGTAGGTTGGAGGCTCCTTGCAGCTGGAGCTGTTCTGAGAAACGATACTGTAAGCATAGCTGAGGCGGATTGCTGCTGTTAATGATATTTAGGTAGCTGACTTCAAGATTTTTGCCAAGGCTAGTAGAAGCCTCTACGCCAATGCCAATGCCAACTGCACTTTTTGAGGCGGTATCGGTCGTTGGAAACACGCTAAAGGATCTGAGACCGACGGCATTTGCTATGCGATCGCCAAAGTTAGCTAGCTCGCCACCGCCTAAAAATCCGGCTAGCTGGGTGTAGGAAGCGCCAGTAAGTTCTGAAAATACGCTGCTGCCAACTAAGGCGAGCAGTTCACCCTGATCGCGAGGCGGGTCGCTAGTGAGGGCAAGATTGTTACGCAGCTCACTCGCTGGCCCCGTCGCAGTTGCCTGAACGTAGTGGACAGGTCATGAGCCCGCACGTTCGCCTTTACCGTCCGCTCGTTAAGCTCGCCCTCGCCTTTAACTGCCAGCTTGCCTGACTCAGCATCTGCCGTCAGGTCAAAGGAAACCTGCTTACCTTTTTCACCAGAAAACTCCACCGTGGCATCTGCGTTGGCTACCTGTACGGGCTTTCGAGCAACCACGGCCTGATTATCTTTAGCTCCGTCCTTTTTAACGCCCTCATTTTTTATAAAAGGAGTAGCCGTCAGGCCAGCGTCTTTCACTTCAATAGACTGAGCCTCCAGCGTGACTGGCCGATCTTTTTCGGGCTGCTCAGGCAGCTTTAGCTTGAACCACTTTCTGTCTTGCCCTTGAACTAGTGACACCTGGGGGCGTACGAGCACAATGTTGGGCTTGATGATGTGGTGGAAAATGAGCGATCGCAAGCCAATAGAAATCTCAACCGCATCCACCGTAACCGTTGACCTGTCCGAGGCGATCGGCGGCAGCGTCGTCTTACCCAGGCGCACGCTCCACAGCGAAAATCCCTCCACATCTCCTATGTCAATCGGTCGCTCAATGGCACCATCAATAGCAGCCTTCACCCGAGGTAAAATCCACTGGGTGATGATGAGATTGCCCCAAATCGCAACGACCGCACCCCCGACCAAAACCACCGATCCCAAACCGGCTCCGACCTTTATCCAAATCGAGCGGCGGCGGCGAGGAGCCGGAAGCTGACTGGGAGGTACGGGTTCGGATGGATTCGCCATAGGTGAGGAAACTTTTGAGGAACTAATACCAGCGTTGATAAAACTTCAACGCTGCCCTGCAAGTTTTTTCCGACACTATACTATAGCTAGACGATGGCTGGCGTAACGACCTAAGAAAATAGCTCGGTATCGCCTGCTTGGATCAAACCAGCGATGAAGCCAAATTCAATGGGCTAACGCCAGAAGTTTTACAATCTATTCTGAATGAATGAGGGTAGATTTGTTCTAGATTCTAAAGCTGAGCAACTTAGCACCTGCTGGGTGGAAGCCTTGGGCCAGCGTTAATCCGGTTTAGTCCGGTGAGGTTTAGCAGGGTGCTGCTATAGCGAACCGTATTGCTGTCAATTTGGCGACCCCGGCGAACCTGAACAGAACTATCGGGGCCAAAGTTTTTAAAGGTTTCTCCGGTGCTAATGACCCTAGCACCGCTTAAGTTTTGAACAGAAGTGCCGGTGACTGTATCCTCGTTTACCTGACCCTGCACACAGAGGGCTTCTTGATCAAAGTAGCCGAAGATGCCAGTGATGTTATTGCCTCTTTTTTGAAAGAGAAACAGGGCACCGCCGGTAATTTCGCTATCGGAAACAACAGCGTTAGGAGAAGAACCGTTCCAGAAGCGATAGTTGCCATCAGGCAGGCTGCTGATCGGTAGGCGGGTAGGGGCGGGCGGTGGTGTAATTACCTCGACGCTGGCAATTAGCTGTGCTAGATCGCTTTTGCCACAGCCAATGTCGCCCTGGCAAGAGTAGTCGAGAATGTTACCGGTATTATAGGTGAGCCGTACCTGTGCGCCGACGAGGTTCTGCGCGCAAATATTAAACCCAGCGTAGTGATTAGTTACCTGACCGTTGGCATCTTGGAGGCTGACGTAGCAGATGCGATCGCCCGACTCCGCGCTCATCACCGTCGCCACCGTTGGCGCTGGAATCACCTCTAGCTGAGTAATTTCAGGAGTATATTGAATCCGCTGACCGGCTAGGGCCTTTTCGCAAATTTCAGCGCCAGCAGCTAAGGTAAAAGTTCCGCCGCCGCCGTTGTTAGCAACGATTAAAGAGCAGGCCGACTCACTTTCATCTATACCTACTATTGTTCCTATCGTTGTTCCTATAGCAGATTGCTGCGCTTTGGCCCCTTTAACAGTAAAGAGAGAGGCAGAGACACTCAGCCCTAGCGCAAGTAATATAGAAGTACCTACGCTTTTTTTGTACACGCTTGCAGTTTTATTCATAATTTAACTCATAATTCGGTAGATAGCCCTAATATGAGCTTGCCAGCGATTTGTCGCTTTTATCAACGATTAAAGCAAACTGAAACAAACTGACACATGCAAAACCGTTCCAAGCAAATTAGCTTAGAACGGTTTATAGCTAGCTATTCAGCAGGATAAGAGCGCTTTTTAGAAACCTTGCTGCTGGCAGATTCTCTTAATATCCTCTTGGCCCCATGCCGATAATGCCCGCATACACGGCCTGCGTCCCTAGCTCGTCTTCAATCCGCAGAAGCTGGTTATACTTAGCTACCCGCTCACTCCGGCATAGCGAGCCGGTTTTAATTTGCCCGGCGCGAGTGGCCACAGCCAAGTCCGCAATTGTTGTATCTTCTGTTTCACCCGAGCGATGGCTAATCACGCAGGTAAACTGATTGCGCTTGGCCAAATCAATTGCCTGCAAGGTCTCAGTGAGCGTACCAATTTGGTTGAGCTTCACCAGCAAGGAATTGGCTGACTTTTGCTCAATGCCCTTTTGTAGGCGGGTAGGATTGGTGACAAACAGATCATCGCCCACGAGCTGCACCTTAGAACCGATGCGCTCGGTAAGCTTTTTCCAGCTATCCCAGTCTTCTTCATGCAGCCCGTCTTCAATCGAAACAATTGGATAGTTACTCGCTAGGCCTGCAAGGTAGTCAATCATGTCATCAGGAGAGTGCGCTGCGCCGTCGTAGGTGTACTGGCCATCTTTGTACATTTCACTGGCAGCAACGTCCAAAGCCAGCGCCACCTGTTCACCTGGCTTGTAACCGGCTTCGGTGATTGCTGACATCAATAGATCCAGCGCTTCTTGGTTAGATCCTAGATTAGGCGCAAAGCCGCCCTCGTCACCCACGCCTGTTAGTAGCCCTTTTGCATCTAGCACTTTGCTGAGCTGCGCAAAAATCTCGGCTCCCCAGCGCAGCGCCTCGCGAAAGGTGCTAGCCCCCACGGGCATAATCATAAACTCTTGAATATCCACGTTGTTGCTAGCGTGTTCGCCGCCGTTGATGACGTTCATCATCGGCACCGGTAACACGTTGGCAAGTGGCCCGCCCAGGTAGCGGTAAAGGGGCATTTCTGAGGCTTGAGCGGCGGCTTTTGCAGTGGCCAGCGATACCGCTAATATGGCGTTAGCTCCCAGGTTTTTCTTGTTGGGCGTGCCGTCTAAAGCAATCATGGTCTGGTCGATTTCAATTTGGCTAAATGCGTCTAGCCCAATCAGCTCGCGAGCGATAGTTTCGTTGACGTTATCCACGGCCTTCATGACGCCTTTGCCACCGTAGCGATCGCCATTTCCATCTCTCAGCTCATGAGCCTCAAAGCTACCGGTCGAAGCGCCGCTAGGTACCTGCGCCATGCCAGCGGCTCCGCCCGTCAAATACACCTCTGCCTCAATCGTGGGCTTACCCCTTGAGTCAAGGATTTCTCTGGCCTGAATATCTTCAATAGCCGTATCGAGGGAATCAATCATACGCTGCGCCTACTATTAGTTTTAATCTATTAGTCTTAAATCTATTAGTGTTAAGGAAAAGCGATAGTCGCGTTCCATCCAAATAGACATTATCAAGAATAGGGCACAACGAGAGGATCAGTACAATGCGCTTACTACATACGATGCT
>JBGTGK010000233.1:0-7238 GCA_041746795.1 Phormidesmis sp.
TCGGCCTGATGCGCGATCGCCCGCAGCCCATCCACCATCTCCTCACTCGCCCCTTCCCACAGCCCCCGCTGATTCGCCTCCAGCAGCCGCTCCGCCATATCCCGCAGCGCCCAAGGATTAGACTTTTCAACAAACTTGCGCACCGCCGGATCGAATACATAGGCGTTAGCGACACCTTCATACATATGATTTTCTACGCAGTCAGTGGTGGCATCGTAGGCAAACAGATAGTCGATGGTAGCAGACATTTCAAATGCACCTTTATAGCCGTGACGCATGACGCCTGCTATCCACTTTGGGTTAACGACACGAGAGCGGTAAACTCGGGCAATTTCGGATTTGAGCGATCGCACCTTCGGCCTCTCAGGCACCGCGTTATCTCCAAAGTAAGTCACTGGCGACTCACCCCGCTGAGACTTCACAGCGGCAGTTAGCCCGCCTTGAAACTGATAGTAATCGTCCGAATCAAGCAGGTCATGCTCGCGGTTGTCCTGATTTTGCAGCACGATTTGCATTTGAGATAGGCGCTGCTTAAAAGCTTCGGCGGCGCTATGTCCGTCTGCTTGGCCGCCCAAAGAACTAACATAGGCATAGCCGCTCCAGTTGATGTAGGCGCGGGCCAAGTCGGCGTCGCTCTCCCAGTTTTGCGCTTCGATTAGGCCCTGAAGGCCTGCGCCGTATGCACCGGGCTTGGAGCCAAATATTCGGTAGCGCGATCGCTCCAAACTCTGCTCATCACTCAACCCTTGCTGCCGCCAATACTCAAAATCCTGCTGAGCCTGCCCAGCCAGTGGATTTTGATCGGCAGGTTCGGCCAACGCTGCTACAGCGATAACCGCTTGATCAAACAAAGAGATCAAGTTAGGAAAAGCGTCGCGAAAAAAGCCAGATATCCGCAGGGTGACATCTACTCGGGGACGGCCCAACGCTGAGAGCGGCAAAATTTCAAAGTCCACCACTCGTCTGCTAGGGCCATCCCACACCGGACGCACGCCAATCAGCGCCAGCGCTTCTGAGATATCATCGCCACCTGTGCGCATCGCCGACGTACCCCACATCGAAAGGCCCAGCGTCCGGGGATACTCGCCGTTTTCCTGCGCATAGTTCTCTACCAAAATCTCAGCGGCCTTGCATCCCACATCCCAGGCGCTCTCAGTCGGAATCGCCCGAATATCCACCGAGTAAAAATTTCGTCCTGTCGGTAGCACCTCCGGCTTGTTCCTCGTCGGTGCCCCCGAAGGCCCGCTAGGAACATAGCCGCCATTCAGCCCATGCAAAAGATTGTGAATCTCATCCGTCGTCCGCCGTAAATCCGGCAGCAGCGTTTGCTGAATCCAACTCAGCACTGCTTTGGTTGAATTGATCTCGTGAAACTCAACCTCCCCAACCAGCACCCCATCTACCAGCTCAGCTGCATACTCCTCCAACCGCTCCACCACATCTCCCACCGTCCGACAACCCACTGTCCGCCCATTCTCTAACTGCCAAACCTCGCCTAAATCAGCCGTCAGCGGATCAAAATCAAGCTGCCAATCCGCCGCGATCGCCCGCAAAATCCCCACATGCTCCGAACTAGGATGCCGCGCGATCGCCACCATCAAATCCCGCAGCTGCCTCCCCTCAGGACAACGCCCGTAGACATGCAGCCCATCTCGAATCTGAGCCTCCTTCAGCTCACACAAATAGCCATCAATCTGCGGTAGCCAGGCTTGCAAATCATCAGACTTGTTAGTACGAGGAACCGGCTGCGACGGTAAACCGCTCAGCGGCGACAAGTTTAAATCCTGCTGCAATTGAGTACTGCTCAGTAGCGCGATTATTTTGTCTGCAATAATCGGCAGTCGCGTTGGGTCTAGATTTTGCGCCTCGTAGTATTCGTCTACCAGATTTTCTAACTGCTGTAGCGGGCCGTATAGCTCAGCTCGGGTCATCGGCGGCGTGAGGTGATCTAGGATGACGGCCTGCGATCGCCGCTTCGCCTGCGCTCCTTCGCCAGGATCATTCACAATAAACGGATAAAAATGAGGCATCGGGCCAAACGCCGCCTCGGGATAGCACTCATCAGAAAGCGCAATCCCCTTACCGGGCAACCACTCCAGATTGCCATGCTTACCCACATGCACCATCGCGTCGGCACCAAAACATTCGCGCAGCCAGTGATAAAAGCCCAAATAGGCGTGCGTAGGTTCTAAATCAGGCGCATGATAGTTCAAGCTCGGGTCGATATCGTAGCCCCGGCTCGGCTGAATACCGACAAAAATGTTGCCGAACCGAATGCCTGCAATTGGCAGCTCTAGTGAATTTGATTGAGCTGGATTTGGCTGAGCTAGATTTGACTGAGCCATCGGGTAAAAGCGTTTCCACTCATCAGCGGCAGTTCCCCATCGCTGAGTAACGCCCTGCTGCACAGCCGTAGGAAGCGCCTCGAAAAATGCCTGATAAGCCTGCTCGCTGAGCGTTTGATGAACCGATCGTAAGCCGTAGCCCTCTGGATCATTCGTCATTCCCTGAGCCAGCTTAGCCATTAACTCGTCACCCGTTTCAGGCAGCGAATCAACGGTGTACCCCTCTCTCTGTAGCGCCTTCAAAATCGCTAGGCAACTCGCGGGCGTATCTAACCCGACGCCATTTGCCATGCGGCCATCGCGGTTAGGATAGTTAGCAAGGATAAGGGAAATCTTGCGATCTTTTGGGGGCGTTTGCTTGAGCCTGAGCCAGCGGGCAGCCAGATTCGCGACGAAACTAACGCGATCGCCCTGCGGTTCATACATCACCACATCCGTCTGCAAACCAGTCGCCACTCGATCCTGCTTTGCCACCTTAAAATAAACGGCTCTGGTGATGATACGACCGTCTACTTCAGGCAGCGCCACGTTCATCGCGATATCTCTGGGCGTCAGTCCTTGCGGATGATTGCGCCAGTGCTCTATCGGGCTACCGCTGCAAATCGCCTGAAGGATAGGAATGTCGAGCGCCTGCCAAAGATCGAAGTTTTTTTCAGAGGATGGGCGATTCTCAAATTGAGAGGCTCCGCCAACGCTATTCGGCTTATTTACGTTTTTGGCTAGATTAGCAACGGCAAAGCTAGTCGTATTAATTAGCAGCTCAATGGGCTGATTTGTTTCAGTTTGATCGCTGGTTTGACCGCCAAATTGACAGTATTGAAGGAGTTCTTGCTGAATGGCCGCGTCTTTTAGCGAAGAGACGTAGATTGCAACCGGCTGTAAACCGCACTGGCGTAATGCAAAGGCGATCGCATCAATAACTTTGGTATTGCCCGCCAAATAGTGCGCCCGATAAAAAAGAATGCCAACCCGCTGACTTCTATCAAATGAGTCAGACCGTTCAAAATCAGCGCTGGCTGTTTGAAAATCTTGTAACGTTTGTTCATTAAACGAATTGTTTAAGGGATCTTTTCTTAACGCTTCAAGCGGAATATTGGGTGTAGAAAGCTGTCTGTTTTTAGCGGTTGAAATTGAAGCTGAATTTACCTTTGGAACAGAATCTGTAATTGATCTTAAGTTTGGTGATACGCCTCGCTCAGAGCCACCGTTAAAGCCACTGTTAAAACAGTCAGCTATCTGTGAGTAATTGTTTTCAGATAAAGCATAAACACCTATTTTAGGAATGCTTTGAGGCGCAGGCGGATGATACTGCGTTTTGAGGGTGCGATCGCTAACGTACAAAAGCCCATTACGAATGTTGTCAATGCCGCCTTCGTTAAAATACTGCCACAATCGATTTACGACCGTTAGAGGCACCGTAGAATGCCCCATTAGGTCTAAATCAGGCAGATCGTCGCCAGGGATGACGACCAGCGCGATCCCTCTTTCAGCGACGGTTTCTTTGACCACTTCTAGTCCGTAGCTCCAGTAGGCTCTACCGCCCAATAGCCGCAAAATAATTAGCTGAGCGTGGCGCAACACATCTTCAGCATAGGTATCAATCGTCAGCTGTTGCTGAAGCTGAAGCAAATTAACGCACCGAATATCACTGAAGGTTTTCGGCAGTAGAGGAAGGGCTTGGTTAAGGGCCGAAATGTCAGTATCAGCAGCCGTTAATAGCACAATGGGAGCAGACGTTTGCTCAATAAAAACGACGCCTTCTGCATCGGTATTCCATCCACCCGGTGTAGCTGCCAAACGATGCATAAGCTTTTCTGTGAGCTCGCAAAAGAGCCCGCAAATATAAAAGAACTATTGTGATAATTGAGTATAGGGAGAAACGGGCGTTAGGATTTAAGCCAACGTTTAAATCAAAAAGTAATAAAGGCATTTTAATTACAATCTTCTCAACCTAAGGTCATTAAAAAGTCAGCAGAGCCAAGCTGCCGCCGATAGATGGCCATCCGTTTATTTTTTTTAGCACTGCCTATTAGCTGTGTTCTCGGCACACTTTAAAGCCCTTAAAGTGAAACCCTTAAAGGCGCTTGAAAGCTATAAAACAAAGTTTAAATTATTTATACATTTCGAGCGCTTAATTAAGCTTTTTAAAGATGTTCGAGACGTTGCTAAGCTAACGTCAAAATCTAGGGCGAGCAAGTATTTTCCTCCTTTTGTAATACCAAGAATGCAAACTTCTGAACATCTGATTGCCTATCAAACTGTTTCTCTGACGGCTTATCAGCATCTGAGAGAAACCCTGATACAGCAGAAGCCTGTGTTTGAGTCGGTAATTACTGAGACGACAGCAAGCCCATCAAATCGCAATCATGCGATTTCTCAGTACGCCCCTGATTACGCCCCTGATTACGCCGCTCAGTACGGTCATCGTCAGGTTCATGAGGGCGCTAATGCCCAAAAAAATAATCGTTTTAGAATAGAGGGCACTGGGAAGGGAGGCTTTGTTTTGATGTGCTCTCCTACCCTGAACGTACTGCTGACAGCTTCGCCCATCACGCACCAAAAGCAGCATCATTCGGTAGCTAACCAGCACGCCCCCTCTGCTCCTGAGTATCGAGTTGGGCTCACATTTGACGATCGGGCGATCGCGGTTTTCTTAGACCGACTGAAAAGCAGCTCAGTTCGCTTTGTTCAGGGCGAGCCTCGCCGTATGGCTCAGCCCTTGCAGCAGGTTTCTGAAGACGACAAGCTGATTGCGCAAAAGGCTTTTGTTTTATCCTGGGCCAAAAACCTAGCGGTTTCCCCAGAAGGCGATGCTCAGCCTACTCAAGATGCGCTCGATAGTCAGATGCAGGAGAGTCTTTTACTCGATCAGGTGATCAGTCGTACTCGCCACAGCCTAGACCTGTCCGCTATTTTAGAGACGACAGTCGCTCAGGTAAGAGAATTTCTTTCAGTCGATCGCCTGGTGCTGTATCAGTTTGATAGCTTTGAGGCGCTAAAGGATCCGCTGCTAACGCCGTCGCTCGTTAATGAGGCATTGTCTAATCGGCTGCCGCGATCGCTAGCGCACTCGGGCCACGTCACCTACGAGTCGCGAGCTACCGAAGAGATTTCTTCGGTACTCCATCTTTCAGAGCGGCAATGCTTTGAGCCCTCACTGCCGATGCGGGCTCGATACTTAATGGGCCAGCCTATCTCGATTGATGATGTCACAGCGCATTACAGCCACATTCCCTGCCTGCTGGATTTTTTAAATCAGGCTGAAGTCAAGTCAAATATCATTGCGCCTGTGATCGTTCAAGACCAGCTGTGGGGACTGCTCATTTCTCATCAGTGTCAGGACTATCGTCACTGGGAAGAAAACGAGGTCATTTTTTTGCAGCATATCGCTGAGCATCTGGCGGTAGCGATTAGCCAATCTTCCCTTTATCAGCAGCTACGGCAGCAAACGGTGAGCCTGGAAAGCTGTGTCATAGAGCGTACACAAAGCCTACAAGATGCGTTAGTAGCGGCGGAGCTGGCCAACATTACCAAAGGTGAGTTTCTTTCAACGATGAGCCACGAGCTGCGGACGCCGCTGACCTACATTATTGGGATGTCGGCAACGTTATTGCGATGGTCGTTTGGCGATCTTAACGATCGCCAGCGCAGCTACCTTAGTACGATTAATCAAAGCGGTGAGCAGCTGCTAAGTGTGATCAACGGCATTCTGGAATTTTCAAGCGTAGAGTCGGGGCGATCGCTTTTAGACTTCAGCGAATTTTCTTTGAGCCAGCTAGCTAATACGGCGGTTGCTCACCATCAAGAAATGGCAAACAAGCAGGCTGTGACCCTCGCTTTAGACTTCAAAGTAAGCGCTGATGAAGATCTTTTTAGAGCAGATGCAAAGCGGCTTCAGCAAATTATCTCTAACCTAATTCACAATGCTATCAAGTTCACGGGCTCTGGCGGGCGCGTAGAGATGCGGGTTTGGCAAGAGGCTGACGCGGCTGTTTTTGAGGTGCAGGACACGGGCATTGGCATTGCTGAATCGCAGCAGGGCATTTTATTTGAAAAGTTTAAGCAGCTAGAACCGCCTTTGCAGCGTCAGTATTCAGGCACAGGGCTGGGCCTAGCGATGACCAAGCGCCTGGTAGAGCTGCACGGCGGTTCTATTCAGGTAGATTCGCAGGTTGGCAAAGGATCTACTTTTACCGTGCGGCTACCCTTGCAGCGCGAGCCTTCGCCGCCCCAGCACTATCATATGCCTATGCTGGAGGAAGGGACAAAGCGGATTGTTTTGCTGGAGAAGGATGAGGATAATGCCGCGATCGCCTGCGAAATGCTCACGGCAGCTGGCTACGAAGTGATCTGGCTAATCGAGTCCGAGCAGCTGGCCCTACAGTTAGACATGCTCAGACCTGTCATGCTAATTGCCGATCTGTCTTTAATTAATCCTGAGGTCAGCAACATCAGGGCTACGCAACTCGCAATCACAGCCCAAAACACCAAGGTGCTGGCGCTAACAACGCATCAATGTTCTGCCTCATCATCAATGGCTCATCACGATATTTTGCCCAAGCCCATAGACCCCAAAGCGCTGCTGGCAAAAGTACGTCAGCTGTTAGCAATCGCTTCGTCATAAAAAACGGCGGTGGAAAAGGCAGAGAAACACTGATACAAATGCGGCTTATTCTCCGTGTTTTCCGAGCGCAAAGCAGGTTTATCTATCACATTTGTGTCCGTAACAACATTTCTCACCAAACATCTGTAACGTTTTCCTAATCAATCAAGTTCGGTTGAATCAGGAATGCTTATGACGGCTTTACGAGTCTTTGATTGAAAGGTTTCTCGGGGTACATTACTTCAACGCCCTGCTTGTGTTGAGCCAAAGATTGTCCTGACGTCAGCTGT
>JBGTGK010000234.1:0-2444 GCA_041746795.1 Phormidesmis sp.
TACTCCATTGACTCATTCCACAAATCGCTAGACTGGCGAATGCTGGCAAAATCGCCGTTGCCTAAAATGAGATGATCGAGCAGGGGAATGCCTAGCAGGTGAGCCCCTTTTAGCAGCTGGCGAGTGAGAGAAATGTCTTCGGGGCTAGGCTCTTGGCTTCCTGATGGATGGTTGTGAGCCACAATGATGCGAGTCGCACCGCGCCTGATTACTTCGCGGAAAATGTCACGCGGATGCGCTAGCGTTTCTGTTGCGGTACCAATAGTGATAACTTTAGAGCCGATTATTCGATGTTTGACGTCTAGCAAGAGCACGGCGAAGCGTTCCTGAGACTGCCACATCAACTCGTGGCCTAAGGCGGCGGCGGCTACTGCGGGGTCATCTACGACCGTGAGCAAGGGCGGCTGGCTTTGTAAAACCCGTTTGCCTAGCTCTAGTGCGGCCAAAATTGTTGCAGCCTTGGCTGGGCCTATGCCTGAAATTTTCATCAGCTCCTCAGCCGTGACGTCTCGCAAAACAGGTAACCCATCATGCTCAGGCTGATCCTTGCCTAAATGCTGCAACAAATGTACGCCTAAGCCGACGGCTGAGAGCCCGCCTGGGCCTTGCCCGGTTCCTAGCAAAATAGCCACTAGCTCAGCTGCCGATAGTCGCTTGGCCCCATGCGTCAGCAGCCTTTCGCGGGGTCTTTCGGTGGTGGGCATGTCGGCTACCCGCAGGCTGTAAGTCATGAGGCATTAGGTTGAAAGCGGCTACCCTTCAGTGAGCCCGAAACGGCTGAGTAAAGCACCGACTGCTAAAACTAGCCACTAAAACCGTAAGCTATATGAATTGAACCGTGAGTCACTTTGCCTGTTGTAACATAGGGCCTTTAGCCGGTGTGCTGTACGTCAGCAAAGTGACCAAAACTATAGAAATACCTGATAGGAATAATATAGAAATACCTGATAGGAATAATTTTGAAGCAATGTCTGACGACCTTTCCCCCGCAGAACTCACCGCCAAGCTCAAGTCTGTGCGTAGGCAGCTAATTGAAACCAGCTTGTTGCATAAGCCTGCTGACCTTTCTGCCGAGCAAAAGCAGTCTGTGCGTGAGGCGCTGCTGTGGCTAAATGAAATGAGCGAGTATCAAACGTTGGGCATTTGCGCTAGCGATATCAAAGCTGCGGAAGCTGCGCTGAAGGGCTATATCGCAGCGCTTAGTCAGCCTATTAATGTAGATATCCCTGAGCAGGAAGGAGCGGTATTTCTTAAGTTCAATACGCTCAAAAATGCCTGGTATGTGGATGGTTACAGCGGTGATTCTAGAGGTGTATTGGTGACCTATCATACGTCTGAACCTGAGCTAGATGAGGTAAACGGTACCTATGGGCCTTTTTCACTAGATTTGTTTTGAGCTAGTGACCACAGCATTATGCCAGAAACGCCAATGCCAGAAACGCCAATGCTAGATAAAGTTATCAAGAACGTTCAAGTTGTGCGCCCTCATTGTCCTAATCCCTCATTGGACGTGGCTCAAACCAGGGTTACACTTTCGATGCAATCAGGTAGTGTTAATGATTGCCCTCATCCTTACTCCATCTACGATCGTAATCCATGAGTCCAGCTCTCTCCGTCGCTGCCAGTCTATCCCCCACAATTCGCCAAGACATTGGCATTGACCTGATGCGTCGCAGCCACTTGGCTGCGACGCATCAGGTCAGCCGAAAGTTCATCTATCAACAAGGCGACAAAGCACAGCAAGCCCTCGATCAGTCGTTTGCGCCTTCGCAGGGTGATGACGAGGTTCTGTTTCATCTGCCGGTGACCAAGAACTGGCTGTACCAGCTGATTCTAGGCTTGGTGCTGATTTGCCACAGCTCTTATCAGGGCGTGGTTGAACTGCTCCGCGATCTATTTGATACATCGATCAGCGTTGACACCGTCCACAACCGGCTCGAAGCGGCAGCCGTGACTGCCGCTGAAATCAATCAAAGCCAAGACCTTTCTGGCATTGAGGTAGGCTTACTGGATGAAATTTATCAGGCTGATAAACCCGTGCTAGTCGGCGTCGATGCAGCCTCAACCTACTGCTACCTTCTCCAATCGATTGAACACCGGGACGAAGAAACCTGGGGCTGGCATTTACTCGATGTGATGGGCCAAGGCTTCGCGCCAAAGTATACGATTGCCGATGGTGGCAGTGGCCTGCGGGCTGGGCAGAAAGCAGTCATGCCAGAGACACCCTGCCACGGCGATGTGTTCCATATCCAGCAGCAGTTTGAGCAAGTTGCCAATGGTCTGACTCGTCGCGTACAAGGGGGCGAAACACGGCTGATGAAACAAGCCCAGCAGATGAGCAAAACTAGCCTGAAGGATATTGTGGAGCAGCGGCTAGTCATCCAGCAGTTTCAATCAAAACAACGAGAGCAGGCACTCGCCTTTCTAGCCCAGGATGTCAAAAC
>JBGTGK010000235.1:0-2915 GCA_041746795.1 Phormidesmis sp.
GTAGGGGAACAGGGAGAAAATTAGCTGGCGAAGGGCTTTTTGGGGCCAGGGGCGCGGATGATTGCGCTGAATTTGGGGGCGCAGGCTGGTGATTAGCTTGTCGTACTGAACGCCGGAGGGGCAGGCGGTTGTGCAGGCCAAGCAGCCCAGGCAGGTATCGAAGTGTTCGACAGATGCCGCCGAAAGAGGCGCTTCTCCTTTATTGATGGCGTCCATTAGATAGATGCGGCCCCGAGGAGAATCGTTTTCCTTGCCGATGACGCGGTAGCTAGGGCAGGTGGGCAGGCAAAAGCCGCAGTGAACGCAGGCATCAATGAGCGACTGCTCAGGCGGACTGATCGCGTCAAAGCCAGTGTCAGCGTCTGTGATATCAGCAGTGTCGCCAGCGATATCAATAGCGGACAGGCTGGTATCTAGCTTGAGCGGGCCAGTTGAAGTTGCCATAAATAAGTCATTAGTAGACGGCGGTGGACTGGAACATTATACGATTTAGCTTTAGCTTACCTCGCACGGCGCTTGCCCTGCTGGCTAGTGCCTGATCTGTTAAGCTGACCGGTGAGCTGACTTTTAAGCCGACTTTTCTCCAGACTTTTTCTGACGCTTTGCGGAATGCGATCGCTCAAATCTGTAGCATCCTAAACAAAGGGACATCCGTGTAGCCATTCGTGTATCCAATAGTAACCATCAAAAACTATTGCTCTGACTAGCTACTCTGACCAGCTACTCATCGGTACAACTTAAAACACCAACAGTTATGAATCACTTTTCGGTTCTCATTCGGCTACTGCGCGATCGCAAAACCTTCCTTTACGAAGTTCGCAACGGCATTAAGCTAGAAAGCAAAATCGCCTCGCTGCTCGTTGCCAGCAGCGTATTTTTTGCAGTGTATGGCGCAATTGTAGGCGCTTACGGCGGCGGGCTACAGATCATCTCTTCGGCAATTAAGCTACCGGCGCTGTACCTCCTCACGCTGCTGGTTTGCTTACCGACACTTTACTTTTTTGACATTCTGTTTGGTTCTAGGCTCAATTTTAAGCAGTACGTTGCTATGTCGCTGACCTCAGTAGCCGTCATCAGCGTATTGCTTTTCAGCTTTGCGCCCGTTGTTTTATTCTTTTTAATCTCAGTCAAAGACTATTTGTTCTTTTTGCTGCTCAACGTGCTCATTATGACGGTTACAGGCAGTGTCGGCGTACGGCTTTTTTATAAAGGAATGCAAGATATAGTGAACGGCTCGGAAGCTGTTTCAGCCGGATCACGCCGCTACTTATTGCAGGGCTGGGTAATTTTATATGGCTTAGTAGGATCCCAATTAGGCTGGACGCTCAGGCCTTTTTTAAGCGTTGAAGGAGAACCCTTTCAAATATTTAGGCCCGAGATCGAGGGCAATTTTTATACGCAGGTTGCGCGATCTATCGGGAGTCTTTTGGGCTGGCATTAAAGGACTACGGCTGTGGGACGCTCAACAGACAGCTTTAGGAAAGCTTCAGAAGAGAACACGTAAAAAAACGATTACAAGAGAAAACCATGAACCATTTTTCAGTGCTGATTCGGCTGCTGCGCGATCGCAAAACCTTCCTTTACGAAGTGGGCAGTGGCATCAAGCTAGAAACCAAAATTGCCTCACTGCTCGTTGCCAGCAGCTTTTTCTTCTCAGTATACGGTGCGATCATTGGCTCATATGGCGGCGGGCTGCAAATTGGCTCTTCGGCAATTAAGCTACCTGCGCTATACCTCATTACGCTGATTATCTGCATACCTACGCTCTATTTCTTCGATATCTTATTCGGCTCCAAGCTCGACTTTAAGCAGTATGTCACCATGGCGCTAACCTCGGTATCGGTAATCAGCGTTCTGCTGTTTAGTTTTGCGCCCGTTGTTCTGTTCTTTTTAATTTCGGTCAAGGGCTATAACTTCTTTCTGCTGCTCAATGTGCTAATTATGGCTATTACCGGCGGCGTTGGCGTCAGGCTCTTTTACAAAGGAATGCGCGATATGGTCGGCGGGCCAGAAGCAATAGAGCAAAACCTGCGTAAGCGGCTGCTGCAAGGCTGGGTGCTGCTGTATGCTTTAGTCGGATCTCAGCTAGGCTGGACGCTTCGACCCTTTTTTGGAGCTGAAGGGCAGGGCTTTCAAATCTTTAGGCCTGAAATTAACGGTAATTTCTACGCTAAAGTCCTAGAAGCTATTGGCAGTATGCTGGGGTTTTAAACAGCAGTTTCTTCAAGAAATGGACAAGTTTATAAAAGGTACGAGCATAAGGCAGCAGCAATGACCGATGGCATAGGCGGAGAAGACAATGAGAAGCTTGCGAATTCAAACCACTCTAATCTAGACAGTTTAAGGATTAGCCAGCGAGAGCTAGACCAGCTCACAGGCCTAGATATTAGCGATGTCACGATAGGCTGGGCCTACCGACAAACGGCGTTTTTACCTCAGCGGCGGCTGGCCTGGGTGAGTGAACAGCTGCTGTCGGTGGGTGTAGCGCTGGTGTTCTGTGTGCCGGTGACGCTGCTGTTGTCACGAGCGATTAGCGGAGATAATGTAAATGCGGTGTGGCGATGGATGCCGGTGGGTGGGGTGGGCGCGATCGCTCTCACAACAGCTTGGACAACCTACCGCTGGCAAGAGGGCAAACGCTTGATTGTACTGAGCCACCTGCTTGACGAAATCGATCGCTTTAACGAAATGGTTGCCGCCGTCGAAATTTTAGAAGAGTTAGGATCTACTCAAAACAGCCACCTTAACTTAGAGAACCGGCAGGAAGTGATAGAAGCGCTGCATTTGACCAGAGAAAGCCTGTTATGTGGCCTGATGACCGAGAGCGTCATGCGCAAGCATCAGCGGTTTATGGCTCGGCGGCAGGAGATGTTCGCTAGCATTGAGAGAAACTTAGCAACGCTACAGCTGTTGCA
>JBGTGK010000236.1:0-9620 GCA_041746795.1 Phormidesmis sp.
GCTAGGATGTCGCTCAAATCCGTCAAAGCTGTTCCTGCATCACTCAGGATTGCCTCACTGTCTTTGAGGTTTTTAGGCACGGCCCGAATCTCACCAATGCCTAAAAATTCTCTCGTAACAGCGTTTATGATGCGCAGTGGCTGATTTTTTGGCTCTATCTTTCCGGGCTCTATGATGCCGGGCTCTGAGCGCGCGAGCCTTTGGCCCATGCACCAGCGGCGGGCTAAGGAGGGAGAGAGGGCGATCGCAGCCAAATGCACAACCGCCTTTCCTGCCGGATAAGGCATAAATGTTTCTTCGGCGATCGCTTGCGCCAATTCCTCTAGGGTCATGCTATCTGACAAGCTAAACCCATTGCTGTGAGTGCGCGTCAGCTGAGCTAGGGTTGCCCCCGTTCCCACCGCCTCACCCAGATCGCGAGCCAGCGAACGAATATAGGTACCTGGGCCACAGTTCACCTCTAGGGCTAGCTCTGGCTGCTTTTCTGGCCCTTGGCCGGGACACCATTCAACCGGCCTTAGCTGATGCACAGTAATCTGACGAGTAGGCACCTCTACCGTTTTGCCCTGACGCGCCAGGTCATATAGTCGCTTGCCCCCTACTTGAATAGCGCTGTACATCGGCGGTGTTTGGCTTAAGTTGCCAACGAACTGCGGCAGCACAGCCTCTATATCAGATAGCTGAAGGTGTGCTGCACTGCATTGAGTGAGCACCTCGCCTTCTAAATCATCCGTCGTCGTTGTCACCCCGAAGCGGATGAGTGCCCGGTAAGACTTGCTCGCAGGTAGGTACTGAAGCAGCCGCGTAGCCCGTCCGACGGCAATGGGTAGCACGCCCGTTGCCAGCGGATCTAGCGTGCCACCGTGACCCACTTTTCGGGTATTAAGCAGTCTGCGGACACGGGCCACGCAGTCGTGGGAAGTCCAGGTGGCAGGCTTATTTAAGTTAATGAATCCATCCATTCCCCGCCCGCTCCTATCGCTTACGAAGCTGAGTTTGTAGCTGCTCGCCTGACAGCTCTCGAATGAGGCTTAGGGGCATTTCTGGCCGACTGAAGCGAGTCGTAAAAGCGCTAGTGAGGGCAGGCTGATATCGACTATCTCCTTTTAGATAGAAGCTTAAAAACGCCAGGCTCATAGCCTTTGTATATGCTCGGGCGACTTCAGGAACGGGGCCAATGACTGCGGGCGGCAGGTCAAACGTTTCGCCGCCTGTAGAGCCAATCGTGGGAAAATGGGTCGCGCCGTCTAGCAGCAGCAGGTAGCGGTCGGGAGTGGTGAGCCAGGTAAAGGGAAGAATTTGCTCGGGTAGGGCCGGGGCAACGGTGTCTGCGCTGCCTGCCATGATGAAAGTAGGCACGTTAATTTGACTGATGCTGTCGGGGCCAAAAATGGCGTTGGCCACCGGGTTGATGGCGAAAACCGCCTTAATTCGAGGATCTTTAAAGTCAAGACTGGTTTGATCAGGGCCGCCGAGGGTAACGGCCTGACACTGCAACAGTATTGAAATATCCACGCTGAACGCTGGCGGACAGGCGCTGCGTAAGGACGCCAAGTTAATAGGCGCACCGCCTACGGCTAGGGCAGTGTAGCCGCCAAAAGACTGGCCGATGACGCCCACGTTGTTAAAGTCGATATCGCTAAGGCTTTTGCTAAAGCGCGATCGCCCCTCCAAATCTCTGAGCACCTGCGACACTAGCTGAGGACGATTAATAAACTCTTCAGTCGGTATCGCACTGCCGGTTAGCCCGTCTACGAAGTTGTTTATTTGCGCTTCGTCGCTACCAGGATGCTCTAAATTAATCACTGCAAACCCATGCTGAGCCAGAAACTGAGCCAGGTAAGCGTAGGAGAGTCGGCTACTTCCCACACCATGCGAGATCACAACCGCTGGATACTTTGCTGCCTGCTCCCGCTGAGGATCGGCCAAAGAACTAGCCAAAGAACCGGGCAGAGGCTCAGGCAAATAAACATCTACAGGAGGGCCAACAACCTTGGGTTTGAGGGTAACTCGCTTGACCTGAAACAGGCCGGGGCTGGTGACTAGAGCGTTAAGTTCAGCAGCAGAAACGCCTGCGGGGAATGGATCGCTGGCGCTTTGAAAAGCAAGTTCATTGACCAGATTTACGGCTAGAGCACTTTGGGCAAAGGCTCTGCTGGCCCGCGAAGCGATCGCCCCTCCCTTCTTCAGGTCAACCCGCACCACTGGCGTGGGAAACCGGCGAATGATGTTAAGTGTCGTCAGGCCTTCTTTAGAATCAGCAGCCGAGAGAATAGCCGCACCGCGCAGGCCTTGTTGGCCCGATAGCCTTGCGCCCGTGCGAAAAACATCCCCGGCTTGCCCTAGTAAAAACTCGCCCTGAGGCGAGTACAGCACCTGCGCCACCGTGGTGACATCCACATCTAGCCGCTGAGTCAAAAGCTCACGGGCCTGTGCCAGCGTAGCCGGATCGACTTGGGCGACAAAAGGGGCTAGCTCATCCGTAATCCGCCCGTCTTTAACAAAGGCTTCAATCGAGGCTACCGAAACGGAGCGCTCGAAGGCACCTACTGAGAAAATAATGCGCTCGGCAGCCTGGCTGGGCCGAGCAGCCTGTGGGAGGAGCACTAGGGCAAACTGCAACAAAGCGAGCCCGCAATATAGCTGCCAACGCCAGCGTTTATACCGATAGGGAAATTTCATAGACACAATCATAGGTCAACGCCCCCAGACTTATGCAGTACCAAAAGGGAGCAGTTCAAGTTTTTTGTCAGGCATCCTGCTCAGGCATTTTGTAGGAGGGCTAGCAAAGCTTCCTCACTGAGCTGAGTCAGGTTTAAAGCTTCGGCTTTCGTCTGCTTAGATCCGGCATTTTCGCCCACTACGACATAATCTGTTTTACTGCTAATTGAGCTGCTCACCCGACCGCCTGCTGCTTCAATTAGGCTTTTGGCCTCTGAACGCTTGAGGGTGGGCAAAGTTCCGGTGAGCACAAAGCTCTGGCCTGACAGCGGCTGTGGCTGGTTACTTTGGTAGGGTTCAGCGGCTGCTACCTGAAGGCCTTCCACCTTGAGCCGCTCAATGAGGTGCTGGTTGGCAGGTACCTGAAACCACTGGCGGACTGAGTGAGCAATTTCGGGGCCAATGCCGTACACCTGGGCGATCGCATCCCCTCCCGTGTTAGCCAGCACATCTACCGAGCGAAAGTTATCGGCCAATAGCTGAGCGTTGGTGCTGCCGACCAAGCGAATGCCCAGGCCGTAGAGAACCTTGGCCCAGGGTCTGGTTTTTGAGGTGGCGATCGCGCCAATTAATTTAGTCGCCAGCTTCTCGCCCATTCGATCAAGGCTCATCAGCTGCTCTACGGTCAGGTCGTACAGGTCGGCAACCGATGTCACCATGCCCTGCTCGATCCACTGCTGCACCCAGCGATCGCCTAGCCCGCTAATGTCCATTGCATCTCGGCTCGCCCAGTGCCGCAGCGACCCTCGTAAAATGGCCGGGCAAGAGGCATTCACACAGCGCGTTACTGCCTCGCCCTCAGGCTTCACCACTGGCTGACCGCACACCGGGCAGGTCGGGGGAAGCTGGTAAAGCACCGCCCCTACTGGCCGCAGATCGGCTAAAACCCGCACCACTTCAGGAATAATTTCCCCAGCCTTGCGCACAATCACCGTGTCGCCGATGTGCAGATTTAGTTCGGCCAGTCTATCGGCGTTGTGTAAGGTCGCTCGGGCGACAGTGGTTCCGGCGAGCTGTACGGGGCTTAGCTCAGCGACAGGGGTAATGGCACCCGTGCGGCCCACCTGTACGGTGACGTTTTCGAGCACGGTGGGGACTTCTTCGGCGGGATATTTGAGCGCGATCGCCCAGCGCGGAAACTTGTTGGTAAAGCCCAGCCGGTCTTGCAGCTCAAAGCTATTGAGCTTCACCACTACGCCATCGGTAAGGTAGGACAAATCGTGGCGCTTCTCGTCCCATTCGTCGTAGTAGCTAGCAACCTCTGCGGCTGAAGCGCATCGCTGCCGGTTTGGATTTACGCGAAATCCTAAAGATTGCAGACACTCCAGCGCATCCCATTGATTAGTCGGCGCAACCACATCGCCCGTCCCTTCCGGCATAATCAGCGTGTAGGCAAAAAAGTCGAGCCTGCGGTCGGCAACTTTCTGAGCATCTAACTGACGTAGCGTACCTGCTGCCGCGTTGCGAGGATTGGCAAACAGCGCCGTCCCTTCCGCCTCGCGTTTTTGATTGATGTCTTCGAACACGTCTAAAGGTAAAAACGCCTCGCCTCGCACTTCTACAACCGGTGGCGGCGACTGACCTGGGGGCATATGCAGCCGCAGGGGAATGGTGCGAATCGTACGGACGTTGGGCGTGATATCTTCCCCCGTAACGCCGTCGCCTCGGGTAACGCCGCGTACTAGCAGGCCGTCTTCGTAGGTTAGCGCCAGGGCATTGCCGTCAATTTTCAGTTCGGCGATCGCTTCAGCTTCGCCCACATCCGGCTCTAGTCTTTGCCAGCGAGACTGCCAGTCGCGATACTCGTTAATATCAAAGGCGTTTTCTAAACTGTAGAGCGGAATATTATGGGTAACTGAAGTAAACTGCTCGGCAGGCTTTGCACCGACCCTTTGGGTAGGACTATCGGGCGTCAGCAGCTCAGGGTGTTGGGCTTCTAGGTCTTGCAGCTCGCGGTACAGCCGGTCGTATACAGAATCGGGCAGGTCGGGAGCGTCAAGGACGTAATAGGCGTAGCTGGCTTTTTGCAGCTGCGATCGCAGCTCAGCGGCGCGTTTTGCAGGCGTATTTTTGTCTTGAGCTACCATTCCGCTAAACCTTCCGCCTAGAGTAGTTTTTATGTACTATTCGCCAGTATACGGGAACCATGCGCTATCGGCGGGACTGTAGCTTTTGGTAGACGGCTTTGATGTCTACGTTGTGATGGGCTAGGGCGACTAGGGTGTGATACAAAAGGTCGGCGACTTCTCCGGCAATTTCGTCGGGCGCGTCGTCTTTGCAGGCCATCACAACTTCTACAGCTTCTTCGCCGATTTTCTGAAGGATTTTGTTGTCGCCGCCTTCGAGAAGTGTGTTGGTGTAGGAGTTGGGCTGGGGGTTGATTTTGCGATCACAAATAACGCCATACACCTGTGAAAGCGTGTCAGCAGGCGGGGGCACAATCTGCACGCCGTTAGCTCCTTCAACCTGATGAAAGCAGCTGCGCTCGCCGGTATGACAGGCCACATCGCCGACCTGCTCCACGGTTACCAGCAAAGCGTCACTGTCGCAGTCGTAGCGCAAACCGCGAACTTTTTGGATATTCCCGGAGGTTGCGCCCTTATGCCACAGCTCTGATCGCGAACGGCTCCAGTACCAAACTTCGCCGCTGTCCATGGTTTTTTTCAGGGCCTCAGCGTTCATCCAGGCCATCATCAGCACGGTGCCGTCCAGGTGGTCTTGGGCGATCGCAGGCACCAGCCCCTGATCGTTGTAGCGAATTTTATCAACCGGAACAGGAGAGGTCATAGGCCAGAGGCAAACAGTATTTTGCAATCTCTATGCTACGTCCTCGACCGATCTTTATTGTGTGTTCTACCTGTTTGTGTCCTACCCGCCATAAAAAAGGTAAGCAAACGTCAAATGTGAGCAGACCCCCATGCAGTAATACATTCCTTAACATGGCGAAACAAAAAAGCAGCCATAGCCGCTACGATAAAGAACACTGCCAATATAAGGAGCGCGTTTTGGCTACCATCATCACTCCCAACAAAACACTCAATACAACCAAGTCTGACGAGATTTTTTCAGCTGCCCAATCTCTCATGCCCGGCGGCGTCAACTCTCCCGTCCGAGCCTTCCGCTCAGTCGGCGGCCAGCCCATTGTGTTCGACCACGTCAAAGGCTCGCACGTCTGGGATGTAGACGGCAACGAATACATTGACTACGTGGGCACCTGGGGGCCAGCCATTTGCGGCCATGCCCACCCTGAAGTGATTGCAGCCCTTCACAGTGCCCTGGAAAAAGGCACCAGCTTCGGCGCACCTTGCTACCTAGAAAACGTGCTGGCCGAAATGGTGATCGAAGCCGTTCCCAGCATAGAAATGGTGCGCTTCGTCAACTCAGGTACAGAAGCCTGCATGGCCGTGCTTCGCCTGATGCGTGCCTTTACCGGTCGCAACAAAGTCATCAAGTTCGAAGGCTGCTACCACGGCCACGCCGACATGTTCTTAGTCAAAGCAGGCTCTGGCGTTGCCACACTCGGCCTGCCCGACTCCCCCGGCGTCCCCAAAGCCGCCACTGCCGACACCCTCAACGCCCCTTACAACGATCTAGAAGCCGTCAAAAAACTTTTCGCCGAAAACCCCGGCGAAATCTCCGGCGTCATCCTGGAGCCCGTCGTAGGTAACTCTGGCTTCGTCACCCCAGATGCGGGCTTTTTAGAAGGGCTTAGAGAAATCACTAAAGACAACGACGCCCTGCTCGTATTTGACGAAGTTATGACCGGCTTCCGCATTGCCTACGGCGGCGCGCAGCAAAAGTTCAACGTCACGCCCGATCTCACAACCCTGGGCAAAGTCATCGGCGGCGGCCTGCCCGTGGGCGCTTACGGCGGTCGTCGCGAAATCATGGAAATGATCGCACCCGCAGGCCCGGTGTATCAGGCAGGAACGCTTTCGGGCAATCCCTTGGCCATGACGGCAGGCATCAAAACGCTAGAGATTCTGCGTCGCCCGGACGCTTACGAACAGCTAGAGCGGATCACCAAAAAGCTCAGCGAAGGTCTGCTTGCCGCAGCCCGTGAGGCGGGCCATGAGGTCAGCGGCGGTAGTATCAGCGCCATGTTCGGCCTGTTCTTCACAGGCGAGCCGGTTCACAACTACGACGATGCCAAGAAGTCTGATCTGGAAAAGTTCAGCCGCTTCCATCGGGGCATGTTGGAGAACGGCATTTACCTGGCACCTTCTCAGTTTGAGGCAGGCTTTACGTCTTTGGCGCATACCGATGAGGACGTAGAGAATACGCTTGCGGCGGCCCGACGCGTATTTGCTGAGCTGTAAGCTGAACCACCCAACAAAACGGCAAACGCAGTGGATATATACGAAGACGAGCTAGCCGTATTAGACGCAGAAGTGGGCCGTGAAAGCCCCTTCGACCCGCTTGATGACATTGCGCCCATCGGGGAAGACGATGCGCCTCAGCCCAACCCTGACAATATGCTGCTTTTGCTCCATCACCCGGAGAGAGATCAGCGCATTCAGGGGGCGCAGGCCTTCTGCGAAATCGAAGACGCCCGTGCCATCCCCTACTTAATCGGGATGCTCGCTGACCCTTGCCCCCAGGTTCGCGTCAGCACGGCCTACGCGCTAGGCCGCAATACCAGCCCAATGGCGGTCGATCCGCTGATCGCCCAGTTTCGCCGCGACTGGAACGGCTACGCTCGCAAGGGCATCATCTGGGCGCTGGGCAACATCCGCGACGTGCGGGCCATCAGCACCCTGATCGATGCCCTTAAAAACGATATTGCTGCCGTGCGATTATGGGCCGCTAGCGCCCTGGGCCAAACGCCCGAAATAGACTATGACTCAATGATTAGGGCGACGCCTCCCCTCATCGGCGGCCTGAGGAGAGATCCTATCCCTGCCGTGCGCAGCAACTGTGCTTGGGCAATTGGGCAGATATGCGCTGAGCTGCCTTCAAACGTTGTATATGCAACGGCCATTGACGCGCTGATTGAGGCTTTTGCAGAAGACGATGAGCTAGGCGTGAAAGAAGATGCTCGCTCGGCGATTTTGAGCGTGGGTGACTCGCGCGGGTTGCAGGTGATTGAGGAAATTGAGCAGGATGGCTACTTTTGAAGCCAGTCGTATGGCTCGTGAAAAACTAATTTGGATGGACTGAGCATAACCAAAAAATACTTCTAACCAGGCGGGAGATGGGATGAAGCACGTAAAACACAAATGCTGGTTAGGCGTTGCTTCGCTTGAGCATGTTAATAGCGGTGTGGAAAATGACATCTGCCAGTTTGGGCATGGCAAGATGTCCGCTGTTAAAAATATATCTCCAGGCGATTGGATTGTTTACTACTCGCCAAAAGACAAAATGGAGAGCGGCGAGATCGTTCAGGCCTTTACGGCGATCGGGCAGGTTGAGGAAGGTGAGATAGAATCGGCTGATAATCAGGGCGATGCTCATTATCGACGTCCGGTGAACTATCGCGTATCGGCAAAGCACGCAGACGTTAGGCCGCTGCTGAGCAAGCTATCTTTTGTGAAAAATCCTGATCGCTGGGGGCTCGCCTTTCGGCTGTCGAAACGAGAGATTGAACAGAGTGATTTTATGGCGATCACACAAGCTATGGGCATCAACCCTAAAATTTAGGCAAACATCTCGATAAATCTGGTTAATAGATTCAGTACGCTCTTTCCCTAAAGTTTATTCTGGAGGTTCTGTGCCACTCGCTTGGTATCCCGATGAGTTCAAAATGGCTGGCGTTGATTTTGAAGATGCCGGACAGGTAAAAGCCTACGATCATAATCAAACAGCTAGCACAATAGAAAAAGAGCAGGCGTTAGTCGCTCGGCTGGGAATTTTGCCAGGGCAAACGGTGATTGACATGGGAGCAGGGACGGGGACGTTTGCAGTTCAAGCAGCGATCGCAGGAGCCTTCGTTCACGCGGTAGACATCTCAAAGACGATGCTAACTTACGCCAAAAGCAAAGCTCATAAGGCGGGCGTTATCAATGCCATAGAATTTCATCAGGCGGGCTTTCTCTCTTATGAGCATAAAGGTGATTTGGCTGGCGTTGTTATCACCAAAAATGCATTGCATATTCTGCCTGATTTTTGGAAGATGACGGCTTTTCTCAAGATTGCAGCAATGCTAAAACCCAGCGGGAAGTTTTACCTGCGTGACGTGATATTTTCATTCTCGCCCGTAGAGTCCGAATCTGCCATTAATCAATGGATTGGGGCAGTGGCAAAGCCTAAAGGTGAAGGATGGACGCAAGCAGACTTTGAGATACATGTTAGAGAGGAGTACAGCGCATTCACCTGGATTATTGAGGCAATGTTGATGCGATCCGGCTTTGATATCACGGCAGCTAATTACCCATCGCCTACCTACGCTGAATATCTTTGTGCCAGGGCAAGCTAACGCTTCTCCTTATAAAACGTTACTAACACGCTCCCCTATGGAACGAATCGACTGGGTTATTGTATTTGGCTACCTCATTCTTACGGTGGGGCTGGGGGTGTACCTTTCTCGTAGGCCTGATGCGGGCCTGATAAATTTTTTTACGGCGGGGCGATCGCTTCCCTGGTGGCTAGCGGGCACTAGCATGGCGGCGACTACGTTTTCAGTCGATACGCCGCTGTACATTGCCGGGGTTGTGGGCAACCGAGGGCTGGCGGGCAACTGGAAATGGTGGAGCTTTGGCTTTGCTCATGTGGCGATGATTTATATTTTTGCGCGGCTGTGGCGGCGAGCCGAAATTGTCACCGATGCTGAGCTGAGCGAGCTGCGATACGGCGGTGATATGGCAGCCATTCTGCGGGGGGTAAAGGCTTTTTTGTACGCGGTGCCGGTGAACTGTATTGGTATTGGCTATGCCACGCTGGCGATGACGAAGGTAATTGAT
>JBGTGK010000237.1:0-12746 GCA_041746795.1 Phormidesmis sp.
ATCCTAAAATACCATTTTCGTCTGCCACTCATATGAGTTGTAATATCGCAAGGCTTATGGTGTCGGTTCTTAGAACGATGCCGAAACCCTTTAGGCTCGTCAATTCACATACTGTCTATTTTGTACAGTGCGTAACTCCTAAGCACTATGCAACTGCTGTTTTATAAGGTGATGCCAGTGCTTCTTCCTCGGTATCGTAAATTTCGAAAACAGAGTCCATCATGGTGACTTCAAATACCAGCTTGGCTTCGGGATGCACGTTGCTAATGCGGAAGCTGCCGTCAATTTTGTCGGTGTCGCGCATGCCAGCGACTAAGGAAGTGAGGCCCGAGCTGTCAATAAAATTGACTTCGCTGAGGTTTATCAAAATGTGAGGGGTCTGTGCTGAAATCGTGTCCTGTAGTTTGAGGCGAAACTGCCAGGCCGTTGTGATATCTAATCGCCCGGTGGGGGCTAAAATCACAACCTGATCGCCTTGGGGGTTAGTGAAATCTCGCTGCTCCATACCGTTGTTACCACTCGTTTTTATTTAAGATCGCAACGGCGCTTGGTAGAGCTCCGCTGTCACCTTTAGAGTGCCCAAATGTGGCTTCGACTACGCTCAGCCACCGGGTTAGGGGCAAGTATTTGGCCCCCAGCCGGGTAGTTGAGCGCAGCCGAAACTACATACTCGCCCAGTCTTGAGGCCGCAAAAAGACGTCGTAGAGCTTTGCTTCGGGGGTGCCGGGCTCGGGATGATAGTTGTACTCCCAGCGCACCATCGGCGGCAGCGACATCAAAATGGACTCGGTGCGACCGTTGGTTTGCAAGCCGAATAGGGTGCCTCGGTCAAACACGAGGTTGAATTCTACGTAGCGGCCCCGACGGTAAAGCTGGAAGTCGCGCTCTCGGTCGCCGTATTCGGTATCGGCTCGCTTTTCGACAATCGGGACATAGGCGGGTAAAAAGGCATCACCGCAGTCAATCGCAAAGTTAAAGATTTCTTCCCAGGTGCGCTTGGGGGCGCTGCCTGCTTGCTTGCTGTATAGGGCTGCGGGGCCGTCTTGATTGTGGCCGCGATAGAGTTCGCCGCGCTGGCCGTTTTGGTAGTCAAAAAAGATGCCGCCAACGCCTCTAGGTTCAGCGCGGTGCTTGAGGAAAAAGTACTCGTCGCACCAGCGCTTGAAGCTGGGATAGTACTGTGGATTGTGGCGATCGCACGCCCCCTTCAGCGTCTTGTGAAAGTGGATCACATCTTCTTCAGTCGTGTAGTAAGGCGTCAGGTCTATACCGCCGCCAAACCACCACACCGGGCCAGCCTCAAAGTAGCGGTAGTTGAGATGCACGGTCGGCACATAGGGGTTGTTAGGATGCAGCACCATTGAGGTGCCCGTGGCATAATACTGATGGCCTTCCGCCTCAGGGCGCTTGCTCAAAATAGCAGGCGGCAGCTTATCGCCCCACACTTCCGAGAAGCCCACACCGCCCTGCTCAAAAACATTGCCGCCCTTCATCACTCGAGAGCGACCGCCGCCGCCTTCAGGCCGCTGCCAAGCATCTTCCTGGAATTTTCCAGTGCCATCAACGGCCTCTAGCTTTCGGCAAATTCTATCCTGCAATCCTTTGAAGGCACTGCTGACTCGCGCTCGGGAGTCGCTGGGCGGAAGCGTCAGGGCAGGAGCCGTGGAAGTGTTTTCCTGAGGAGCTTCCGGGCGCACAGCCTTTACGGGGGAAATCGTCATAATGTGTCGATGATGGCTTCAATCAATTCAATCAATCCGTTGTTTATTTAGTCAAACATGATTTGGAAGGCTGCGTTGCATTTTTGAAACAGAGCGTGACAATCTGTGACAAATTGGCTGTGACAAATTATCGGTCATCTCAGGGATGATTCTCTACATGAGAGGCGGCGCGATCGCCTAAACTAGTGGAACTATCGTCAGGGAGATTACGGAGAGATTGCGGAACTTCGTTGACCTCTGATGAGACTGCTATTTTATGTAGTTAGGATTTTTGGGGCGATGGCAGAGCCTCTCCCGAGGAGAATTGCCATGACGTGGCTTCAGTACAAGCAAAAGGGTTTATTCGCTAGCTTGCTTACCCCTTTGATCAGGGGGGGGGGAAGCCTAAAGGATTGCCTGCGCTCTTTTCTAGCGACCCTGACCGGCGGGTTAACCCAACCAGGGAAAACCCTTCTGAGCGCAGTGCCCGTAGGTGGTATGGCCGAAGGCAGTGCTGCCATGCCCAGCTCTCAGTTTAGATCTCAGGGCCTTTGGGATGGGGTCTGGGGCAAAGATGCAGCTTTTTCGAGAGAAAATCGCAGCGCCTGCGAAAGCAACTACTGGGCCGCTAGCACTGCTCCCGCCGAAACGCTGTGGCAGCTAGTCACCAACCTTGCCGACCTCAATACCTGGCATCCCCTAATTACGTCCACCAACGCACCTCGCGGTCAGCGAGCCACGCCTGGCCTGATCTATCGCGCGGTCATGCCCTACCTGCCGATCTCCACCCAAATATTTGTAGAGCGGGTGCTGCCGGGTGAACTGCTCAGCATTCGCCTATTTCCTCTGCCGGGCCTGCAAGAGCGGGTTACCTATCGAATTGTTTCCACCCTTTGCGGTACCTGCGTTTTATACTCTATTACCTTGAGCGGCTGGCTTTCGCCTCTCGCGTGGCCAGTGGTAAAGCCCCATGCTACAAAAGTCGCTGCCGCGCTGGTCGCCGCCGCTGAGCAGCATATGTCTGGCGCACCTATCAAAACTAACAGAACAGACATTTTTGGCAGCTCCCTTTAGAGACAGCAGCAGAGACGGCAGAAGAAACAACGAGGCGACAAAAGAAATAGCAGCAGCAGATAATAATTCTCTCAGCAGCATCGTTGAGCGTTAGTATTTTCAGTAAAGCCGACCACCCCACAACATGATCAAAACGCTCGACACAGAATCAGTTTTAGAAGTCCTGAAGCCCGTGCAGGATCCAGAGCTGCAAAAAAGCCTGGTAGCGCTGAACATGATTCGCAACGTCAGGGTAGACGGCGGTAACGTGAGCTTTACGCTAGTGCTAACAACGCCCGCCTGCCCTCTGCGCGAATTTATTAGAGAGGACTGTGAAAAAGCAGTGCGCACCCTTCCAGGCGTAGAAAAAGTAGAGATAGAGATCACGGCTGAAACGCCTCAGCAAAAGGATTTGCCCGATCGCACTGGCATTGCCGGGGTTAAAAACATTTTAGCGGTCACCAGCGGCAAGGGCGGCGTAGGCAAAAGCACGGTCGCGATTAATATCGCTGTCGCCTTGGCAAAAACAGGCGCGGCTGTAGGGCTGATTGACGCCGACATTTACGGCCCCAATGCGCCCACCATGATGGGCTTGAGTGAAGCTAACGTCACCGTGCGCGACGTGGACGGTCAGCAAGTGCTAGAGCCTGCTTTTAACCATGGCGTAAAAATGGTGTCTATGGGCTTTTTAATTGATAAAGACCAGCCGGTCGTGTGGCGTGGCCCCATGCTCAACGGAGTGATTCGTCAGTTTCTATATCAGGTGCAGTGGGGTGAGTTGGACTATATGGTGGTCGATATGCCGCCAGGCACAGGTGATGCCCAGCTAACGCTGGCTCAAGCCGTGCCGATGGCGGGCGCAATTATTGTGACGACGCCGCAAGCAGTCGCCCTTGCAGATGCAAGGCGCGGGCTGAAAATGTTTGAGCAGCTAAACGTGCCCATTTTGGGGCTGGTAGAAAATATGAGCTACTTTGCGCCACCGGACGCGCCGGATAAAAAGTACGCTATTTTTGGTACGGGTGGCGGTGAAAAAGCGGCGGCAGAGCTAGGCGTAACGCTACTGGGTAAAGTACCGTTGGAAATGCCCGTGCGAGAGGGCGGCGATAACGGTTTACCGATTGTATTGGCTGCACCTGAATCAGCTTCGGCTATGGCCTTGATGAATATTGCCAAACAGGCGGCAGCGAAAATTTCTGTAGCCGCGTTAACTTAGCTACCTCACTTATTATACTTTTTCTTAACTTATGAGTTCTTATTCGCCTAACTCGTCCATGTTTAAGAAGCGCTGGAAGCTCCTGTTTCAGGGGTGGCAGGGCGTGGACTGGCTGCTGTTTATGCTGCCGGTGGGCGTGACGATTTTTGCTAGCATTTTAATCGACAGCACGCAAAAATATACGGGCCAAACGGGATTTGCGGTTAACCATGCGGTGCTGGGCGCGATCGGCGTAGTTTTGGCGCTGTGGATTGCTCGCAGTCGCTATGAGGTGCTGCTGCAATGGCGGTGGATTATTTATGTTGCTACGATTGTTTCGCTGCTGGCGGTGATGGTTATCGGCAGTGAAGGGCTAGGGGCACAGCGTTGGATTAATATTTTTGGTTTTTACGTGCAGCCTTCGGAGTTTGCCAAGCTAGGGGCGATTATTACGCTGGCAGCTACGCTGAAAGACCGTGACGCCTCAACGCTGTACGGCATGATCAAGGCGCTGGCGATTATGGCTGTGCCCTGGGCGCTGGTTTTTTTGCAGCCAGACTTGGGGACTTCGCTGGTATTTGGGGCGATTACGATAGGGATGCTGTACTGGAGCGGCACCCATCCAGGCTGGCTAATTTTAATGGTTTCGCCGCTGGTGTCGGCGATTGTGTTTGAGGTGTATTTTCCGGCTTGGGTTGTTTGGGTGGTGCTGATGGGCGTGATTGCCTTTCGGTCGCTGCCGTGGTGGTCGTTCTATAGTGGCGCGATCGCAGTCATCATTAACATCGCCGCCGGTAAGCTCGGCGAGATAATGTGGCATGTGCTAAAAGACTACCAAAAAGACCGCCTGATCATATTTTTACACCCCGACAAAGATCCCTTAGGCGGCGGCTATCACCTGATTCAATCGCGGATTGCGATTGGGGCGGGGGAGCTGTGGGGTCGAGGGCTATTTCATGGCACTCAAACGCAGCTCAGCTTTATTCCTGAGCAGCATACAGACTTTATTTTCTCGGCGGTTGGTGAGGAACTAGGCTTTGTCGGTGGCATAGCGCTGCTGCTAGCCTTTTGGCTGATTTGCCTGCGCCTAGTGATGATTGCTCAAAATGCAAAAGACAATTTTGGCTCATTGCTGGCAGTCGGCGTCCTATCCATGATTGTTTTCCAGGTAATTCTCAATATTTGTATGACGATTGGCCTAGCGCCAATTACGGGTATTCCGCTGCCGTGGATGAGCTATGGGCGCTCAGCGCTGCTGACAAACTTTATTGCGATCGGGCTAGTAGAGTCGGTGGCGAACTATCGATTCAGACTAAAGTTTCAGCGTTAGTAAAACGTTTTGATAGGCTCAGTACGCTTTCCTTAAACTTAATTCTTTAGACATGTCTCGACTAGACTACAAGCCACCTGTATCAGATTTGCTGACCTACGGAAGCTGCCGTGAAGTAGATAGGCAAGCTACCAGTGAGCAGTCTGAACGAATTGTCAACAAAATTCTGGCAGCTGGGCCTGAGGAAGTAGGCCGCGTCAATTTAGCCCATTTCCGTCAGAGAATAGAACCAGCGACCTGGCCAGATTATCCTGAAGAATTAGGACTCACTCAAGCGCACGTACCTGAGCTGATTGGGATGGCGGCGGACGATGACCTGAATTGGGCTGATGGAGAATCTACAGAAATATGGGCACCTATTCATGCCTGGCGTTGTCTCGGGTTGCTGAGAGCTGATGAGGCGGTAGATCCTTTAATTGGGCTGTTGGGTGATGAAGACGCAGATTGGCTCTTAGAAGAGATTCCTTGGGTGCTGGCGCTGATTGGAGAAAAGGCGATCGCGCCTATTACCCTATATTTAGCCAATCGCGGAAAGCCCGAGGAGTGCCGCATTGCAATGGTTTCAACGCTGGAATATATCGCAGTGCTACATCCTGAACTCAAGGAAAGCTGCATCGGAAAAATTGCTTCACAGCTCGCTGACTATGCTCATAACCCTGAATCGCTCAACGGTTTTTTAGTCTGTAGCCTGGTGCAGCTAAAAGTTACCTCCAAGGCATCGCTGATGGGCAGAGCCTACGGCGCTGAGCGTGTAGATGACACTATCTGTGGCAACTGGCCTCAGGTACAAATTGACCTAGGAATTGCGACAGCAGACGACTTTACCCCCGAAGAGCTAGATAGCTATGATTTCAGGTGGGTACATGAATCGGAGCTGGCTAAAGAGAAAAAGGCTTTTAGTGCTCTTGCTCCCAGTGCTCTTGCTCTTAGTGCTCTTAGCCTGGAGTTACCTGCTGAACTGCCTGATGGACTGTCAGCTCAGCAACGCGAAGGGACGATGCCTTCAGGCAAAACGGTTCATGGGTTTGGTGAAACAAGCAATAGCGCGAAAGGAAATAAGAAAAAGGCCAAGAAGAAGAAACGTTAGGATATTTCTGCGAAAGGAGTTAACTTTGCTTACCTATGCTCGCTAAATCTCCACCCATAGCTATAGCGCGTAGATTTTCCCGGCTGAAGCGTTTCAGTAGCTGTCGTCGCCAGTGACGGTTTTGATGGCGAGGGTATGGTTGGCCTCGTGGAGGCGTTCGGCGATCGCATCCCGCCAGTTCAAGCTAATTTTAGGATTCGCCAATACCTGCTGCGCCCGCTCGCGACACTGCGCCCCTTGCGCGATGTTCATAGTGCCAATGCCAGCCAGGTCTTCGTAGAGCTTTTGCAGCGGAATTCTTTGCTGAGGCACTGGTTTGACGGTATCTGACGCTACACTAGAGGTGATTTCAGGCATGGTTCAATTTTCCTAAGTTAGTAAGGGTTAAGGATACTTTTATGGCTAATGTTTCTATGGACGCATCTTAGCGCTGTAGGGATATAGCGCTGTAGGATATTGTGGCTGCTCGCTTAAGGATAGCGCCCGGTTAGTCAAGAAGATTCACAGAGCAACACACAGCGCGTATTTTAGTTAGTAATTCTTAAAAGAAAGATTTATGCTGCTATCGCCCCAGGAAAAAGACAAGCTGCTGATTTTTACAGCGGCGCTAGTGGCCGAAAGGCGCAAAGATAGGGGGTTAAAACTCAACTATCCCGAAGCCGTAGCCTACATTTCAGCGGCCATTATGGAAGGCGCTCGCGACGGCAAAACGGTGAGTGAGCTAATGAGCGAAGGCACTACGCTGCTAAAACGTGACGACGTGATGGAAGGCATTCCTGAAATGGTGCGCGAAGTGCAAATAGAAGCCACCTTCCCAGACGGCACAAAGCTAGTAACCGTACATGACCCCATCATGGATTAAACGATGCAAAACCAGCCCAACGAAGCAACCCCCATTCCTTTGATCCCTGGCCAAATAATCCCAGGCGGCTCAGAGATGATCGAGCTAAATGCAGGCAGGGACATCACCAAGCTGGTCGTAAGTAACGTAGGCGATCGCCCCATCCAGGTCGGCTCTCACTTCCACTTTTATGAAGTGAACGAAGGCCTGCAATTTGATCGCGATCGCACTAAAAAAATGCGTCTAAACATCACCGCTGGCACCGCCGTCCGCTTTGAACCCGGCGACGAAAAAGAAGTTGAGCTAGTTCCCTACGGCGGCAGCCAGGAAATCTATGGTTTCAACGGCAAATACGATGGCGCTGAGTTAAAAGGGTAGATCTATGTCCAAATCAGCAGCTCGGTTAGGCATCGGTGGGCCAGTAGGCAGTGGGAAAACGGCGCTGATAGAAGGCATTGTGCCGATGCTGATGGCGCAAGGAATAGAAGTGGCCGTCGTCACTAATGACCTGCTGACCACAGAAGATGCCGATCGGCTAAAGCGAAAAGGCTTTTTGCCTGCCGAGCGGGTGATTGGTGTAGAAACCGGGAGCTGCCCGCACACGGCGATTCGAGAAGATCCCACCATGAATCAGCTAGCGGTGCAGGACTTGGAGCTACTGTTTCCGCAGCTAGATTTGATTTTGATAGAGAGCGGCGGTGATAACCTCGCCTCCACGTTTAGCTACGATTTGGTCGATGCCTACATGTTCGTGATTGACGTAGGCGCTGGGGATGACATTCCGCGTAAAAATGGGCCGGGATTTGTGCAGTGCGACCTGGCGGTGGTGAATAAAATTGATATTGCGCCGTATGTAGGAGCCGATTTGGATTTGATGCGGCAGCAGTCCGCCCAATACAGACAGGGCAAACCCGTGGTATACACCAACTGCAAAACCGCAGAAGGCTTGGATGAAGTAGTCGCGTTCATTCAGGAGAAACTGTTGTTTGGTCACAAAATCGCAGCTTGAACACACTCTGACTAATGAGCTTTCCTGGCGAGCGCAGCTATCCCTAAAGTTAGAGGGTGATGCCGGTAAAACAGTTTTAAGCCACCGTTACATGGCTTATCCGCTGAGCGTTTCGCCCATTTTTCGATTAGAAGAGAATGGTGATGGTGCAAATGAACTTGGCGCAGAGCGAGCTTATCTCTACCGAATGAATACGTCTCCAGGACTGCTGGCAGGCGATAAAATCGGCATGTCTGTTCAGCTAGCGGCGGGCGCTCAGCTATATCTGGCTGAGCAGGCTGCCACCAAAGTGCATACGATGCCCGACTTAGCCTCTCAAGCGGTGGTGAATAATTGGATTGAGGTGGGCGATCGCGCCACGCTAGAGTTCCTTCCCGAACCGCTTATTCTCTTCGCCGACTCAGCTCTGAGGCAAAGCACCGAAATTACCCTACAGGCTACGTCAGGCTTGACCTTAGGAGAAATCATTTTACCCGGACGGCTGGCGCGAGGTGAGGTCTATCAATTTCGTCAGTATTTGAGCCGTCTTCAAATAAAGTCGCCTGCCGGAAAAGTCTGGTTTGCTGAAACAATGAGACTGCTGGGTCAGAACAATCGGTTTGCAAAGAGCGCTTTGTTTGCCAGTGGGGCGGTATTGGGGAGCTTGGTTTTGATTTTGCCTGAGGCGATCGCAACCCCCGAAAATCTAACGGCCTTAAGCGCTACGATTGACGAACTGGTAGATCCGGGTGGTTCTGTTGATTTGGCCAGCTCGGTGCTGCCTGAAGGCAGAGGATTGTTTGTGAGGGCAATGGCGCAGACGACTCGGGAAATACAGGCTTGCTTTAGGGGCGCAGTGAACGGCGTGCGAAAGCTTCGGGGCCAGCCTCAGCTCCCTTATTCAATCTGAGAACGGCGTTGTTTATGTAGTGTTGTTTATGTAGTTAGGGTGAAACGAAAATGACTGACGCGAAGGTAGCGGCTACTGAGCTAGCCGAGGACTATTTAGGCAACGTGAGTGAAAGCGCAGATGTGGCTAGACGGACAGTGCAGGCTCAAAAGGAAAATCGCTGTTTGGAAGTGTTGATTGGCAGGGGCGATCGCGCCAAAGGCCGCATCCTCACGCAAACCGCTGCCGGTCAATCGGTAGGCATTGTCAAAGCGCGGAGCTGGCTGCTGCGGGAGGGTGATGTGCTCTCTACCCCACGCAACTATCTGGTGCTAGTGAGCCTTGAGCAGCAGCGAGTCATGGCCTTGCGATTTGAGCACGGGGTAAATAACAAGGCGATCGCGCTAATGCATCTAGGCCATACGCTGGGAAATCAGCACTGGCCAGTCAGCGTCAAGGGCGAAACCATATACGTAGAGCTAGTTGCAGAAGCCATGCAGATGGAATCTACGCTGCGTAAAATGGCAAATACGTTAGCAATTCAAGGCTTGCAGATTAGCTTTGAAATGAAGTCGCCTAACGAATCAGTAGATTTTTCTGTTGATCACGCCCACTGAGACTTGTTTATGGCTAATACTCTTAACCAACAGTTTGCGCTCATGCAGCTAGCCGACTCATTCTTTCCATCGGGTGCTTACACGCTTTCGCACGGTTTGGAGAGCCTAGTGCAGTCTGGGCGAATTACCCGCCCTGAAGACATAGAGGCTTTTGCACGATTGTTGCTATGCAACAAAGTGGGCGGCACTGACTTGGTAGCCCTTGCTCATGCTCACAGCGCCAGTCTTCAAAATAACCTGACGGCTGTAGCAGATATAGACGCACGGCTATTCGCCCAAACGCCGATTGAAAAAACGCGCCTTACCCAGCGACAGAGCGGTCGCGCTTTGCTAATGGTCGGGGGCAAAACCTGGCCTCATGCTCATTTGGATAGCTTAAGTCTGCAAGCGGCTAGAGGTGAGATTAACTGCCTGCATCCGGTCGTTTTCGCAGTCGTCGCGCAGGTCGCAGGGCTCAATCAGCAGACGGCGCTGGTAGCTTTTGTGCATGGCTTTGTGACGGGGCTATTGGGCGCGGCGATTCGCTTAGGGGCAATTGGGCATTTGGAGGCGCAGCGGGTGAGGTTTGCGATCGCGCCCGATATGGCAACCGTTTGCGAGCAGGCACCTCTACAGGCTTTAGATGAAATGTGGTCTTGCACACCGCTAATCGACCTTGCTCAAATGCGACAGGCCAAGCTTTCTAGACGGCTATTTGCGAGTTAAAACTACAGCCGCTCCAATCGTTTATCTTGTCTTTGGGCGAATTTCTTAGTATTGCGACGTGTTCTTTCTAGGCTATGGGAATTACTTATAAAGAGGCTTACGCAAAGCCTCTCCTGGCCGTATATACACCGCAAATAATGAATTTAATACTCGTTTTTATCTTTGGCTTGTTAGTGGGGAGTTCTGCTACCTACTTTTATGCAAAATCGTACTGGATAAAACGGCTGAAAGTCACTAAGCAGCGCCTTTTTGTCCAGTACGATAGTGATATTCGAGCAGAACAGCAGCATCGGCAGCAGTTGGAAAATCGCGAAGGCCAATGGCTAAGGCAGCATGAAGAATCAGCGAATAGAGAGTCAGCTCTAGCTGAGCAGTTAGAAGCTAAGGCGCGCAGCTTTCGGCAGCGACAGGTCGAATATGAAAAACGCTTAGCCGCTGAAAAACAGGTGTCTTTGCGTTTGCAAGATGATTATGAGGCGCGGTTGGGGACGGCGAGGGGCGATCGCGCTAAGCTGCAAAGCGAATACGACGGCTATAAGCTTGAGGCCAAAGCTAACGTAGATGAATCGCTGCAAGAAAGCCTAGCTGTTGAGCAGCGAAATCGAGCGCTCGACGCGACCAACAAACAGCTAGAAAACGAGAAGAAAGTACTAGAATCTGCTCTTTGTCAAGAAAGAGAACAGCATCAGAAATCTCTTGAGCAGGCCTATCAAGAACCCAATGTAGACTTTGGTAAAATCATTAGTGAGCTGTTTCCCAATGTAAAACTAATGCGAGACTCGCTATGTGAAATAAACAAGAACAAACGCAACATCGGCACTATTCTCTGTCGGCTTCAGGCGCTGAACAACAGAGACTTTTCTTACTCTAAAAAATTACATGCCACTTCAAATGACTGGTCGGAGTGTAGAGCCCCGCATATGAAACTGCTAAGAATTTATTACCGAAAAGAAAAGAGGGAGAGCGGTGGCTGCGAAGTGCTCATTTCCTATAAGAAAGATAGCAAAACTCAGGACAAGGATGTTTTCTGGCTAAAGCTACAGCCCAAGAAGCCGTGAGTCATTTGTCTACGCTCGTCTTCTACAGATTCATTGCGCTATATGAGCAAGCCGAACTGCCCGAATATGGCTGTACAGTTCTTCGTTTTCTTCTTGAGCCTGACGCAAATCGTACTGGGTTTGTAAGTTCATCCAAAATTGAGCGCTATTGCTGAAGTACCGGGATAGCCTGATGGCTGTGTCTGCTGTGATGCCACGCTTTTCGGCTAAGATTTCGCTAATACGCGTTTGATTTACCCCGATATCTTTGCTCAATCGGTAGGATGTTATGCCTAAAGGCTCTATGAACTTCAACCGCAAGATTTCTCCGGGATGAACATTTTGTAAGCGTTCGTTAGTCATGATGGCCTTCCTCAGTGATAGTCTACAATCTCAACTTGATCAGCGTTGTTTTCGTCTGTCCAAATAAAGCAAAAAAAGCTTACGCAACGCAGCCCTTTAAATGTCAGGCGGGTACGTCTTAGACTTCAACCCTTCAAAGATGCGCTTTGTATCATTGGACTTGAAGTCTACAATCACAATATAATGCTACCGCAAGGCGTTACTATCAACCAACAGTAGTATCTTTCCCTACGTTTAGAAATTACTCGTGGCCATCCTACGGACGAGCCATGTAATACGCTTACTTTGCTGGCTGAGCATTCTCAGCGGCAGTCCTTTTTCAGCTTTGTGTCCTTTGTTCGCCTATCCGAAAATTTAGCAATGAGTAACTATATTAGCCGCCGCGATTATGCTGATACCTTTGGGCCAACAGTGGGCGATCGCGTCCGCCTAGCCGACACCGAACTCTTCCTAGAAGTAGAACAGGATCTCACCACCTACGGGGGCACCTACTACGGCGACGAAGTGAAATTCGGCGGTGGTAAGGTCATTCGCGATGGCATGGGACAATCGCCCATTTCTCGGGCCGATGGGGCGGTAGATGTGGTGATTACTAACGCGCTGATTTTGGACTGGTGGGGCGTGGTGAAGGCCGACGTGGGAATTAAGGATGGCAATATTGCGAAGATCGGAAAGGCGGGTAATCCCTATACGCAAAATGGCATTGATATTATTATCGGGCCGGGGACGGAGATTATTGCGGGCGAGGGCAAGATCCTGACGGCAGGGGCGATTGATTCGCATATTCACTTTGTTTGTCCCCAGCAGATTGAGGTGGCGATCGCATCCGGCGTAACCACAATGCTCGGTGGCGGCACTGGCCCTGCGACCGGGACACTGGCTACCACCTGCACCCCCGGCGCATGGAACATTCATCGCATGTTAGAAGCCGCAGAAGCCTT
>JBGTGK010000238.1:0-8705 GCA_041746795.1 Phormidesmis sp.
AATCCTATCGAGCGGTGTTGGGCAGCCTTAGAAAACTACTGGAACGGCGCGCTACTAGGCACGATTGAGGCGGCACTCCAATGGGCCGCTAAAATGACTTGGAATGGCTTTGAACCCTTAGTTCATCTGGTCGAAGGCAGCCATCCGAAGAAGATCAAGGTAGCTAAGGATGAGCTAGCGATTTATGAACAACAATGGCAACGCTCTGAACAATTGCCTAAATGGGATGTCACCATTGTTCCTGTATAAACGGTACCTTATTTGTGTGCGACTCCCTAAGCTTAATATGCTCAGGCGGTAGCACTATGACATCAGGCCTACGGTTCACCCTCCGATCGCCTACCGGTTGAACCTGAATTTCAGCCGAAGAGCTTCTAGGTATGACGACTTGCTTGATCATGAATACTAGCTCACTTTCAACACAAACGTTTTCTTCATCTTCTGGCGGCAACTCAATCACCTCTCCATTGCTAAGTAGGCGAAAATTGCCATCTGGGCCAAGGTCAGACTCCAGGTATTCTAAGTGAGTTTTGTAGCGTACGGAGGTATAGGTTACAGCTGCGGCAAACTCCTCACGGGCTCAAAAGGCGTCGTTAAAATGCCTAAAATTTTGTTAGGCTGATTAATGAAATACTCTGCTTTATCAATTGACACTATCTTGCTTGATAGCGTCAAAAACTTCCAGTTAGTCCCCGTAGAATATGGTTTGCTAGGGCTTAGTGAATATCATCATTCTAAGCCCTGCCCGTCAGCCGTTGACTGGCCCAATCTTCTGGCCTGATCTGTCAGCTCAATTCTCGCTAATTCGAGTACAGCACAATCTCATCTTCTGGCTTAATCACTACCGCAGAAGGCGCAGTGGTGTTCCCCACTAGCACGCCCGCTGCCGCACCGCCCAGCACCTCCCAGATGTGAGCATTGCCCAGCACTTCACTTAGTACATAGCCGCCTGCTGCACCGATGGCTGCATCGGTAGCGATCGCACCGACGGTCTTTTGACGCGGGTCTTTGCGATCGCGCAGCAGCTCAGAAGACGCATTTACCTGATAGATGCGATCGCCCACTTCTACAGAGGTGGCCTTGTACACCAAGCCCCCTTCAGCAGGCTCAAACTGTCCTCTCACAATCGTACCTACGGGCAGCCGCTGTCCGCCCAGGGTGGCAGCGTTGCGAACAACTAAGTTGTAGCTATAGGTATTGCTTTTATTGAGATAAAGGGTTTCGGCTTGGGCTAGCGCGGTTTGTACTGTCGTTGAGCTTTGCAGGACTCCGCCCTGACCGGTGCGCTGGCTATTCTTGGGAACCGGTGCGCCTGGCTGTGATGGCGTCTGCGATTGGGATTGAGTTTGGGGCTGAGGTTGGGACTGGGGCGATCGCTGCGACGAAAAAACCTGCGCATTGGCCTCAGCGCATAGCGGCCCAAACAGCGATCCACCGCCCGCTAGCACTAGCGCAGACAGTCCACCGTAAACAAAAGATTTCATAGCAACAATTCCTTGGGAAAAGACGGTTTAGCACACTGCGTTTTCAAGGTATTTTAGGGCCGTTGAACGCTGACGATACTCTGACAATACCTGGGAGACTGTTGCGTACCCTCAATATAACTTGATACTACTGCCACCGTCACCTGTTAAGCCTTCCATACACCCAGTGCTTTTTCTGGCACCCCCTTAATAGAGCATTTTACAAAGCATCGCCCAGCCGCCTCAAAAGACCAGCCAAAAGGTCAGGCCGTACGCCCGCCACAATACCGCCCACAAAGCCAAACAGGTGCCCCTCCCACGACACCGCTTTTTCGCTTGAGCTGGGCAGCATTCCCCATAGCTGATTACCGTACATCCAAAAGACGATCAGCGCGAAGCCCAGGGTCAAAATCGTTGGCCCCACGTACAGGCCCGCTAGCAAAAAGCCAATGTAGCCAAACACCAAGCCGCTTGCCCCCAAGTGAATCGCATCGCGGCCAAAAATCCAGGTGCCCAGCCCGCCGATTAGTAAAATAGTCGCCGTAATCACATAGAAGTCACTGCTGCCCTGAATTTTGTCCTGAAGTAAAATCAGCCAGCCTAAAACTAAAAAAGGTACCGTATTGGCAATCAGGTGCCCTATGTCGCGATGTAGAAAAGGGGAGAACACAATCCCCAAAAGGCCCAGCAAATGTCTGGGCCGAATTCCTAAAAGCCGTCCTAGCCTGTTACCCGCCACTATATTCAATAGGCTGACCAGCCAGGTTACAATCACGCCGTCGCGCAGCACTTTAGCCGCAGCCTCCCAGTTGGGGTCGCCGTTGTACAGCGCTAGCCCGATGCCGCCCACAATTAAGTACAGCAAAAGCAGCTGTGGCCTGAAGTTGAACATGCGATTTTCCTCTGATTTTTCGCTGGGACGCCTCTAGAACGATAGAGGGTGAGTATGGGACAATATAAACCGTTATCCGTTAGGCGCACTTGTTAGACGCACTCTTTAGGCGCTAAATCTCATCCCTCTAGAAGCCCAAGAATCACAGAGAAAAGCACACAGAAAACCATGAAAAAAATTTATATTTCAACGCTCCTTTCGCTCGCTATTTTACTGGGTGGGCTGCTGGGCTTTGCAGCGCCGAGCTATGCCTTTATTCAAGAAGATATAGACATGCTAATGGACACCAACGAGTGTCCCGTATGCATTCTCAACGATGCTGATCTGTCGGGCGCGCAGCTGCATAAGGCCAACCTAAAAATCGCCTCGCTGACCGGGGCTAATCTCAGCGGCGCAGACCTGTCGAAAACTAACCTGATGCTTTCTGACCTGGTAGAAACTAACCTAACGGGTGCCAACCTGACGGGCGCTGAAATGAACGGCGCACAGATGAAAGCCAGTAACCTGACGGGCGCGGATTTAAGCGGTGCCATCTTGACGCAGGCTAACTTGGTTGATGCTAACTTAACCGACGCTAAGCTAATTAATACTGAGCTAACGGCTGCGGTAATTGGCGTGGCTAACCTCAGCGGTGCGGATTTGACGGGCGCTAACCTGCGCGGGGTGAATCGGAGCCGGGCGATTTTGTGCCACACGATTATGCCAGATGGCAGTGAGGAAAATCGCGATTGCCAGTAAACTTCGCTACCCTGCCCACCATTCGGCTATTCATAAAGACGCCGACAGCAAAAGCGACGAAGCAGCGTTGAAAACCTTAATTGTGGATGGTGTCTACAATGAGGAAAAACGCAGTTAAAGATTAGGTGCAGTTATGACCAGTTCAGCTTCGCAAGTGCAGCCTCAGCTTCGCCTTAAAGAACCGATCAAAAAGCCCAAGGGCTTCAGCGCGCTCAGACGGCTTGAGTGGATTCTCGATCCGGTTACTTATTTGGAGAGAACCAAGGCCCATACGCCTGACTTCTTTGAAGAAGATTCGCTGGGCTTTGGCAATGGCCCGGTTGTGATTACGAGCCATCCTGAAGCGATGCAGTATATTCTGAGTCGCGATCGCAAAACCTTTAGCGCACCGGGCGAGTTCAACCGCATTTTAGAACCGCTGATTGGCAGCGCCTCGGTGATTATGCTCAGCGGCGATCGCCACAAAGAACGTCGGCAGCTAGTCACCCCGGCCTTTCACGGCGAGCGATTAGATGTTTACGGCCAGCTCATCTGCGATTTGACCGAAGCGGTTATTAGTGAACTCCAGCCCGGTGAAGCTTTCTTGGCTCGCAACCTCACTCAGCAAGTTTCCCTACAAATTATCTCCAAGGTTGTTTTCGGCCTGAGCGACAGCCCCCGATCAAAAGAGATTTTAACGCTGCTCACGCAAACGGTCGATTCTGTTGGCTCACCCGCTGGCGCACTGATGCTGTTTTTTGGCGGTTTGCAAAAAGACTTAGGTGCCTGGAGCCCTTGGGGAAAGGTGGTTCGACTTAGGGCAAGGCTAGATGAGCTGGTGTATGCAGAAATTCGCGATCGCCAAGCCAACCCCGACCCGACCCGCACAGACATTCTCTCGATGCTGATGGCTGCTCGCACCGAAAGCGGTGAAGCCTTAGGCGAGCAAGAGCTGCGCGATGAGCTGATGACGCTGCTGATGGCGGGGCATGAAACGACGGCCACCGCGATCGCCTGGGCTATGTACTGGACTCATCACGATCCCAGTGTAAAAGCTAAGCTCTTAGCAGAGCTAGACACGTTAGCAGCAGATGCGACGCCCACGCAAATTTCTCAGCTTCCTTATTTGAGTGCGGTTTGCCAGGAGACTTTGAGGCGATCGCCCGTCGCCATGTTCACCTTCCCGCGTGTGGCCCAAGAGAGTGTCACCATTGAGGGCCATACTTTTGTACCCGGAACAACTTTCTTAGGCTGCATTTTTCTGACTCACCAGCGAGAAGACCTGTACCCAGACCCCAAAGCCTTCCGCCCCGAACGCTTTTTAGAGAATAAGTTTTCGCCCTATGAGTTTATTCCCTTTGGCAATGGTGCCCGTCGCTGTGTGGGCGCGGCCCTGGCCCAGTATGAGCTGAAGTTAGCGATCGCGACACTCATCTCTCACTACAAATTCCGCCTTGCCGACAGCAAACCCGAACTCCCCCGGCGACGAGGCGTTACTCTGGCCCCTGCTAGAGGCGTTCCCATGATTTTTGAAGGAAAAAGATAATGCCCACCGTTTTTGACCCCACCGTTTTTGATCGTAGTGCCTGGAGCCGCATTCGCCTGACCGGCGCAGACCGGGTTCGCTTTCTCCATAATCAAACCACGAACAATATCGAACAGCTCGCAGCCGGTCAGGGCTGCTACACGGTGTTTGTCACTTCTACGGGCCGCACGATTGACCTAGCGACAGTCTATGCCTTTGCTGACTCGTTGCTCGTTGTGGCTTCACCCGGCATGGCCAAGCAGCTATACGACTGGATGGATCGCTATATCTTCTTTTCTGACAAAGTTACCCTTACTGACGAAAGCGAACAGACTTTTATGTTCACGGTGTTAGGAAACAGCGCGGATAGCGTAATAGAACAGATCGGCGCGAATGAGCTAATCAATCAGCCGCAGTTCAGCCATCAATCTGTTCAATTAGCAAACTTAGAAGATTCGGTTACCGTCGCCGCAGGCAGCGATCTGGCCATCCCTGGCTACACGATTTGGGGCTCCAAAGCGCAAGCTGATGCCGTATGGCAGGCTGTTCTTTCAGCAGGGGCTACAGCAGGCCGTGACGATCAGTGGGAAACACTGCGCGTTCAGCAAGGCCGCCCGGCTCCCGCTCACGAGCTTACTGACGACGACAACCCGCTGGAAGCAGGCCTGTGGAACGGCGTTTCTTTTGAGAAAGGCTGCTACATCGGCCAGGAGACCATTGCCCGGCTCAATACTTATAAAGGCGTGAAAAAGCGGCTGTGGGGCTTGAAGCTAACCGGCCCCGCCGCCCCAGGCGCAGTGATTTCAGCGGCGGGTGCGAAAGTGGGCAGGCTCACCAGCGTTGTGGAAACAGAGGGTTGCGCGATCGCCCTTGCCTACCTGCGTACTAAAGCGGGCGGTGAAGGGCTGAGCGTGGAAGTAGAGAGTTCGGCGGGAGAGGGTGTTACAGGGGAGGCGATCGCGCTACCGTTCATCAGCCACGAGTACCTCGACTAAAGAAGAGTTTATTCAGTCAATCGCCTGCTAACCAATAGAGTATTTCTGATTTCAGCACCCTAATATCTCGATAGAACTCTTGCTTGAAAAGTTGGCCTAGTGCGTCAAAGGGGCTAAATGAGCTGCTGGCCTGCCACTGAATGTCTTGAGCAATGGGTGTCGTGTGAGAGCCTTTAATGATTCTAATTGTGGTTGTGCGAGGAAACCGGTCTATTAACACATCGCTCAAGGGCCGGGTTTGATCGAGGGTGTCGCTGCGGAACTTTAGCAGCAGATTGTAGGAGGTGCTGTACTCCTGCGTAATCAGCTCCAGCGTTTTCTCAGGGCTAGGGACAAATTCCAGTCGGGTGTCTAGCTTGAAGTCGGGGGCGAACTGCTGGGCCTGCTGAAGCGCCTGTTCGAGCAGGGGAATAGACTTGCGGGCGGGGTAGTTGTTAAAGGAGATGAGTATGTTACCGGCTCGGGGCACGCCATAAAGACTGCCGATGAGTAAATGAACTTTGCAGCCTATGCTGTGCCCTAGCCCGTAAATAGGCAGATCCTTAAGTTCGGGGCGCTGCTTGCAGAGATAGGTAAAGCCCTGCTCGAAGGTGGTGAGGGCTTCTTGGGCGATCGCCCCATGGTCAAACGTATTTACAAACGGCGTCGCAATCACCGCGTAGCCTTCGTTGTAAAGCTCTTCTAGCAGCCAGCGATAGGTGAGGTGAGGCGCTGCCGCCACGAACGCGCCACCGAGGAAATGGATGATGCCGCGTGGTTGCTCAGGAACCAAAAACCAATTGCCCGAAACTTCTTGCCAGTACATAAAGCCCAAAAACGAATTCACTACGCGGCCTTACAGCCAAGGCCGCACTGCTTTATTCTAGTGACTTTGCCATTGAGCAAGCAAAGCTAAAATCTGGCATTGCGCCCAATCAAACCGCTATGGTATATTCAATATTCACCTGGACGTATAGCTCAGTTGGTTAGAGCGCATCGTTGACATCGATGAGGTCCGCCGTTCGAGTCGGCGTACGTCCATTTAACTGAAAACCATGAAGCTGCACCGATGCTTATAGATATGGCTTACGCCTGACTTTTTTGCTTTAAGAGGGAAAGTGATACATCATGGTTCATTCGCTTGCCCAAAGCCCGATGAGTTTTGAGGCGTTTTTAGATTGGTATCCAGATGATGGCCGCCGATATGAATTGATCGAAGGGGGCATTGTTGAAGTGTTACCGACTGGCCCTCATGAAGATATCGGCGGATTTTTAACTGCGGAACTTAACTTTGAGATTCGGCGAAATCAAAGCCCCTATTCTATCCCGCGCAACTGCCTGATTCGACCAAGGGTAGAGAACTCTGGCTATATGCCAGATGTGGTTGTTCTCAATCGTGAGCGGCTACCGCAGGAAACGCTATGGCCAAAGGCTTCGATGATTCAGTACGGTGCGAGTGTGCCCTTAGCCATTGAGGTCGTGAGCACAAACTGGCGGGACGACTATGGCCATAAGTTTGTAGAGTATGAGGCTATGGGCATTCAGGAATACTGGATGGTCGATTTTCGGGCGTTGGGGGCGGTAAGACATATTGGTAAGCCTAAGCAGCCGACGATTACAGTCTGTCAGCTAGATAATGAAGAGTATCAAATTCGGAGATTCATTGCTGGCGAGAAGTTGATTTCGGGGATATTTCCTCAGCTAGATTTGACGACGGATGCGGTGTTTGCGATCGCCGGATGAGAAGCCTGCGAGATGGCTCTTTTGTATGTGGTGAATTTGGCAGCTGCCCGTGACTGACGAAAGAACAAAGCAACGTGTTAAACAGCGTATTGCGCGCTTTGTGCAGTCTAGCGCGCAATACGTTGTATCAGCCGCGAGCAGCTTTGCTCAGAGCGCGAGCTAACGTTAGTAAATCGTGAGCTGAGCTTTACAGAACGCGATCGCCCCTTCATCACACGGGCACTAAGCTGCACAGAGCGCGAGCTGAGCTGCACGAGACGGGATTTTTGTTTGAAGAGGCGCGAGCGATCGCACTCCTCCCAAGAGCAGCATTAGATTTGTCGAGCGTTGTCTCAGTAAGTTTTAGGATATTCAAGCGTTTGCACTGTTCGGACTGCTAAAGTTCCGTATTTCTTCCCACTGAATAGTGTGCTTTTTTGTTAGCGCGTCGGGCACTGTTACTGTAACGGGACGGCGACCTTTGCAAGCCTTTCTGTTATTGTTCACCACGTTAACATTCATCACAGAGGGAAGTGCATTATGGCACGACAAAAGAAGGCGTCTACTAACATTTTGGCTAAGGCTCAGCAGCGGTTGCTGGGGATGAAAGCCATCGATGCTAAGCTGAACTTAGGAAACGGCTTAACCACCGATTCCTTTGAGAAAGAGATCGTGATAATGCGGCAAAAGCTAGCGACGTATCACACTTTGCTGGCAGGAGCCGATGAGATTTCTGATGAGCTGAAGGCGATGGACAAGCGGCTCTCTAGCTTGTCTGGCAGGGTGCTGTCGGGGGTGGCTGCGCAGTACGGGCGAGACAGCATCCAGTATGAGAAGGCGGGTGGCGCTCGGCTGGGAGAGCGGCGGCGGCGGCGGCAGACGGAGGGTGATTTGGCGGCTGTTTAGGAAATTAGTTTAATTTTTCTGGGCATGGTTTTACAGAAGGGAGTGGCATTGCTGTTCCCTTCTTTTTTAGAGTTATCTTTTACACAGTATTAGTGATTGCTGATAAGTTCTACGTTGAGTCCATTTGCTCCCCATTGTTTTGCCTTCTCTTCATTGTCTGTGTAGACAACAAGATTCTTTATATGCTTTAACGGCGAAACATCACTCACCTGCGTTTGGTCTAAATATAGGTACTTATGCTGCGAGAGGGCGCTCAACGGCGAGACATCACTCACCTGTGTTTGGGATAAATACAGGTACCTAAGCTGCGAGAGGACGCTCAATGGCAAGACATCACTCACCTGCGTTTGAGATAAAAACAAGGTCTGAAGCTGCGAGAGGGCGCTCAACGGCGAGACATCACTCACCTGCGTTTGGCCTAAAAACAAGTCCTGAAGCTGCGAGAGGACGCTCAACGGCGAGACATCACTCACCTGTGTTTGGGATAAAGACAAGGACTTGAGCTG
>JBGTGK010000239.1:0-5149 GCA_041746795.1 Phormidesmis sp.
TATCCGGCAACAAACGGGGCGTTGGCATAGAAGACAGAACAAGTTTGGGAAGTTGTGGGAACAGACTAAAGTCACCGCTCGGCTAGCGCTCGGCTACTTCAACTGGATTTGGCAACACAGCCGCGAGAAAACTACCGCTGCTCAACGAGCAAGTTTGACGTGTGATCGCTGGTCATGGCACGACTTCGCAACTTATCCCACTTTTTACTGACGCACGACCGCTTAATCCAACCCCTAATAGAGGCCGCAAGCGTCTTTCCCTCAAGTTGCCCAGAAAGCAGGCCAAAAGATTACCTGGAAGTATCAGGCAGGTCGTCTATGATTGACTACCTATATAGACATCTGCACTATAAGATGTTATGCAGTTTAACCCTGCCACCTTTCAAGTGCTCACTATGGCTATCTACCCACCCTTCAAAGCCGCTGCAAGAACTGTCATTATGAGCGCCGCGATCATCAGCACCGCGATTTTGACGACAAGCTGTAGCTATCGCGATATGGGAGTCGCGGAGGTAGGCGCTGCTGTCCCCAAAGGCGGTGCTAGCCAAAGTACCGGCCAAAGTACCGGCCAGAATGGCAGCCAGAGTAGCAGCCAGAATGCTGCTGACGCGGCGGGTCAGCCCGAAAAAGGCGTTAGCACCAGCTACGACATCTACCATTCCAAAGCGTTAGAAGTCCCAGCAGGCACACCCGTCCCCGCGATCACCATTCGCGTCGATCTGGACGATGTGCGCGGGTGGAATTTATATGTGGGGACAGCGAACTTTACCTTTACCCCCGAAGACGTCGGCGGTGAAAGCAGCCCCTCTGGAGGCCATGCCCAGCTGTACATTAACGATAAACCCATGCAGCGAATCTACGGCACCTGGACGCATTTGCCTGAGCTGCCTCCGGGCACCAACAAAATTCGCGTTACCCTCAACGCCAACGGCTACGAAACGCTAACCACGCAAAACATGCCGATAGAAGACGCTGTAACCGTCAAGGTCTACGATCCTAAAGCCGCGAAGAACTAACCCTTGCTGGGCTATCGTCGGCTGCTGGGGGGAAGTGCTTTTGCGCTGAGTGTATGCAGGTCATCCACATGGCAAGCCATACCTGTCTTTGGATTAGTGCGGCTGCTCGTGTGGCGATCGCGTCATAAGTCCTAAAATAAAAAGACGCTAAATAATAAAGACGCTCTGGCAATCTATGACTAGGGCGAGCAGAGGGCTGAACATGTCAACAACTACCACCTACAGCGACAATCTCTTAGACCGTTTGTGCATTTGGCTAGTTTCTCGAAAGATGGCTAGCGCTATCGGGGCTCAAATGCCTGCCAGCGGCTACGGCGGGTTTGTTGATCTTTCTAAGCAAATTATGCAGGGTCGCGATGCCGAGCAGCAGCAGGCAGAGGTTGCTCAGGTGCTGCAATCGTTTGTACCTGCGCCCGTTCTGTGGATTATTCGCACGGTGTTTTCGCCGACTCGGCTGGTATGTGTGCTCAATGCCTGGTTTGCAGCGCAGATGTTTGAGTGGCTAGTAGGGCCTTGTGAGGTCGGTACCGCAGAGGTACAGGGGCCAGATGGGACTGTGCGGCAGCAGCCCAGCGCGGTGAACATTCAAAAATGTCGCTACCTTGAAGAAAGCCAGTGCGTCGGCATGTGCGTCAACATGTGCAAGCTCCCTACCCAAACCTTTTTCACCGAAAAGTTCGGCATTCCACTCACCATGACCCCCGACTTTGACGACTTTAGCTGCAAAATGGTGTTTGGCCAGGTGCCGCCTGAGCCTAAAGCCGATGAAGCCTTTACGCAGGAGTGTCTAAGCGAATGTGATGCCGGGAGCGTGTCGGCAAAAGCCTGTCATAAGCTAGCTGTCCCCTGAAATCATTAGAATAAAGAGGTCACTATCTTCGCTGATTACCGATGACGTCTACTGAAGCTAGAACAGCCCCTACTCCACAGCCCACCAATCCACCGTCTACCGATCCACCGCCTACCGACACCTGGAAAATCAATTTACTCTACGATGGCGACTGCCCGCTGTGCCTGCGCGAAGTGAGCTTTTTGCAGAAAAAAGACGCCGGGCGCGGGCGAGTAAAGTTCACAGATATTGCCGCGCTTGACTACGACCCCGATGAGAATGGCGGCGTAGATTTTGAAACCGCGATGGGTCGTATTCATGCGGTACGCGCTGATGGCACGGTTGTAAAAAACGTTGCCGTATTTCAGGAGGTGTATGACGCCATTGGTATCGGTTGGATGTACGCGCCGATTATTGGCCCCCTAGTGAACAAAATTTATGACCTGTGGGCCGACAAGCGCCTAGCGGTTACCGGGCGTCCTAGCCTGGCTGAAGTCATCGCTCAGAAAAAAGAGCAGAAAGAAGAGAATATGGCCTGCGCAGCTAAAGAGAGATGCCGCCTAGATGAGGGCGCTGAAGAGTTTTGATGGATATCTGCCGGGAGGAATGGCACGGGTTACATCTCCTGCAAAAAGGTTAAGTAGCCTGCGCTGAGCGCTTTGACGGCTAGCTCGTAGAACTGTTTTCCATGCTCTGGCGTGGCCAGGTCGGGGTTAGAGCCCATCCGACCATCGGTGTAAAACGCCCGAAAATCTGTTGCGCTATAGATAGAGCGGCCTGTAGGAGCCACCGCTGGAGAAAGCGCTGCTTGCTTAACCGCCTCGGGATAGACAAACTGCGTTAAGGCAACTTCGCTGGGCGTGGCATGAGAGCCTTCCTGATCGCCGTAAAGCTGACTGGCGAGTTCAGTCACTGCTTTGCTCTGATACCAGTTCGCAACCTTGCAGCGTACCTTAGGCGCGTTGGGCAGATTGGCATCGGCGATCGCGGCATACGTCTCGGAAAAAGCCGCCTTCATAGTGGCTACGTTTCCGCCATGCCCATTAATAAAGTAAAAGCGCTCGAAGCCACTGCGAGCCAGCGGCTTTACATAGTCTTGAATGAGGGCAATGAGGGTACTGGGCCGCAGGCTGACGCTGCCGGGAAAGGCCAGATGATGCAGCGCCATACCAACGTTAATAGTTGGGCCAATGAGTGCGCCTGTAGCCTCGCCGACCCCTTTGGCAACAGCTTCGGCGCAGATAGCGTCGGTGCCAATTAGGCCAGTGGGGCCGTGCTGTTCGGTGGAGCCAATCGGGAAAATGATGCCGCGCGATCGCGTTAAATAGTCTTCCACTTCAGGCCAGCTGCACAGGTGAAGAAGCATGAGTTTTCGATTTGTAATGACTGTTTGAGCTTGTCTGCAATCCTATCGTTAGAATGGATGTAACTTAAAGTCGCTTTTGCGTGAGTCAATAGACTATGCTTCAACGTAAAATTTACCAGCTTTCATGCGATGGTCGCGAAGTTCAAATCTTTCTGCGCGACCAGCAGCGGTGGGTTGAGTCGGCCACCATCTTAAATATAGAGGGCGACCTGGTAACCTTTCGCTACGAAGAGGAAGACGAAGACGAAATTTGCGCCTGGGAGGAAATGGTGCGGGTTGAAAGCATCGGCGCGATTAGCCAAAAGCTAGCCTCCGTCCCAAAGGGCTCCTGTGAGCTACTGCTCACAAACGAATGTCCTGATGCCGAGCAAATAAACGATAAGCTCCAGTAACAAGATAACTGAAGCTTGATTGAGGCGACTGAGCGTAGGGGTGGCTTCGACTACGCTCAGTCACCTCAGCATCAGCTAATGGCTAACTAGATCAAACACCTGACCATCTACTAAGAGCCGCGTAATTCCCTTTGCCTGCAAGTATGGACTCGTCCGCGTAATCAGGCTGCCATCGGGCACCTTAATCACTCGCTGCTTATTGCGCGAAAACCGCCGGGCCACCCGGTGATTATCAAACACCGGCAGGGTTTTTGAGGTTTCCTCATCGCTAGGGATTTGGCCTAGGTCGGCAAAGTCGCTCAGCGGGCGGGTGATTAGCTCCGAGCGCATGTCGATCACCAAATAGCACGGCTTGGGCAGCACGGCAGCAGCCAAAGGCATAATCTCCATCGTCGCTGCTGACGAGCGCCGGGGCTTAGGCAGCTCATAGCTATCGTCGTCATCGTCTAGATCGTCATCGTCATCATCTAGCTCGTCATCGTCGTCTTCATCGTCATCGTCGCCGAAGTCGTCGCCCAGGGTTTCGTCTAGGCCCAGAAGATCGTCATCATCATCGTCTTCATCGTCAGGCACTACACCTTCGAGGGTCTCATCGCTCAGTAGGGCAAGCTGTTCGTCTTTTTCAGCGGCAGTCTTAAGCTTGGGTCGCCCTACTTTTTTAGGCCGCTTGTCTGAGGGTTCGGCAGCTGGTGCACCCGATTCAACCCGATCAGAAGCCACGCTTTCTATTTCAGCAGATTCTATTAGGAGGGAGGCTTCTTCGGCAGCGGCTGGGCTGCGAGTCGGCGCAGCCTTGCTAGAGGCAGCTTGCGCCGGTTTCTTTTTCTGGGGGCTTTTGGGGGGAGCTTCGGCCTTATCGGAACCCGCCATTCGCTTCTGAGAAATGAGCGCACTGTAGTCTTCTGGCAGCAGCGTCGTCTTCAAAATTCGGCTGATGGTGCTGTTGCTGACACCGTACTGCTCAGCCAGGGTTGAAGTGGTTTGACCGGGCTGCCTGTACAGCTCGATGATGTCGCCTTTATCAGAGTCAGACAGTTTTCGCGGGGCCATGCTGTCGGTATCCTTTACAGTTGCATTTTCTAGTATGGCAGTTTTTTGCGGATAGCAATAATGAATTCACACTGACTTATTGACACCTGCTTCTCTATCGCGAAGGTAGCCAAAGGAAGGTAGCCAAAGATGGCTTGGCAGAGAAATCCCCAGCCGGTTCAAAAATACGGCCTCGTCATTCGGAGCCAAATTATCTAGCGTTGCCAGCGATCGCGCCACGAAGTTAGAGCGCCCAAAAAACTGACTGCCCAGTCGATGCAGGACTAGCAGCAGGCCGCTTAGGTCATCTTCCTCCCATTGGGGCATCGCATCTACCAGCGGGATCTAGTCGCAAAACGCCGCCTAGTTCGCCCGCCGCTGCTAGCTGCTAGGTATGAGCACAGGCATGGCGTGAGTGGCCAGTGAGTAGTAAGTTCGCCTCGCAAACGGCCCAAGCATGTCATATTATTTGCTAACGGGTTAAGCTGATAAGGCTAGGCAATCGCCTAATACCCCC
>JBGTGK010000240.1:0-5605 GCA_041746795.1 Phormidesmis sp.
GCTATCCAATCAAGACCGCCTAGAAGAAGCTGAAGCTGTCTTCCGATCTGCAATTCAGCGCTTTCCCGACAGCGGTAGCTTTTACTACAATCTTGCCTTTTTGCTAGATAAGCAGGGGCGCAGTCAAGAATCAGCCAAGGCTTATGAGTCAGCCGCTCGTCTGGGGTTCTAACCTACTCCAAAGGTGACTGCGCCGCAGAAGCCCGCTGCGCTAGGTCGTTAAAAGCAAGGCGAATTTGCTCAATCCGCTGCCGGTTTACCCCTAAGTCCGATTCGCCTAAGCGAGCAGCGGCCCTAGCGTGAATCACCTTTTCATCTTTGGGAAAGTAAAACTCAGTGTCGTCAACAAAGCCCATCAGGCGACTTTCCGACTGGGCCAGAACGTAGTCGTCGCTTTGCTCAACGATTTGTGTGCGGGGCACAACGCCCAAAATGTCGATTAAGCTTTGGCGAGCGGTGGCGCGATCGCTGGTGTAGGTAATCGGGGCGATCTCATGCTTCTCGTCGCCTCCCTGACTCACCACACAGTTCGGCGTGGCCGGGCACTCTGCTAGCGACCCGCCTTTTACGCCCAGATTAGTCGGCCTCTCACCGGCAAAAACACCCTTTAGTCCAGGCAGTACAGCGACTTGAGGCCCGGCGATCGCGCTCATCGGGCTGCCAAAGCAAATGAGTACGGATAGAGCGATCATCAAGAAAGTAGATAAAACAGATCTCACAGTAACTGCGCGCTCCTTATATAGTGAGGAAAATAATATATATAGTGAGGAAAATAGGCAAACTGCCCAAAGCCTATATTTCCAGCATAGAGTCTTCGGCGTAAATGTGCGGCTATGGCAAACCTTCGCTTCATCCTTGAGCTTCCTCAGTTCGCCTTCCCTTGGACAGAACTGCCAGACTCGCTCGATACCTTAACAACGCTGGCCGCGCAGATACAAACGGTGATAGGCACGGCGATTGGTCATCCGGCGTGGGCGATCGCGGCTGTCCTTTTCACCATTGTTCTCATTCAAATCATTGCCGATTTGGTCAAGCGGGTGCTAAAAGCGAGCCTTGCCTTTGTGCTCAAGCTGCCGCTCACGCTGAGCCAGTGGCTATGGAAAAAAGCCACCGCATCGGCCCAGCCCTCGCAAGCAGCGCAAGTCGATCGGCTGGTTGCTCGCTTGGATAGTCTTCGTCAGGAGCAGGATCAGGTCGTCACAGAACTCAAAACCCTGCTGTCATCTACGCCCTCATCATTCACAAAAGAAAGCTCAGAGAACGCTCTAGTGGTTTATCCAACCGCGACGGGTGAAGACAAGTCTAGCTCTATTGTTTCGCCCGAAACAGGTTGAATCACGCGGATGTTTTTGCCTTCGGACTCGAAGCGCGATCGCATACCCGCCGCACCGCCTTTGGTCGTCAGCGTGGGTGAAATTAAGCCCTGATAGCTCACTCGCCCCGCTTCAGCCGTCGGCAGCATCACTTTAGGCGTCAGCAGCTCTGCAATTTGCGGCGCAGCAATGCTTCCTCGAATCACAGGCGCAACGTTAAGCAAGGTCTGATCGGCCATTGGCGTAATCGCAACGTCCACAGCGCCTAACGACTTTAAATGCTCGGTATCTGGATAGCCGTGAGGTTCGTAGTACAGCCGCACACCTTCAGATAAAAAGGAAAGCACGTAGGCATTCTCTCGCTTCAGCGGGCCTACGACAGCGCCCAAAAAAGCCTTAATCTCTAAGCCTTCGTCACTTCCTACGCGCAGCGTTTTTCCATGCTCCAGTGCTGTAACTGACTGAAAGCCCGCATCTTCGGCAACTTTGGCTCCATCAGGAGAAGCGACGACCGGAATAGATTTATCTAGCTGCCTGAGGGTTTCTGGATGGGCGTGGTCAGCCAATCCCTGAGATAGCAAAATTAAGTCGACGTTGCTAGGGATACTGACAGGTTCTGGGCGAATCCCCCGCACTAGCCACGGCACATTCGCAAATACTAAATCACCGACTAGCCAGGGATCGACCAAAACCCGTTTGCCTCCCGCGTCAATCAACCAGGTGTTTGCATCAAACCAGGTGAGCTTCATAAACTTTCGTCGCTAAAAATACACAGATGTCTCTACTGTGACGACTATTGACCGATTCCTGCAACCCTCCTACGTCGCAAGTTGAGAGCAAAAGCAGCGCCTGGTTAGCTTTGCAGCAATCCCTTCGGCGGTGGCAGCTATGAGGTGCATGAAAGCCTGAATTTTGTTAGCAAGTAAGGCAATATTACTGCGGCTACTAGCGATGGCAAAGTTACCCAAGCAGGCACTCTAGCCTGTATAAAAACGACAAGGCAATCGATCCGCGTACGCTCTTAAAGCTGCCTGAGAAAGCAGGGGTCGCCTCTATACGGTAGGATCGGGGGAGCACTTTTTGCATTCGCTCACCGGATGTAAGCGTATATGGGTAACACATTCGGCCATCTTTTTCGGATTACGACCTTTGGAGAATCTCATGGGGGAGGGGTCGGCGTTGTAATTGATGGCTGTCCGCCCCTATTAGAAATTTCTGCTGAAGAAATACAGGTAGATCTCGATCGCCGCAGGCCCGGCCAAAGTCGAATCACAACGCCTCGCAAAGAAACCGATACTTGTGAAATTGTCTCAGGGGTATTCGAGGGTAAAACCCTGGGTACGCCGATTGCGCTGCTGGTGCGCAACAAAGACGCCAGATCGCAGGACTACGATGAGATGGCAAAAAAATATCGGCCTTCTCACGCGGATGCAACCTACGATGCTAAGTACGGTATTCGCAACTGGCAGGGCGGCGGACGATCGTCTGCTAGGGAGACGATTGGGCGGGTGGCGGCAGGTGCGATCGCCAAAAAAATTCTCAAGCAGGTCGCGGGCGTAGAAATCATCGGCTACGTGAAGCGCATTCAGGATATTGAAGCCCCGCTAGATCCCAACAGCGTCACCTTAGAACAAGTCGAAAGCAACATTGTTCGCTGCCCTAATCAGGATGTTGCCGAGCAAATGATCGAGCGCATCGATCAAATTCGTAAGGAAGGCGACTCTATTGGTGGCATTGTAGAATGCGTCGCTAGAAACGTTCCTAAAGGCTTGGGATCGCCCGTATTTGATAAGCTCAGCGCCGATTTGGCTAAGGGCGCAATGTCACTCCCTGCCACCAAGGGCTTTGAAATGGGCTCTGGTTTTGCAGGCACCCTACTCACGGGCTCTCAGCACAACGATGAAATGTATCGCGGTGAAGACGGCACCTTTCGCAATCGCACCAACCGCGCGGGCGGTACACAGGGCGGTATTTCTAACGGTGAAAATATCGTCATTCGCGTCGCCTTTAAGCCCACCGCTACCATTCGCAAAGAACAAAAGACTGTTGATAATACTGGGCAAGAAACAACGCTGGCTGGCAAAGGTCGTCACGATCCCTGCGTTTTACCTCGCGCCGTGCCCATGGTAGAGGCCATGGTGGCGCTTGTTCTATGCGATCATCTGTTACGTCAGCAGGCTCAGTGCAGCACGCTCTCGTCTACGCTTTCGCCGTAGAACTCCAATGGCAAGTAACTCCAATGGCAGCAGTCACTACACGCATCTCCTGGGAAGCTAATCGCCTTTGGCCTCGGTTAAAGGCGCAGCGTCAGTATGGGCTAGTCACAGGCGCTTTGCAGCCTATAAAAACCAATGCCGACTATATCGAATCGGGCGGCGTTCGCTTTGTTGTGCGCATTTTAGCTAACCTCTCTCGTAAGGAAGAAGCAAAAAAACAACAGAAAAGAACAGCTTCAGCGAATCCTTTTTTACCCTACGAAGAAGACCTCTACGTCACCGACATTTCAGAGACTCATCTATGCCTGCTCAACAAATTTAACGTTGTTGACTACCATTTTTTAATTGTGACTCGTCAGTTTGAGTCGCAGGAAAACTGGCTGTCCTTGGCTGACTTTGAGGCGCTTATTCGCTGCTTGATGGAGGTAGAGGGTCTGGCCTTTTTTAACGGGGGAACGGTGGCAGGCTCTAGCCAGCCTCACAAGCATTTGCAGGTCGTGCCCTACGCAAAAGCAGCAGAAAAGGCAGCAGAGGACTTTTCAATAGAGCGCGTGATTCCTGCTGTAGAAAATTCTGGTGAGATCGTGCGCGCTTCGCGGTTGCCTTTTCGCCATGCCCTTACGAAGTGTCTCCCCTGGAAAAAAGACGCATCAGAAACTGTTTCCACTCAGCCAGCAGAAACCTACGCAAAAGAAAAAGCCCAACAGTATTTAAGCCACTATCACAACCTTTTAAGCGCGGTAGGCATCACTAGCAGCACTCACTGGCAGGGCAAGCAAACGGCAGCCTACAATCTTTTATGCACCCGGCAGTGGATGATGATAGTACCTCGCTCTCAAGAGGAGTACGCCACTATTTCGGTCAATTCCTTGGGCTTCGCGGGCTCGCTGCTGGTTAAAGATGCGGAAAGTATGGCTCAGCTAAAGTCTATCGGGCCAATGACGCTCCTTCAAAAAGTAAGCTTTCCTAGCCATTGACGGCTTTGACTATCTTTTTCGTCTGGTCTTTTTGTCTGGCCTTTTCAATCGGCCTTAACGCCTACGTGAGCGCTGCAATGTCTTCACCGCACTCATCTACCAGGTAGCAAAGTGCTTTGAATCGCAGCATGGTTAGCTGCTCGTACAGCGGGTTAATTTTGCACATGGGCGGAATGTGGGCAATGATATGACCAAAAAGCTTCAGGTCTCTCTCAAAAGGGCAGTCGGCGGGGATCAGGGAAACAATGCGGTGCGCCGTCTTCGGGTTCTCGACGGGGATTTGCTCTATGCGACGCTTAACTGGCTCTAGGATGTCCAGTTTTCTTGATTTTTTAGGCAGAAAAGAATCCATAACACAAAAAGAGTTGTGACAACTCAGTAAAGTCAGTGACAAGGGATGCTGCGTTCGTTAAACAATATACCCATAAAATTTGGATAATCAGCGTCAATAAAAACTGTTTAAGGCAAGGCTCGATTCTTACAAAGGTTTGGTTAAAGCTCCTATGAAGCAGGCGCTGAAGGAATTAAAACAACTGAATCAATGGAGTTAGTAATGTAGCTAGGGCTACAGTTTATTAGTCGATAAGACACTTTTAGGCTTTTTAGTTTATTTGCTGTGTGCCTTGTTGGCTAGGGATATAAGCGATGTTATTTATATGTTAGTCAGGCTATGTCGGGCTCGTGCCCTGGGGTAGTCATGTTTGATGATTGTCATAGTCACAGCGTTGCTCAGCATCGTTATTCAAAAGAGAGCTTTGGCCTTCTATCTGGCATTCCATTTGGCCTTCTACTGCGCCTTCTACTGGGCCTTCACAAGAGGGCTCAGTTTTATCTCCGCTGACTATAGTAGACGCGAATAAATCAATTTGCGGGTTTGTGGCAAACATTTCAGCATAAATTATGTGGATTTCACATAGATAAAATGTAATGTCTTGCTTAGGAGAGATCTTTGGGAACACCTTTCGACGAGGGCTTTCAGCGTTTTCTTTGGCTAAATAGAATTTGTGATCATATATCCTGTAGTGGAAAACGAAGAATAGAAGGTCGAGGAGATAAAAATACCCTCTAGAGCGGAATTTGCCTAGAGGGTATTCTTTGT
>JBGTGK010000241.1:0-11326 GCA_041746795.1 Phormidesmis sp.
CACGGCATCTTGCGCAGAAAATTCGCCTTCTACTTCAGTGATGCCAGCCGGTAGCAATGACTTCCCCGCCTTGCGAATCGCTGCTGTTGCCCCGGCATCTAGGTACAGCCGTCCGGCAGGAATAAGATTGCCTGCAATCCAACGTTTGCGGGCGGTGGGCTGCTTGGTCTGCGCTTCAAACAGCGTCCCGATGGGCTCGCCCTGCATAATTTTGAGAATGCTCTCCGGCGTTTGGCCCTGAGTAATCACGGTGTGGGTGCCAGCAGCAGTCGCAATCCGAGCAGCTTCTATTTTGGTGGTCATGCCGCCCGTCCCCCAGCTAGATCCGGCGGCTCCAATGTTGGCCTCTATTTGGTTAATATGGCGCACTCGGCTGATGGGCTGGGCGTCAGGATCTTGCCGAGGGTCGGCTGAGTAAAGCTGGTCTACGTCGGTGAGTAAAAACAAATAGTCGGCGCTGACTAAGCTGGCTACCAGGGCTGAAAGGGTATCATTGTCGCCAAACTTAAGTTCGTCTGTCGCGACCGTATCATTTTCGTTGACAATCGGAATCACACCTAGCTGAAGCAACTGATGAAAGGTGCGGTAGCTGTTGACGTAGCGCGATCGCTGAGCCAAATCACTGCGGGTCAGCAGCACCTGCGCAATCGGCTGAGCCAGCTCACTAAAAAAATCATCGTATACCCGCATCAGTCGCCCCTGCCCCACGGCGGCAACCGCCTGCTTCAAGGCCATCGTTTTGGGCTTTTGGGTAATGCCCAGTCGCGCACAGCCCACGCCCACCGCCCCCGAAGATACCAAAATGACGCGATGCCCTAGCTGCTTGAGCTGACAGATAGTTTCGACCAGTCTGGCAATGGTCGCTAGCGCTAAATAGCCGGTATCTGGGCGGGTCAGGCTGGAGGTGCCAATTTTGATTACTAGCGTCTGAGGGGGCGGCTGAGGAGGCGTTTGAGGGGGCGTTTGGGAATTAGCGCTTTGAATCGTCATGTAATGTCGTAAAGCTGTATAAACGCTAAATAAAAAGGGGACAGAGAAAGTCTCCGTCCCCAATATTAAAGTGAATTTAGGTAGAACTGTTTTGAAAAGAGGTGTTTTTTGATGGGTCTGTTGACCGGGGTCTCCTTAACAATTTGACCTTGCAAGCATAGTTCCCCAAAAGTTGGTAGAACTGACATCGCCCTAAAGCGTATTCCCCAGCCGTTGAGAAATCCAAAATTCGGCGTTGCGCAGCAGGTTTTTAGGATCTTTGGAGTCAGGCTCTAGCATGGGCTGCACCAAAATTGTGAAGAGGCCTAAGCGATTGCCTGCTAAGACGTCTGTGAAGAGGCGATCGCCTACCATCGCAATTTGCTCAAACGGCAGCCCCATCGCATCGGCTGCTTTTCTAAGCTTGCGGCGCGACGGCTTGCCCGCACCCGCAATAAAAGGAACGTTCATGCCTTCAGCAATCGTCCGAATGCGCTCGTAGCCCACGTTGTTGCTCACTAGCGAGAGCGGGACGACCGTCTGAATTTCTTTGGCCCAAGCCTGCACTTCTTCAGCGAGCTGCTTTCCGCCTACTGGCACAATGGTTTCATCTACGTCGAGCACGAGCCCTTTGAGGTTGCGATCGCAAATCACCTGCGGCGTAATGCCTAAGACCGACTTGCCTAAGATTAAATCGGGCTGTAGTAGGGTAACCCAGCTCATAATGATTTGATGTATTAAAGAATATTAAAGGAAAGGTTTAATTGGAGGGGGATTTCTCGGATTGAACCGCTTCAGCGTTAGGCTTTTCAGAGCTAGATAGCCCAGAATTAGAGGATTCGGCATCGACGCGATCGCGAATTTCACCTTGAGCTAACTCATGCTCAGCCAGCGTTTTGCTGAATACGTGGGTGCCATCGTAGCGAGCCACAAAATAAAGGTAGTCCGTCGGAGCCGGGTTAACCGACGCCTCCAGACTCGCAACGCCAGGACTAGCAATCGGTGTAGGCGTAAGGCCTGAGTTGATGTAGGTGTTGTAAGGATTGGGCGTTTCTACCTGGGCAAGGGTCAGCGGATTTTCGGGCGTTTGCACAATGCCAAGCCCATATTCCACCGTCGGATCGGAGCCCAACGTCATGCCGTCTGCCAGGCGACGGGCAAAGACGCTGGCAATCTCACCGCGTTCCTCGGGGACAACGGCTTCTTTTTCAACAATGCTCGCAAGCGTTACCCAATCGATCAGGCTGTAGTCGGTGGGCTGCTTTTTATAAATCGGCAGGGCAACTTCTTCAAAGCGCTTGAGCATGACATCCACCAGATCTTCGGCGGCGATCGCCCCCCTATCTATCTGGTAAGTATCTGGATACAAAAAGCCTTCCAAGTGAGGAATGCCGTCAGGCAACCAGGGATAGCGATCGTAGGGAATCTTCTGAGTGGCCGCTAAAAATTCGTCTGCTTTCGTCAGGCCTTCAGCCTCGAACCGGGCCGCCATCTGCCTGCAATTCCAGCCCTCAGGAATCGTGAAGCTGACCTGTACCACATCGCCACTCCAGATAGTGTTAGCGATTTCTCCCAGGCTTTGGCTTGGAGAAAGCACATAGCTGCCTGCCTGCACCCCGCTGCCTTCACCTCGAAAGGACTTCCATTTATTCAACAGCTTCCAGGCAGTGGTCGAACGAATCAGACCCAAAGCTTCTAAATTTTGACCCACCTGGTTGGACGCTGTGCCACTGGGAACCTGCACCTGTACAAAGGTTTCTGCGGCGACAGCGTCGCCATTCGCACCTTGGCTAGCCAGCACGGGCGACTTAGCCCAGCTCCACCAGGCCCAGCTCTGACCGGCGACTATGCCTGCTAGGACAAGCAGCATAATAGAAAAAAAACGTTTGAGGCGCATAATTTAAAAAGCAGCCTGCAACGACAAGGAACCGCTAAAAACTAAAGTTGTTCTTGCAAACTCTACCAAAGATATCTGATTCAAAATCCCTTTCCTTAACACGAGCGGTACGGACTGACGTATCCCATCGCAATATTCAAACGACATCCCTACGCCAGCCAAAGACTAATCAAGCACGTCAAACAGCTTATCTTCTAGCTGTGGCCGCATCTTCTGAAAGTCTTCTGGGTCAACCAGTTCTACGCTGCCGTCGGCTTGGCGGGTGGCAAAAAATAGCAGCGGCTCTAGCGGCGTGCATAGCGTGTACTGCGAGCCCTCGTGAAAGAAAGTAGCCAGCATTTGAAAGTCTTCGGTCATCGGTTCAGAATCTTCTTCGTCTATTTCTAGCGAAAAGCAGTCTTCCTCGTCGGCTTCGGGCAGGTCACCTGCGGCAGTCAGCGTATGAGCCGAGCGTTCTAGCAGTAAATTTAGTTCGGCCAGCACAGCCCTTGCCGAAGGAAACAGCGCGTCAATATCTTCGTCTTCTACATCGACTAAGATTTCTTCGCCACCCTCTCCGTCTTCTCCATCGGCATCATCCTCAGCGCTTTGCCACACAAACACTTCAATCGGCAAGTCTACCGGCAGCAGCAGCAAAAACTCTACACCATCTAAATCTATAGACTTTTCTACGTAGCAAGGCAGCTTGCGCCCCTCTTCATCACTGAGGGTAACAACGGGATACTCAGCCGGGTCATCTACTAAGTTAGGATCGAACTCCATAGGGTGTTCCCTCAAAAAAGGGCAAAAGGTTAAAAACTAGGCCTGATGATAGGGAAAAAAGCGATTTATATCATCAGCCATTTATTAGAGTAGAGCATCACATGGCTAAGTTTTACGATGTTCGTCTAACCGACGCGCATCTAGCCACTGTTGCAAAATGATAGCGGCGGCCTTGCGATCAATCAACGCCTTATTGTCTCTAACCGACTGGCGAGCTTCGATCATCATTTGCTCGGCAGCAAACGAGGTCAGCCTTTCATCTACAAATTCTATTGGCACTCCTAACGATTTTGACAGGCGACGGGCCTGCTTTTGAATCTTTTTTGCCTGAACACCGATTTCTCCGTCTAATGTATAGGGCAAGCCAACCACCAGGATCTCTACACCCCTTGCCTGAATGAGCTGACGTAGCGGGCTCACCACGCTATCAAAGCTGGTGCGATGAATGGTGGTGAGGCCGGTAGCGATGAGGCCAGTGCGATCGCAGCCCGCCACCCCAATTCGCTTTGCGCCCAAGTCTAACCCCAGTGCAGAAACCATAGCCACAGCCACTATAAAGTCGCCGAAGTCGCGACGGCTGAGTGGTTCGCAGCCATTGCTGAGACATCTGCCGGGGTGATAAACCGCTTTTCGGAACAGTAGGTCATCAGGCTGACGCCATCCATCATGCGGGCGGTGCTCACGCGGACGCGGAAGTCGTCGGTGAGGAACCAGCAGCGTTCTTGCCCCTGGTTGGTTTCATAGTCGGTGTCGATGGTGAGCACGCCGTCTTGGCCAAACCAGTAGCGGCTGACCACGGGAATGGTTTCTACGTAGCCGCGATCGCGCACCAATCGCCCCGAACGCCCTCTCTCATCGTCAGGCACATCTACCAGCACCGCCGCCGAAGAGGGGGGTGCATCCTCCGAAAGGTTCGCCTGCCATGCGAAAGAAGCGCCGCCAGTCGCCAGGCTCGGGTCAATATTTTGAGACTTACAAATGTCGGTTACGCGGCGATCGCTAGCATCTACCACGCCCACAATCAGGTTATACTCGCCCGACTCATCGGCCACCACGTCAAAATGATGCACCGTTCGCTGCGTAAACCAAGTTCCCTCACTCTTACGAAAGAACGCCATCATCGTCATCGGTGGATTTAAAAGCATTTTTCTTACATAGATGTAGATTCTGAATGCAGAAATACCCTTTAACTGAACTAACTTTTGTCTTTGTACACATCTCTGCGATGATCGCATCGCAAGATTTGAATCATGGCTTTATCGTCGTCGCACTCGTACCTAATTCGATAGTCACCACTACGGACGCGATATTCATTTTTGAAGCCCTTCATCTTAACAACACCATTGGGTCTAGGCGTTGTCGCAAGCAACCTGATTTTAGCAACTAGGCGAATTCAAATATCAAGAGGAAGCTTGTCAAGCTGCTTCTGTACGAATTTAGAGATCGTTACTTGATAAGCCATAGCGTCGTACTTCTTCACACGTCTTGCTGTGAAAAGTAAACCATCTAAGGGATGTGCGTTTAAATAAAGTACCAGTCCATCCGGCCTTCGACTACGCTCAGGCCTCGGTTTCAGATTTGCATATTTGGTACTTTATTTATGAGCGACTCCCTAAGCGGTAAAGCAGCTTGTCTATTCGGGAAAATCGCGTTGCTAAATCACCGAATGACTAAATTCGACTGTGAAATTCCAGCTATGGAATTTGTAGTACGCGGCTAGCTATGTACTCATCAATTGTCACGTAGTCGCCAGCCTCGTATTCCGCTCTCACCTTTTTTATTTCGGTAGCCGTTTCAGCGTCCTCTTCGTAATTTTCCTCCTCTTTCTCAAAGATCTGCTGCTCTATAATACCTATCAACTTCTCCTTGTCCTTGAGGGTGAGCATACTAATAGCTGAGACCAAAGATTCTAATGAACTTTGTCCTGTTGGATTTCGAGTGTCAACGGTTGTTGTCATTGCTAAAGAATGGGCTAAACGCTATGTGGTTTAAATAATAGTCTGTATTTTGATGAAAAGTTTTGCTGCGCTGGTGCTCAAGTATTGTTCTTCGGTCTTGTGTTCTAGCCAAGGAGTCTGCAATTCTATAGTAATGTCTAACCTCTCTTAGCGATATCAATGACGGCTTCTAACCCAGCAGGCTCTGTTACCATTGCGCCCCACGCCCAGCTCGTTGAGGCCGCTCTTTCAGATACCAACCTTTCCGGTAAAGACTTATATAAAGCCAATCTTCAGGGCGCTAACCTTCAGGGCGCCAACCTTCAAGGAACTGGACTGATTGGGGCCAATTTGAGGGGTGCGAATTTATCGGGCGCTAATTTACAAAAAGCTGACCTCCGAGGCGCTTGCTTGAGAGGAGCCAATCTTTCTAGGGCAGATTTGACGGGCGCACATCTCTTTCGCACCGACTTGCAGGGCTGTGTCTTGACAGAGGTGACTTTGACCGATGCTGAAGTGAAACTTGCGCTTTACGATGGGGCGACTCAGTGGCCTGACGGCTTTCGCTATAAAAGCAGTGGCGCGGTGGGGCCAGGAGCCTCGCTCAACGGATCGTTTTTGAATACCGCTAATCTTAAGAATGCGGATCTGAGTGGGACAATGCTGCTAGGCGCGTATTTGAGCGGGGCGAATTTGCAGGGCGCGAATCTGGCGGGGGCAGGGCTCAGCGGCGCGAATTTGCAAAAGGCGTTTTTGATTGGGGCGAATTTGCAGGGCGCAAATTTGGCTGGCGCGGAGCTTCAGCGGGCGGACTTCCGGGCGACGAATCTTACAGATGTGGATTTTTCGATGGTGGGCAGCATTGCCGGGGCTGATTTTACTGGGGCGGTGGGTTTGTCTCCTGAAGATCGATCAAAGCTGCTGAGCCATCCAGCATCAGAATTAGAGGAGTGGAATGCATTCACCCGTAAAACAACGCGCCAAAGCCTAGAGCCCTAGATTGTTGCCAGCCCCGTAGGGTGGCGAAAATGGAGTTATGCACGTTTTTCTAAATATTGCCCGATCATGATTTCTTCGCCTGCGCGGGAAATGATGGTCTGCCGGGTACGGTAGTTTTCACCAATGAGCTTAAGTTCTTCTTCAAAGGCGGAACCGTTGTACTCGGTACGCAGCACCATGGTGCGATCGCCCGTGAACTTATATTGGGCGGTGACGGGTTTGGGTGTGGCAAAACCGCGATCGCGATACATAATATGACCGCGAATACCAAAGACCGTGCTGCCTACAGAAGGCTTACGGCTAGGCGTGATATAGCTACTTTCCCAGGTGACCTTGGCCCCAAAAAGCATCGGCACACTCAGCTCGTGACGCTTGCCCAGCTCAATGAGTTCAGCGCGATCGCCTGCCAAAAACTCAACCGTAATGTCGCTGACCACTTCTTGGGTTTCGTCGTTGGCTAGGGTGTAATAGCGGCGGCGAGACTGCCAGCTGCCCTCTGAGTGCCTGAAGAATGCGATCGCCTGATCTTCTACAGCCGCCGTCACGTCCTGTTGCTGTGGGTAGGGCTGAATATTCAAGCTTGCAGATAGTACCATTGCGCTCACTCCTCAGGTGCCTGGCAGCACGGAATATATCGGACTTACGGCAAAGAAATATTTCTTTACAAAAGAAAGATAGCTTATTTTGCTACGCAGCGACAATCATTCTGGAGTATGAGGCCAACTTACGAGCCAGTTGAGTTGCGCTTTAGGAAGTCAGCAGATCTTCCAGCGTGGCGGCAACGACCTTGTGGTGGCTGTCCTGCCGTAGTTCTGCGAAGGCGCTTTGAGCGCGAGTAGATAAGTCGTTGCTAGGGCGATCGCCTTTCCTTTCCTGTGGAGAATCATCCCTAAACCGTTTGAGTGTGTAGGCGAGGGCCATGCGCGATCGCCAGTTATCATCCGTCAAAAAAGGCAGCAGCGCAGTCAGTGCCTGCTCAGCCTGCGAGGTCTCCGCCAACAAACCCAGCGTCGCAATGCCAGCCTGCACGATCGTTTGGTCGCTGTCTTTAATCGCCACCAGCGCAACTTTAAGCAGCTGATCAGGGCTTTCTAGCTCAGGCATAATCGCCAAAATGCTGCGGCGCACCAGCCAATTTTCATTGTTGTAAAACAGGTTCACCAAACACTCTACAGCTACCGGCCCATAGAGACCCAGCGAATTAGCAATTTCTGCTTGGACATTGTTATCTGGCTCAGTAGCCAGCATTTCTAGTAACGCACTATAAGCCTCATCACTACGCTTTCGCCCCAGTCCCATGGCCACAAATGAGCGCACCAAAAAGGCTTTATCCTGCCGCTGGTTAATCAGCAAAGGAACCGCTGTTTCACTATCGTGGTCTTTTAGATTCACCAGCCCGCGCAGCCGCAGCTGGGCATCTTCGCTAGCTAGCAAGGTTTTGATTTCAGAAATATTCATGGGAGGTGTTCGCAGGTTCACATCTAGAATAGAACGGAAGAGCAAGTGCCTGACGAATCTATAAAATAGGTCACTAGATTAGCTGTTCAACATAGTAAACCGATAAAAATTATAATAAGGTCATCATTATCATGGCGGAGAGCGTCCAAACGAGTGAAGTAGCGACCGGCCAACCTTCTACCCCGCAGACTGGCCACACTTCTGAAGAAGTTGCAGAAGTCATTAAACAGCTAGATCAGTACCGTGCGCGGCTAGTTGAAGACTTTGTAACAGCAGCTAAAAAGGCCAAGCTACCCAAGTCTATGGCGATGGCTCAGCTTGAAAAGCATCCCGAAATTGTCAAAATCGACGCCTCCCTGGCGCAGCTTCGTGAGCAGCATGGGCTATAGCTTTATTAACAACAGTGCTGACAGTAATGAGATGACTTCTGCTACAACAGAATCGTCTCAGAACGAAGCCGATCGGCTGCTCGCTTATGTCAATGAGCAAATAGAGCTATTGGCTTTCGATGATCCAGATCCTGATTTACTGCGTCATTTGGTTCAGCGTTTGGCAGATTCTAGACAGGCTACCCGGCTTCAGCTGGTAGAAGCCTTGAGCCAAATTGGAGAATCTGCTACGCCTTTTTTGCTGGAGGGTATTGCCAGTCATCCTGATCCAGTCGTGCGCAAGGCTTGCTGTAATGCGCTGACGAATATTGGCGATCCGGGATCGGTATCTGGCCTGGTGACGGCGCTGTTAGAAGATAGTGATATTGGCGTCAAGGGTTCGGCAGCCGGAGCGCTGGCTAAGTTGGGAGAACCTGCGTTTGATGTGCTCAAAGACCTGCTGGCCTCAGACGTGGCAAGCGAAAGCTGCAAAGGGCACGCGGCTTGGGTGATCGCCTCAATGAGTGAGGAGGTCAGCGATCGACTGTACGACAATATGCAGCATTCATCGCCAACCGTGCGAACCGCCATGCTAGGAGCCCTTGCTCAGCTCGCTCAAAGGCAGATGGCGACCGACTCAAGCGAAAATCGTGAAAAAGCACTGAGCGTAACGACCCAAGCCCTGAGCGATGCTTCGTCAGAGGTGCGAATTGAAGCGGCGGCTAACCTCGCCCGACTGAATTACCAACCGGCTTATGGGCCTATAGCAGCTTGTCTAAAGGACACTGAGGCAGACGTGCGCAAGGCGGCGGCACTGGCTCTAGTTAGGCTGGGCAATCCTGAGGCGATCGCGGCGATCGCGGCGATCGCGCCCTTACAACAGGACAAAGATGAGTCTGTGCAGCGAATAGCGGCTTTGGCAATTAGTCAGCTTAAGGAGAAACAAAAAGTATGAATGAACCACAGCTACAGAACCAAACGCCGAGCCTGAGCGATCGCGCAAAGCAGCTCATTCCCCAGGCGCGAATCGTGAGCTTTGCAGAATGGGACGGGGTAGCGGACGGGGTAGCGGACAGTGCGATCGCTCGTTTGCAAACTGCCGACGACGAAAAGCGCTACCCAAGCGATGAAGATCTCACGGCGATAGCAGCAGTTGGGGTAGATGCGATTGCCGCCGTAAAGCAGCTACGCGATCAGGCTGCTGATATTGTCGATGAAGCCCGCGCAGGCGTACTTCAGACTTTCCCTGGCATTTTGGAGCCCGGCGGTGGGCTTTATCCACCCATGCGAGCAGAAGCCTGCTGGCGAGACTTCTGGCACTTTTTGCGCTGCATTACCTACGGGATTGCTAGTCAGCAGCAGACTTACACCAGCCCTGAAGGCCTAGCGGCCATGGAACAGCTATACGAAGAGCCACAGGTGCCACTACCCGCGATGGTGGAAGGCCTCAAAGGGATAAAAAAGGCGAGCCTGAGGCGATTTCCAGCATCCGCACAGCCCGCACTTGCACCTTATTTCGACCATTTGATTGCGCAGCTCTCTGCCTTCTTGCCGCTACCGGCCTAGCGCGATCGCCCTGTTCAAAGAACTGGCGCGACCGAATAAGTGATAGAGCTAAGCCACTATCTCAAAAACAAAAGTTTCGATAAAATAATTTTTTGCAACGTTAAGTAACAAGTTCAGCCGTAAGGCAGCGTAACAATTGGGGCGTTGAAAGCAGCATAAATGGATCTTGAATAATGCTGTAGCTTTTTCTAGCCGGGATATAGAAAGCCTCCAAAAAAAACGGTAGGGACGATTGTCAGTTCACAAAACTTGATAAAAATAGACCCCCTTTACCGACAAAATGAGAATACGCAGGTAACGCTTAACAATATGCTTGTGTGAGATTTGTTTCGCAAGCTTGCGATCTTCCTTCAGAAGGGCGATGCCATCGGGCTCACTGAATCCCACTGACGCCGCAGAAGCTACAGCTTTTTGAGACAGCTCTTTTTAATATTTACTATTGTCAACTAGGAGATAGCATCCATGGCTTTCGGACCAGCATCGCGATTGGGCGTCAGTCTTTTTGAAGAAACTCCCCCCATCGAGTGGGTTCCCGGTCTCTCGGCTGACGATCGTGAGGACATCATCAACGCCGTTTACCGTCAGGTTTTGGGTAATGCCTACGTGATGGAAAGCGAAAGGCTTGAGACTCCTGAGTCTCAGTTCAAGCTGGGCGCGTACAGCGTACGAGAATTTGTTCGTGCGGTGGCCCAGTCTGATTTGTATCGCACTCGTTTCTTTGAATCCTGCCCCCGCTACCGTTACTCAGAGCTTAACTTCCGTCATTTGCTGGGTCGCGCGCCTAACAACTACGACGAAATGAAGTTTCATAGCCACGTCCTCGATGCTGAGGGCTTCGAGGCTGATATCGATACTTACATTGATAGCGACGAATATCAAAACACCTTTGGTGAGAATATCGTTCCCTACATTCGCGGCTACAAGAGCGAAGCCGCTAAAAGCATGGTTGAGTTTACTCACCTGTTTGAGCTGGTTCGTGGCGCTTCTAGCAGCTCTCTTAAGGGCAGCACCTCAGGTAAAGAGCCTCGCCTGAACAAGCTTGTCATCAACGCGATTGCCTCTGCGGTAAAAGCGCCCTCTGGCGGTTCAGAAGGCTGGGCCTTCAGCGAGCCACCTACGGCAGCTCCGGTTCGCGTGGGTGCAGGCATTGGCGATCGCAGCAAGGTATACCGCATCGAAGTCACCTCAATTCGAGCGAACACCGTGCGCAAAGCATCTTCCCGGTTCCGTCGCGCCAATCAGGTGTATTTGGTGCCCTACGAGAAGCTTTCTCAAGAGTATCAGCGCATTCACAAAGCAGGCGGCGTGATTGCCAGCATTACTTCAGTCAGCTAGCCAAATAGAGCTAGCCAAATAGAGCTAGCCAAATA
>JBGTGK010000242.1:0-19667 GCA_041746795.1 Phormidesmis sp.
AGACTCTAATGTATTCATTGTGATAAACGCTGGTAGTTTTTGCTTTTATCAAGCGTTCACCACTTTTCCTCTTTTGGCAAGGCTTGCAGCCTTTTTCCCTACGGCACGCTGCCCCTTGTTTGGCCTAAATTTAGGTAATAGGCTGATTTCTCGCATTCTTAACGCTCGAAAGCATATCTTTTATAACTCTAATTTGCCCACCTATTAACGGTGTCGAGGGTTGAGCGTGTTACTACAGTTTTTCGCAAGAGTCTTGGTGAGGTATCGGCTTGAATGTATTCGAGATGCCGGAAGGCCATAATCTCTGTGATGCACTTTCTGTGAGACCTACTGAAGCAAAGAACTTTCAAAGTGCTTAAAAATCACTGGCAAAAATCGTTAAAGTAAAAGAACGTTAACTTTCTTAAAACGGGCCGGTTTGCTATGCGCGTACTTCTGATGACAGGAAAAGGTGGGGTGGGCAAAACCTCCGTCGCGGCGGCAACGGGCTTACGCTGCGCAGAGGTCGGCCATAAAACTCTGGTACTCAGCACCGATCCGGCCCACTCTTTGGCGGACAGCTTTGACACAGAACTCAGCCATGATCCTACCGAGATTAAGCCAAACCTGTGGGCCGCAGAACTCGACGCCCTGCGTGAGCTAGAGGGCAACTGGGGCGCGGTAAAACGATATATCACTCAGGTACTACAGGCTCGTGGCTTAGAAGGTATCGAAGCTGAAGAGCTGGCGATTTTGCCCGGCATGGACGAAATTTTTAGCCTGGTGCGCATGAAGCGCCACTACGACGAGGCCGAATTTGACGTTTTGATAATTGACTCTGCGCCAACCGGCACTGCGCTGCGCCTGCTGAGCCTGCCGGAGGTAGCGGGCTGGTACATGCGCAAGCTCTACAAGCCGTTTCAGGCTGTCTCTACCGTCCTTCGTCCGCTAGTAGAGCCCTTCTTCCGCCCGGTGGCTGGCTTCTCTCTACCCACCAAAGAAGTCATGGATGCGCCGTACGAGTTTTACGAACAGCTAGAGGCGTTGGAAAAAATTCTGTCTGATCCAACGATTACCTCCGTGCGGCTGGTGACCAATCCTGAAAAGATGGTGATTAAAGAATCTCTGCGGGCGCACGCTTATTTAAGCCTGTACAACGTGGGTACCGATATGGTGATTGCCAACCGGATTATTCCAGATAGCGTGAGCGATCCGTTTTTTCAGCGCTGGAAAGAGCAACAGACCAAGTACAAAGAAGAAATTCATCAGAACTTCCATCCTTTGCCAGTAAGAGAAATTCCGCTGTACTCGGAAGAAATGTGCGGTATCGAAGCGCTAGAGCGCCTGAAGGAAACCCTGTACGGCGATGAAGACCCGGCTCAGGTGTACTACAAGGAGACGACGCTGCGAGTGGTTCAAGAAGAGAATAGCTACAGTTTGGAGGTTTATTTGCCCGGTATTCCTAAAGATCAGGTAGAGCTGAGTAAAACTGCTGACGAGCTAAACATTCGCATTGGTAACCATCGCCGTAACTTGGTGCTGCCGCAGGCTTTGGCTGCGCTCCAGCCATCGGGCGCTAAAATGGAGGATGACTATTTGAAAATTCGCTTTGCGGCGGTGTGAAGGGTAGTCTCTATACGGGCTTGAAGAGACGGAAGCGCTATGACTGAAAGATTAGATCGAATAGAGGCTGCTGTTGAGCGCAATGCTGAAGACATCAAAGCTTTGATGGGTGCCTTTGAATCGCCGAGCGATCGCATGTCTCATACGCTTACATAATCTATCCTGCGATTCTTCTTTGGCTGCGTTCAATCTGCTCACGCATCATCGCCTCATCTGTGGCTGGTTTTCGGCACAGTAATCCCTCACATACCATTCCGATGGCCCTAGCTGGCAAGTTAGGGTCTATTTTTAGCATTGCTGTCGGCAGCGGAACGTCTTTGATCTGCTGTAGCTGTTCGGCGCTGGTGCGAATTAGGGTGGGATGAGTGAACCAGTCAAGTGCGCCCAGTAAGCTGGGGCAGGCCTGAGGCGCTTTTTCAAGTACGGTGCTAAAAGATTTCAGGGCGGCTTCGGCCTGGCTGAAATAGTCCAGATTTTCGGTGAGGAGAAACAGGCGGACTAGGGAGGCGATCGCAATCCCATTTGCCGCAGGCACTGCACTATCCTGATAGGCCCGCTCCTTCACAATCAGCTCAGTACTGGCATTAAAGTATCCGCCCTGATCGCTGCCCAAGGTTTGATCGAATTGAGCCTGAAGCGCTACTGCGATCGCTAGCCAGTGATCTGCTTGGCTGCTGTATTCCTCGAACCACAGGCAGGCCTGCTGAACATCCAATAGCGCCTTAATAAATAGCGCATAGTCTTCCGACTGAGCCAGCACTGCCGCCTGCCCTTCATAGTTAAGCCGATAGAAAGTGCCTTCTGCCATCTGGTGTTGCTGAATGTAAGTTGCAACCTCTATCGCTAGCGTCAGATAGTCAGAACGTTCAAACACAGCCGCCGCCTTCGCCAGCCCAGAAATCATTAGCGCATTCCAGGCCACAATCATTTTGGTATCCGTAACAGGCGGAATGCGTCCTGGCCAATCACCCTCCTTTGCAGCTTGAGCATCTACAGCAGGCGGAAATGTGGGTGTCTCTGCGGGCAGTCCATAGCGAGCCTGAAAGAGTTTAGCTAACGCGGTTTCTAAAGTAGCGCTCAGCGGCTCACTACCCTTGCGCTGCAAGACATTTCGCCCTTCAAAATTGCCTGACTCACTCACTGTAAAAGCAGCCGTCAGCTTAGATAGTTCTGCTGCTGTGAGCAAGGTCGAAAGCTCAGACATTGACCAAACGTAAAATTCGCCTTCTTCCGGCTCAATATCATCGGCATCGGCAAAGTTGTCAGCATCCTGGGCAGCGTAAAAGAAGCCTGCGGGACTCAGCATTTCACGCTTCAGCCATGCCACCGTTTTATCGACAGCGCGGGCGATCGCCTCAGCCCGTTCCCCACTTTGCCAAATCTCAGCGAGGAACTCCACGATCAGGCCGTTGTCATAAAGCATTTTTTCAAAGTGAGGCACCGTCCAGGTTGGATCGACGGTGTAGCGATGGAATCCGCCCGCAACATGGTCAAAAATGCCGCCTTTTACCAAGCTCAGCGCTCGTTGACGAGTCAAATGAAGGCCGTCTATATAAGTGGTGTCTGAATTAGCTGCTGACGTCAGGCGATCGCCCTGCAACACTAGCCGAGCGTAAGGAATCATCGGAAAGCGGTTGCTTGTGTCGAATGGCATGAGCGATCGCCCACAAGCCCTAATCCCCTCAATCAGCAGCGACTCATCCAGTTCTCCTGCCGATAGCTGCGCCGAGAGCGACAGCCCGCCTAAGATTTGAGACTTTACGGTAGCAACCTTAGCTTTATCGGTGTCGTACAGCTTTCGTAGCGCCTGCAACACCTGCAAAAAGCCCGGACGTCCGTATCTAGCCTCTACTGAAAAGTAGGTACCGCCGTAAAAGGGCACCTGATCGTCGGGTGTTAGGAAAATGTTGAGCGGCCAGCCCCCTTGTCCGGCGATCATTTGCAAGGCCTGCATGTAAATGCTGTCGATGTCGGGGCGCTCTTCTCGGTCTACCTTAATGGGTAAGAAATTGGCGTTGAGGTAGGTGGCGATCTCCTCATTGGAAAACGCCTCCCCTTCCATTACCGTGCACCAGTGACAGCTCGAATAGCCAATAGATAAAAAAATCGGCTTGTTTTCCTGCGCAGCTCTCAACAGTGCCTCATCACTCCAGGGCCACCAGTCAACCGGGTTTTCGGCGTGCTTTTTGAGATATAAACTGCTGCTGTGGGCTAGTCGGTTGGCCATAAGCTAACCAGAAGGGTTCTAAAAAGTATCAGGTTGTGTGGTATTTAATGGTTGACTAGTTTAGATTATCGTGAATATAGCCTCTGTTGATTTGCTTAGGACACTCTTGTCGGCTGAAACCGCTAAAAGACAGCGAGCAACTCGACTAGCAGATGTTCTAATGTATTGGGACATCTGCTGTAGCGGGTGTTTTCACTCACTGAATTATCTATAGCTCTGTTCATCACTCCTAATTTATTTGTCGAGGCGAGTCTTCCCGTGACCCAATCTCCCTTTGAGCCCCCCAACGACCCTAATTTGCCGACCTCTTCTGACGAGCCTCGCCCCGATGAACGGTTGGCGGGGGCTAGCCGCCCGCTCACCTTTGATGAGGTCGTGGCCTTATTTGTGGCTTTTCTATCTCTGGGCAGCGTAATACTGTGGGGACTCACTCGCGGAGGTCTAAGCGGATTTTCTGGCCCGCTAGTAGGTACGGCTGTCGAATCACCTCAGGCTTCAAACGGGGTCATTAAGCCTTTTTCTTTTGGTAACGCTGAATCCGGCACAACCTTGCTAACGCCTCTTAATCCTGTAGGGGGTGCCGATGGCACTGACAACAGCGACGGTACTCCGATTAATAGACCTGATGCTGTAAGCTCAGCGCCTAACAGTACGGTTGTACGAACAGAGCGCCCGCGCAACTTTCTGGATGACATTCAAGCGGGTATGGCCGGTGCCGCTGCGGGTATTACTGGCGTCGCGGCCACGCCAGGCAACGCAACAGAGGCTCCAACCCCCCAATCGCTTCCCCCTGTAGCCGCCGACTCAGCCGCCGTACCGCTTTCAAAAGCTGCTATGGCACCGCCCAAAGACGCCATTACGTTTAACGATGTGCCCGACAATTACTGGGCCAAGCCCTATATTGACGCGCTTAGCAGCCGTGGGCTAATCTCAGGCTTTCAAGACGGTAGCTTTAGGCCCGACCAGCCCTTAACGCGGGCTCAAATTGCCAGAATTGTCTCTAAAACATTTGAGCTAAATACTGACAAGAAATCGTTAGATTTTTCTGACGTGAGCAGCGACTACTGGGCTAGAGAATCTATCGGTGAAGTTGTAAAAGGCGGCTTTATGACCGGCTTCCCCAACAATACGTTTGCCCCCAACTCACCCGTAACGCGTACACAGTCATTAACGACGCTGGTAACGGGCTTAGATATCAAGCCGCCCACCAATATACAAACCTCAATCGACCGATATGCTGATGCTAAAGCCATTCCTAAATGGGCTACTGGCAAAGTAGCGGCAGCCACGGCTGGCGGCTTAGTGGTTAACTACCCTACTTTGAAGCAGCTAAATCCCAACCAGCCGACGACCCGCGCAGAGCTATCGGCCCTGATTTACCAGGCGCTCGCAAAAGAAGGCGTCGTTGGGCCGGTAGAGTCGCCCTATGTAGTTAAGCCATAGGCTCATCAAGGCCTCCATTAAGCCAATAAAAAACCTTCTAAGTCTTCATCAAAATCGAGACTTAGAAGGTTTTTGTTGGGAAAGTTTCTTGTCCTAAGCTTGCTCTATAGCTCAACTGCCTTGGCATCGCGGCGTGACTCTAGCCACCAGGCTACGGCGATCGCCCCAACCACCAAAACAAAAGCAACGCCTGCAAACTGGGTTGTCCATTTCATGATCACAGGCAGGGGCACTAGCTGCCCTAAAAAGTAGGTAAGGCTAACCATCACCGAAGCCCAAGTAGCTGCGCCAATGGCATTGCAGAGTAAAAACTTAGGATAGGGCATCCGAGTAATGCCCGCTAAAGGGCCTGCAAACACTCGTAGCAGGGTGACAAACCTACCGAAAAGAACGGCTTTGTCAGCATTTTTGCTGAACCTGTCGCGCAAACTCATCAGCGTAGACTCTGGCACCTTCAGCAGTTTCCCAACGCGTACCAGCAGCGGCCAGCCGCCGTAGTAGCCCAGCAAATAGCCACCGCTGTCGCCCAAAATAGCGCCCGCTGTCGCAGCGCCCAGCACATACCAAACGTTCAGCTCATTGCTGCCTGCCAAGAACCCGCCCACCAGGGTAACGGTTTCACCGGGGATAGGAATCCCCATATTTTCTAGCAAGACGCCAACAAATACGGTCCAATAGCCATATTCGCGAGCAATGTCCTGCACTAGCTCGATAGAAACGAGTTCACCCATACCCAGTGTTTAGCGCCCCAGTGTTTAATTAGTGCTCAATGCTAAGAAATGTAGTAGCGAAGCAGCGTTAATCTTCTACATACTTACTTATCTTGGCGTGACCATCAGGCGCATGTCAATTCAATATTTACGGATAACCCGCCACCTCGCTAAAAAATAATGATGTGACGGTATTCTTTATCTTGCTATCACACAGCGATAAAGGTTTTACGGTGAAAAGGTTCTATAGTGACCACAGGAACTGGCCCTTAGGAATTGGACGTAAGTGACTGGGCAAAGCTTGGCATGGAGTTAACGCCGAGCATTTCAGTAGGGAAAGTAGGTAAATCTAAATGACTGCTGCCGCGACGGCTGCGTACAGCTAGCCTATAGCTGGTGCTCTGTAGTTCGGCCTGAAGCTCGCGGTTCTCCTGCTGAATTTTGCCGACTCGGTCTTTAACGGCAGTCATGCGCTCAGCAAACTTCTCCTTATAAATTCTAGGTAGTTCCTGTACGACCTGCTCTAACATGCGGGTACGGTCGGTAAGTTCTTGAGCATTTTGACGTAGCTGATAGGTTTCTTCGTCCTGGGTCTCCACTTGTGTTTGATAGAGGGCGACCTGCTGTTCCTGATTATGCAGCTGCTTGCGCAGTAAGAGCACCTCTTCCTGATGTTGTGCAGAGAGTTCTGGGGTGGGCATAAAATCCTGATTGCCCTTGACTAACCGAAAAAGTTCCTGAGAGAGCTGTTGTACGAGCTGATCGCGCATCGCGAGTTCTTCACGTAGCCTAGCGATTTCGGAGTGGCTATTTGAAACTGCCTGGGTCACTGGCGCACCTTCTTCGTGTGATTTGACTGTTATTAATTGACTGTTACATGGATATATATCACTTTCAAACAGGGACTCGAAACCTGATGAAGACGGAGAGGCTATGTAGCAAAAAATACGTGAGTGGCTAGAATGCAGCAAAAAGCAGACATTGCCGAAGGCGCAGTGTCTGCTTTTTTGTAGGCTAACTTTTTACGGGCTGTATCGGTTTCGCTAGGAGCTTTGTCAGGAGCCCAAAGGTGCCGCCGTTTCTGCGGGCTCAGGCTCTTTCTCGGTGCTACCTTCAACTGGGACTTCAAAGCAGATGGTAAGGTAGCGAATGACGTCCTCACTCAGTCGCATAGCTCTCTCCATCGGGGCGATCGCTGTTCCAGGCGCTTCGTAGTTCATCTGAATGTAAATGCCTTCGCGGTAGCGGTTAATCTCGTAGGCGAGACGGCGCTTGCCCCGGTGCTGAGTTTCAATATCCTCAGCGCCACTTTCGGTCAGCATATCTTGATAGCGGCTGATGGCCTGATCGACCGCTTCGTCGCCAAGGTCGGGCCGCAAAATGTACATGGTTTCGTAAAGCGTACTCATAGCTCTAAATTTGAGATCCTTGTGGTCATAGAGGCCTTTATCACAGCATTAGACGTAGCGGGGATAAAAGCAAGGGTCTACAATCATACCAATAACTGGGCAACTGGCAACTAAAACCTGGCAACTAAAACCTATGACGTATCGTTATGTTCGAGTTCAATCGTCATCAGGGCAGCTACACTATGGCCTGCTACAGGCTGACCGGGGCGTCCAAGTGCTAGATGCTCCTCCCTGGCGTAACGGCGTAGCTACAGGGCTAGAGCTGGCCAAGGACGACTATAGGCTGCTGGCCCCCTGTGCGCCTTCGAAGGTCATTGCTGTAGGGCGAAATTACGCTGACCATGCCGCTGAGCTGGGTAATGACCTGCCCAAGCAGCCGCTGCTATTTATGAAGCCGCCAACGGCGATAACGGCAGCGGATGCGCCCATTTTTTATCCGCCTCAGTCTCAGCGGGTGGACTATGAGGGTGAGCTGGCGATTGTGATTGGCGATCGCGCTACCGACTGCGAAATAGAGGAAGCTCGTAGCAAAATATGGGGCTACACCATCGCCAACGACGTAACGGCCCGCGACCTGCAAAGGCAGGAAAACCAGTGGACTAGGGCAAAGGGATTCGATTCTTTTTGTCCGCTGGGCCCGTGGATTGTGAAAGAAATTCCAGCGGGCGCGCAGCTACAAACCTTTGTAAATGGCGCTGAAACACCGGTTCAATCGGCTTCTATTGCCGACATGGTTTTTTCGCCAGAATATCTGGTGGCCTACATTTCTCAGGCGATTACGCTGCTGCCTGGAGACGTGATTTTGACCGGGACGCCTGAAGGGGTGGGGCCAGTTAGCGTGGGCGATCGCATTCGCATAGCAATCGAAGGCATCGGCAGCTTAGAGAACATTGTGCAGGCCAAAATAAAAGCGCCAAACTCAAAAGAGCTAGCGCTTCAGTAACACTCAATTCATTTAGGATGCTTAGGGAGGGGGCGCAAGGCCTTGCGCCTTTACAGAAATGCCGCGCTATCCGCCAGCAATCTGTCCGCTAGCAATCTATCCGCTAGCAATCCTAGTAGGGCATCTGCATATTCACAGCATCTGAAATCGTGGGAATTTCAGCGTATCTGCCCAGTACAGACTGCGCTACCGAATAAATCACAATCGCCATACCACCCAGGAAAAGGACGTTCGAGAGCGTTTCGCCAATAATATTATTGCCTAATAGCTGAAAGGCACCTAGCACCAGCATCGTAATAGAAATGACAAAGCTGACTAAAACCGCCTGTAGCACGTTGAAGCGAATAAATCGGCTGATGTTGGTGTTCCGGATCACGAAGAGGAACAGCAGGACGAAAACGACTAGGCCTAAAATGCTGTTCTCAATAGCAATAAGGGGTCTAAGGGGATACAGCACTGTGTTGATGACCTGAAGCACTGGCGGAGCCTGCGCTGCCAAAAACGCAAAGAAGTATTCACCAGCAGCCAACGCAGAAGCTAGCGGCATTACGTAAGCCAAAGCCGAAAAGGCCCTATCCAGTGGGGGGGCAGAACCGTTCATAAAAAAACTCCTACATTTCAGATAAAAGGGACGATTTAACGATATCCCTAGCATAGCGTATTCATCTTATTGCCTTTTCTCTTTGCCGTGATCCATCTTTCAGGTGTTTTAGGGGCAAATGTTTTAGGGGGCTAGGGGCGAGTTTGATAGTTCAGCTACGCGAAAGCCCATCGCACACTCGTACTGCTGAGGGCGCTGGTTTTGAGGACTCTGGTTGTGAGGACTCTGTCTTTGAAGGTTAGAGCTTGAGCCTGTGTCCAAATCTTTTATAACCGGGCGACCGCACCTGAGCTGTCCGTGCTGCCAGCGAGGCAATCCACTTTGGCTAGCCATAGGACAGCTCTGACAGACCGTAGCAGGCTGCAAAAGCTGATTCTTCATGACAATCACTAACATAAGTCACCGCCTTAGCTGCCTTCGTTCAGACTTCTCTTCACCTGTCTTACGCAGCTTTAAAAGAAGGTGCTTAAGGATAAATTAGCCAAGTGAAGATAGTCGAGTGCCCTCATATTAGGCTACCTGTCTCACAAAACTGTATGGGTTTTTACACACCGATAAGTTGTCTTAGCTGCGGTTTTGCCGTGAGGAAGTTTCAACTCTCCTTTCTGCTGTGCTCTCCTTTCCGGGCTCGTTTCTGAATTCTTGAGCGGTGGCAGCCGACTGCTGGATGATTCTTGGCTTAGGCTTAGGCTTTTCAACCTCACACTCGTCGGTGCGCAGATGGGTAGGACGTGCCTGATCGTAGGCCATCTGTAAGGCGGCGGCGGCAATGGTGCGAATGTCAAATTCTTCACCTAGCTGCGAGACAATCGGTAAAAAGGACGCTAGGCGTTCGCTAGTGACAGCTTCACGAACGCGATCCTGAAGCTGTTCGAGATGACGGATGGCAATTTCAGCTTGGGTAGGAATTTTGGCATATTCCACTCCTTTCCCAAAGCGCTTTTCGACCCGCGTAAGCTTGTATTTTTCTAAGGTAGTTACAATCGAAATAGCCCTGCCTTCTTTACCGGCTCGGCCCGTGCGCCCAATGCGATGCACGTAGCTGTCTAAGTTGTCGGGTAGCTCGTAGTTAATCACATGACTGAGGTCATCGACATGAATACCCCGAGCCGCAATATCCGTGGCCACGACCCAGCGCACCTGCCGCTGCTTAAATCGCTGAAGCAGCCGCTCGCGCTGAGACTGATTCAGGTCGCCATGGTATTCGTCAGCGCTGTGACCGGCGGCCTGAAGCTGACGGGTAAGTTCAGCGGCAGTGCGACGGGTACGCACGAAAATTAGAGCTGATTCGGGATCTTCCATTTCTAAAATGGGCATGAGCGCTCTAGACTTGCTCCAGCCCTTGGGCACGATATAACCTACCTGCTTAATCCGAGCGGCAGAAGCTTTTTGAGGCTCTACGCTCACCGTAACCGGAGATTTGAGAAAGCGAGTAGAGAGCTTTTGAATGGCTGGCTCCATCGTGGCTGAGAAAAAGGCCGTTTGCCTTTCGTCGGGTGTGTGCGACAGAATTTTCTCGACGTCTTGAATGAAACCCATGTTGAGCATTTCATCGGCTTCGTCTAATACCATGATGCTGACCTGATCGAGCACTAAGCCGCCGCGATCAATGAGATCGATCACCCGACCGGGCGTGCCTACCACGACTTGGGATCCCCGTCTGAGTCGGCTGAGCTGCTGTCCAATGGATTGCCCACCATACACGGCGGTTACTTGCAGCCTGCGATCTATGGTGAAGCTTTCCATTGCCTTGCTGACCTGCAAAGCTAGCTCGCGGGTTGGCGTGAGCACTAAGGCCTGTACGTAGTGATTGGCAGCGTTGACCTGCTCTAGAATCGGCAGCGAAAAAGCCGCCGTTTTCCCTGTTCCTGTTTGGGCAAGGCCGACGACATCGTGGCCCGATAATAGCTGAGGAATGGCCTGAGATTGGACTGCCGTTGGCTTGGTAAAACCCATTTCACTCAGGTGTTCAACGCGAGCGGAAGAGAGTCCTAAATCAGCAAATGAAGAGGTCATACGATCCTAGATATACGAGAGTGAGCTTTCAAGCGGGGGTAAAGCAGTGGGGCTAACGCGTCAAGATGATGCTACTGAGCCAAACAGGTCATATGAGTCGGCGGCTTCGATCGCCACCGATACGATCTGTCCGAGCGCGGCCTGCCCTTGGGCGTATACCAAGCCATCGACATCGGGGGCAAAGCGGGCGCTGCGGCCAATCAGCTCGCCTGTAGATGGATTTTCCTGCTCGATTAGTACGTCGACGGTTTTGCCAACCTGAGTTTGATTGCGGCGGAAGGAAATTTCCTGCTGGGCCAGCATAATCGCCTCACGGCGAGACTCTTTAACGGCCTGATCGATTTGATTGGTTAGGAGGCAAGCAGCGGTGCCTTCTTCGGGGGAGAAGGTGAAGACGCCTACATGATCGAACTGATGGCGCTTCACAAAAGCCAGCAGGTGCTCAAAGTGGGCTTCGGTTTCGCCGGGAAAGCCCACGATGAAGGTGGTTCTGAGTACGGCTGCGGGCAGAGACGCCTTGAGGTTTTCAATAATGTCGTCGTTAACCTGACCCTGCCAGGGACGGTTCATAGATTTGAGGACTTCGGGGTGAGAGTGCTGAAGCGGAAGATCTAGATAGGGCAGCGCGTTGGGCGTTTCTTGAATAGCTTTGATGACGGCTGGGGTAAGGCCAGTGGGGTAGGCGTAGTGCATTCTGACCCAGGGCACATCGACTTCGCCTAGGGCGCGAAGAAGCTCTGCTAGCTTTGGCTTGCCGTAGATGTCTACGCCGTAGTTGGTGGTAATTTGAGAGATCAGTATCAGCTCTTGAACGCCTTGGGCGGCGAGCTGATGGGCTTCGGCCACGATAGATTCGATGGGGCGCGATCGCTGCTTACCCCGCAGGTGAGGAATAATACAAAAAGCGCACTTGTAGTCGCAGCCTTCAGCCACGCGCACATAGGCAACCCCTTCAGACGTGGTTCGGTACCGGGGCACCGTTTCATCGGCAATGTAGGTAGGCTCGGCTGAAACTGCCTTGACCCGCTCACCAGCTTCGGCTCGCTCAATTACGTTAACAATTTTGTGATAGTCGCCCGTGCCTACCAAAGCAACCGCTTCAGGAATTTCCTCTAGCAGCTCATCTTGAAAGTGCTGAGCTAAGCAGCCGGTAATAACTATTTTTTTGTTCGCTTCGGCCAGCTCAACGAGCGTACGTACCGATTCTTCTCTAGCCGCTTGAATAAAGCTACAGGTGTTAACAATGACGTAGTCGGCTGCTTCTTCGTTGGCATCAACGCCGTAACCCGCTTTCACCAGCAGACCCAGCATATGCTCGCTATCTACTCGGTTTTTTTCGCAGCCTAAATGTGACAATGCAATGGTGGGCTTGCGTCCCATGAAATACTCTCTTGGTGAAATACTCTTAACAAACTGAATGAATAGGAGTAAATCCAGAGTAAAATGCAAACCTCCTACGTACGAATCATAACATAACTACACAATTGATGAGTGCAAACGCTTTGCCTTTTCGATTGTTTTTCTGTCATTTGGCCTCGATCTCCGCTGGTTGTTCTGGTCATGTCGTCTTGAGCTGCTGTTGACTGCTGTAGCTTTAGCGGTAGGTTTATAGTGAGACGATTTTACGAGTCCGAGACAAGCACCCCGTGGACTTAATCCAGATTTTCAAAACGACTAATCCCGTGATTGGCGTTGTTCATTTACTGCCGCTGCCCACTTCTCCCCGCTGGCAAGGCGATTTGTCAGCAGTGGTTGCTCGCGCTGAGCAGGAAGCAACGGCCCTAGCTGCGGGCGGCGCTCATGGCCTGGTGGTCGAAAACTTTTTTGATGCGCCCTTTGCTAAGTCCCAGGTAGATCCGGTGGTAGTGAGCGCAATGACTTTGGTCGTGCAGCGCCTGAAGCAGCTGGTGACGCTGCCGATTGGAATTAACGTGCTGCGCAATGATGCTCGAAGTGCGCTGGCGATCGCCACCTGCACAGAAGCCAGCTTCATCCGCGTCAACGTGCTAACCGGTGTCATGGCGACCGATCAAGGCCTGATTGAAGGTGAGGCACACGATCTGTTACGCTATCGCCGCGAACTCGGCTGTGACGTGAAAATACTGGCCGATGTACTGGTAAAGCACGCAACGCCGCTTGGTATGCCTAATTTGTCTGCGGTGGTAGAGGACACGATTCATCGGGGCTTGGCTGACGGCGTGATTTTGTCAGGATGGGCCACCGGTCGTCCGCCTGATGTGGAAGATTTGAAGCTGGCTAGAGCAGCGGCTGGCGATACGCCTGTATTTATTGGCAGTGGCGCGAGCGCAGACAATATCTCTGAGCTGATTCGCTATAGCGATGGCGTGATTGTCTCTAGCTCGCTAAAGCGCAAGGGGCAAATTGAGCAGCCTATAGACCCTATTCGAGTGCGTGAGTTTGTGACGGCTTTGGGGCAGGGGCTAGCAACGCATCCCTCGCAGCTCGTTTCAAAAAATCAGTCTGTCTCTGTAGGTTAATGCTGGGGATTTAACGCTGTGGGCTAAGGCTGTAGGTTAAAAGGGCGCTGGCCAAACAAAAAAACTGTCTGGTATCTACGAGCGCTCTCTAAGATGATCGGGTAGGATCTACCTTGCTTCTGAATAAAGTCGGTTTAGGATTAGGACTGCCTCCGGCTTGACAGAATCTTTACCCTTTGTGGGTACTTTTACTGTCTATTACTCAAGTTTTGCTGCTCAAAGACGCTGCTGTTCGCTAAGCCACCCGCATTTATTATGAGACGTCGTCGCCAGGAAACGCTTTGGATTCATCGCTGGTCGCGCCCGCTAATTGGCGCGATCGCAGCCGTCGGTGCTACCGGTACCGGCTATTTAACCGTTACCAAGCTGATGCAAAAAACAGCTGCCTGCACCGCTGGCTGCGACAAGGTGCTCAACAGCGAGTGGGCTGAGGTTCTCGGTCAGCCCTTGACATTGTTTGGCTGCTTAGCCTACCTTTCTATGCTGGTGCTGGCCGTTGCGCCGCTGCTGGTAAATGCGGAAAAGAATAAAGAGCAGCGCACCAAGCTAGAAGGCATAACCTGGCCGCTGCTGTTTGTCGGTGCGACCGGCATGATGATTTTCAGCGGCTTTTTAATGTTCGTGCTAGTTACTAACATTAAAGTGGTGTGCCCTTACTGCATTGCCTCAGCGCTGATGTCCACAACAATGTTCTTGCTCACGGTGCTGGGCCGTCGCTGGGATGATCGCGGGCAGCTGCTGTTTAGCGGTGCGATTGTAGCGATGGTGGCGCTGGTCGGCACCTTTGGCATATATGCAGTGCCGGGTGGCCCGCTAAGTTCGGGGACGCAGGCGGCTGAAGTAGAAGGGGCTGGCCCACAAATTACCACGTCTTCTGGTGAGGCTGAAATGGCCTTAGCCAAGCATTTGACTGAGGTCGATGCCAAGATGTATGGCGCGTACTGGTGCCCACACTGTCACGATCAAAAGCAGCTATTTGGCAAGCAGGCGGTTGCAAAGATGCCCTATATTGAATGCGCTCCCGATGGCCAAAATTCTCAGACGGCCCTTTGTCAATCGATTCCCGAGCTTAAGGGCTTTCCGACCTGGGATGTGAAAGGCGAGTTTTTATCGGGAACTCAGACTTTGGAAACGCTGGCGTTGGCTTCTGGTTATGAGGGGCCGAAGGACTTTGTCAACGAGGAAGGGGCTGCTGGCGGGGATGCGGCGGCGGGTGGTTAGGGATTTTGGCGGGCAGATAATGACGATCGTTGGGCAACCACGAGGGTTTGCCCTTATGGCCAATGGGATTTTAAATCCAGCCTATCTGCTAGCTCCGTACGAATTTGCCGCATGATTGAGTCTTCGTCAATTTCGCTGAGGATGCTAGCAACGACGGCCTTGGGACTGCCGTCGCCCCAGGTTGCACCGTTGGCAAGGTAGGTTTTGGCGACTTGGGCGATCACATAAGTAGAAAATCCTGACACCGCTGCCTGAGCAAGCGCTACCGACACATAAGGGGTAGCGGTAAGCCCGCCAGTGGGAACGGCGGCGGCTCCTAAAGCGCTTTTGAGCCCGCTGAGCCCGAAAGTAATGACCAGTTCGCTGACGGTCAGGCTGCCGGTGGCGATCGCAATCTTACTCAACAGCTTTGCCGCCCCTTGCTGCGTCATTTCCAAGCCATAAAGTCTGGCCAGCGCCACGATCAGGGTAACGTCAATGGCTGCGCCTCCGAGTAGGTCAATCACCATGACAGGATTAAGCGCCACCGCGATCGCTTTAGTGAGCGTGGTTTTCCAAATAGTGTCGGCGGCTGCATGATCGCGTAAGGCTAGCTTTTGAGCGACCACTTCCTCATTAATTTCATCGGCATATAGCAGCGTATTCAGGGCAATCAGGGCTTTGCCTTCTCGCTGTAGAATTTCTAATACCTTGAGCTTGACGGCGCTGATGTCGGGGCGATCGCGCTCGGTATGAGTGGTGAGCTTTCCATCTGCCGACCGCACTGCCTGGGTGACAAGCGGCGCAGCGGCGGCGGCGATGATGTTCTCAGGGGGTAGCAGACCCGCGAGGCGCTGTTCTCGTAGCGTGGTGAGAATTTGGTGGCGATCGCTCAGCGGATACTGATCGACTTTATTCAGCACCAGCAGAATCGGTTTGCCTGCATGGCTCAGTTCGCTGAGGGCAGTGTGCTCAAGCTGGGTGAGGTCGCCAGCGATGACGAAGAGGATAAGGTCGGCCTGATGGGCAATTTTTTGGGCGATCGCCTGCCTGTCTTCGCCCCCGACTTCATCAATGCCGGGAGTATCTATTAGCTCTACTCGCGACGCCTGCTGTCCAGACAGCGTGGCTCTGTGAACGTCTTTTCGAGTGTCTTCCTGAACGCCTTTCTGAACCTCTTCTTCGCCTGCCGTTTTCCAACGAATGCTCTCGGCCTGCTGGGTCACGCCGTGCAGCGGCCCGGTTTGAAATATCGGCTGACCCACGAGCGCATTGAGCAGCGATGACTTGCCTCGGCCTACCATGCCGAATACTGCAATATGCACCACCTGATTTTCTAGCTTGTTGAGAACGCTATGAAGGTGGTTGATGTCTGTTTTTAGACCAGCGCGTTCGCGGTCAGAGAGGTCAAGCTTTTGGATCAGGGTGTTGACGGCTGCGATCGCCTGTTCGTAGCGCAGGTCGTCTGAGCCCTGACTAGGGTCGCTATTGAGCGTGGAAGGAGAAGCTGAATCGCTCATGGTGAAATGAGTATTGGAGGGCGATTTTTCTTGAAGGTATTAGGCAATCATAGAAAGCTTTAGCCCAATTTGAGGAGGGGTAAACCCGTCATTGCGATCATAGAAGGACTGAATGCTCGTGAATTTCCAGCCTTTTTACCAAAAAAGCTGGAATTGTGTCTGTGAACTGTGATGTGGATGTTAGTAAACAATGAGAGAATAGAGTGGCTTATTACAATTCTTTAGCATCTATGGAGTTTCAAAGTACCGCCCAGCGAGCCTGTTACCGGCGCATTGTGCCATGGATGGAAGATCTATTTGGCGATGCCGCTGTTGTTTTTGAAGATGAACCGCTGTTTTTTGTCACCATTGGCTCGGCAGTAGCCTCTACTCGCGTGCTGCCCTGGGGTAATGACGATGCCCTCATTACAACTCGCTCTTTTGTAGTCACCAATATTAACGTTACCCCTGAACTAAGCTATTACCTGTTGCGAGCCAACAACGGTATTCACTTTGGCCGCTTCGCGCTCGATAGCAAAAACGACATCGTATTTGAACATAGCCTAGTCGGATCTACCTGCGACCAAATTGAGCTAAAACACTCTGTTGCTACCGTCATTCGCCTTGCTGACGACTACGATGACGAAATTGTTGCCAGATGGGGCGGCCAACGGGCCTTGGAGCGCTGGGCTTTCTCTGATGAGTAGCGGCGTGTAGATAGCTGCATAAAAAAGTGGAGCGATCTAAATGAATAGACCACTCCATTTCTTTAAGGCAGGGTTGCTGATTTAACGTAGTTAAATCAGCTGGAAACTACCGAGAAACGACGTCAGTACCGCCCTTGTCAATGTCTAGTTCTTCACGGCGGATATTTGCCTTCTCTGTAACCACTTCCTGCTCAGTCTCTTTGCGTACGTTGACTTCTTCGCGCACAAAGGCTTCCTTACGCACGTTGGCCTGCTCTTCGTACACTTCTACGCTTGCAACTTCACCATCACTAAAGTCATGGTTAGCATCGCCAACAACCGTGCCTGTCGGCGTTGTGCGCTCAATTACGACGCGCTCTTTTTCGATCGGCACAGAAACCTGAGCTTCCTCAGTTTCAACGTGCTTTCCAACTCTAACGGTGCCCGCTTTCATGCGCTGCTTGTCTGCAATCAACCGCTCTTCGTATAGCCGGATGGGCTGATTGATGTCATCCGTTGCAGGTGCCCGATAAAGGTCTTCGTCATGAGTGTCATAGTCGTAAGTGTCAGAAGTATAGTCAGTTCTTCCACCCGTAGCAGCCACTCCGCCCATAGCCATTCCGTCCATAGCCATTCCTTCTACAGGAGTAGTGCCACTTACGGGCGCACTTTGGCTAGCCATTGGCTCGCGGTAAACACCACGCACTCTCTCTTCCTGGTCATAATCGACCGCTTTACTTCTATCGTACTCGGGTAGGTTTTCTACCTGCTCTTTAGTAAGGCCACGCACGTAGACGCGTCGGTCGTTAGTGTCGAACTCTGCTTTCCCAATGGGTAGCAAGACTTTTTTGCCGAAAATCCACGCGCCAGTGTCTACAATCAAGTAGCGAAATCGGCCTGTAGCATCGTCCAATAGGCCGTCTTCCACAGACCCGACTTTGTTGTCTTGATCTACATATACGCTGTAATCGTCAAGGTGGCTGAGGCTGTCATCGCTAAAGGTATTGCGGTAGTCGGGGTAGGTATCTTTTAAGCTTACTAATGTCATAGAGACTCTCCGTTACTTGGTTTTTTTTGGCGGATTAACGCGATATATTCATCGTACTAAGAAAGCAAAAAAACGCTCTCCAACAATAGTAGTGTCGTTGCATTGTGCGGCCTGTTCACATAGTTGCAGGAACTTGATAGTGGCCATATTCCTTTGGATTAGGTTCGGCAACAGCTATAAAAGAGGGCAAGGCAAAGCTTACCCTGCCCCCTTATACTTCAACATTTACGTCGACGTTTACATCAATGTTTCAAAGCATTGACGATCTAGCAACAGTTTGCCTAACGAACAACAGCCCTGGGCTTTTTAGCACCTACGTTAGAGCCAACTAAAGCTGCGACTAAAGCTAGTAACGTACCAATTATGAACCCTAACCCTGCTTTGGAAGCGTTTGCTGCATACTGGTCAGCGTCTTGTCCTGTAACGTTCGGAACGGCGTTTGAAATCCCCTGCTCAATTTGCTGTTGTGTAGGAATAGAAGCACCACCAGGCTGCTCTGCTTGCTCTACAGCAGCGGGCGCTCCTGCTGCTGCCCCGCCTGCAACATTGCTAGCAGTGTTTGCCAGAAGGCCAAAGGTTCCAGCAACGTTGCTCGCGAGTAACCACCCGCTGATAACCAAGGTTGCTGCCCACATGATGGTGGCATTAAGCATTGCAGTTTTACTGTTCATAGGGCCGCAAGAAGAGGCCATTGTCCACCCACCCAAAAATAGGGAAAGTAACAGACTAATTATTGCCCAGATACCGATGCCTGCTCCAATAGTTCCAGCTGTCGCTTCGCCTGCTGCAAAGCCTCCTATCACTGCGCCTAAAGCACTTAGCAATAGCTGAGCTACTATTGAGACAACAATACCCGCAAAGATAGGTCCCCAGCGAACGGTATCGTGGTATTCCGCTATTGGGGGTGCAAACGTTGAAACTGTCTCTGGCCGCAGGTTTGTGCCTTCTGTGTATGTCATATCTGATGAAGCTCCTTGTTAAACTCGGGTTGTAGCTTTTTAATACTACGTTGAGTGATTTCGGTACATCACTATCCAATGGCATAAAGGTGGATAACGTTTTGTTACCTCAAAGGGGATGAATAGTTCCATCGAATGGGGGAAGGAGAATTAGCTACTTGTGATCAAAAGTTGTGGAATATAACCCCTTCTGCTGAGCTTGCCATGGCACTGTATAGAATTAGTGATCGCCATCCACAATATAAAGATACCTACTTTCAAGGAAATGATCTTAAAGGGATGCCCGTATATACTACCTATGCTCAGCAGGTAGGCAAAGTGTACGACTTACTGATTGACGACAATAATCACATTCAGCAGCTAGTCGTAGAATTGGATCAGACTTTAGGCTACAAAAAGGTGCTGATACCGATTGGGCGCTGCTCAAGATCTAGGCAAGCAAGCCATGTTTATATCCGCGATATGAACATAGAAGATCTCCAGGTGCTTCACGCTTATGAAGACGGGCAACCTATAAGCGAAGCGTTGCTCTATCAGCAAAAGGCATACGAAACGGCGTTAGTAGAGAGATCGGTAGAGCAATCCATCGCGGTAGAAGCTTCTGCGCCTGTTGGAGGTATGCTGATGGCCACTGTTGTGAATAATCAGCCCCCCTCAGAACCTCAATTAGAGCCGCAGCTAGGGCCACAAAATCGACCTATTCAGCTTTACGAAGAGCGCTTGGTTACCAGTAAGCAGCGGGTCAAAACGGGAGAGGTGAAAATATCTAAGCGCACGGTTACAGAATCGATTGGCACTGAAGTGCCGATTACCCGTGAGAAAGTCA
>JBGTGK010000243.1:0-5064 GCA_041746795.1 Phormidesmis sp.
ACGTGATTTTTACCTCAACTTGGAACGAGTTTGCTAGGTTTCAGCCATTCAAAGAGGTAAGTCAGATTTGACCATGACTTGAGGCGAACGAGAAATCAAGGGGTTTGGGCGTACGTAGTCTGGAATTTGGAATTGCTGACATTCAGCCCACCCTAACGGCTTACGGTAACGTAGAGCAGCTGACCCAAGCAAACGGCAACGGCAACGCTAACGATGCAATCAATTTTACTGGGTTTTTCACAGGTTCAGTGTCAGGCTCTCTCCTTAACCCCCCTTTGTCGGGGTCTGGGGATCTCAATGTATTCGTCCCGAGACCGTGATAGGACGGCTAAAATAGGTCGATCAATAAGACCTTAGATTGTCTTGATATGCCTGTTCATGTTGAGATGATGTGAGGGGATGCTTCTGGCTCAGCTTTGTCATAGTGCAATCGAAGAGCCAGAAGCTTTTTCTAACTCATTACAGTCAGTAAGTAAATATCTATTTGTAAAACCACTTAAGCAGTATGTATCTTTATTATGCTTATCGTCTAAATATTCACTCCGAGATATCGCTACCTTGCGTTTTCTCCACCAGTGAGACCGCTGATGTGACCGTACGTATCGGATCTATTGAACAGGGCATTGCCGAATGCGGGGAACAGGGTGTGTTGGGTTCCATAGAAGGTATTGGACGCTGTCTAATCACTGGTGGAAGGCAGATTTTGGTTGAACCCTTTGAAGGAGTCAGCCACGAGATGATTTCTCCCAACATTTTAGGCGGCTGTATGGCCGTGATATTAAGACAGCGAGGTAGTCTCGTTTTGCACGCTAGCAGCGTCTCTATGAAAGAGGGTGCGGTGGCCTTCTTGGGCGGCTCCGGGTGGGGAAAGTCAACTTTGGCAACTGCACTACATGCTGAAGATCACCGCATCCTTACCGATGATGTGATGGCACTTCGCCTAAACACTAATGTACTGGAGATTATTCCATCATTTCCGCAGTGCAAGCTCTCACCAGAAGCAGCGATCGCATTGGGGAAAGACTTGGCAACACTTACCCCCCTGTTTGCTCATGCTTATAAGCTGTCTTTTGTCTTCGAAAGTGGGTTTCAAGCAGCGCCTCTGCCGCTGAAAAAGCTCTATATTTTAGCTAAAGGCAGCGAGCATAGTATTACGGCCATAAGTCCCAAAGACGCCTTCAGCCATTTAGTCAGCCACACTCGTGCAGTCGCTACGCTGACAACTCCAGAGGTATTGCAGAAGCACTTTATACAGTGTACGCACCTGCTTAAGCAGGTGCCTTGCTATCGATTTATTCGTAAACCTGGACTCTCGGAGTTGCCGAATTTGGTGCGGTTGGTGACAAACCATGCGAATGGAAATACCCCAGAGCAAGCTGACCTCAGCAGCGCACATGAGTACGCACCTGCGCCAATGTAACAAACTTGTAAAACTTCGCATCAGCCGACTCAAGCGCCGTCGGTCGCTAGATGGACTGTCTGAGATAATCCAAATTATCGAGTCGGATATTCAATAACTAACCAAGAGTCAACCCTTGTTATCAGTTGAGTAAGCGTAGATTAAGTAAGCGCAGATTGGGCTGAAAGCTGTCGCTATGGTTGAAAGCAGTTATATAGACCGCTTTATGGTAAAAAGGCAGTGGCATCTTCTATCTTCTCAGGCATCAAAACCAAACTTAGCAGCGCGCCCCGATTCGTTCCTGCGCTGAGGCTAGTTTGGAAAAGCAGTCCTAACTGGACGCTGATTCGAGTAGTGCTCATTACCTTTACTGGCCTGCTGCCACTCGCCTCGATCTATCTCACTAAGCTGCTAGTCGATGCCGTCACAGCCGGACTCTCTGTTACTGGCGTACGAGCCGATCCGCAGATTCTGCTCAGACAAATTATGCCGCTGCTAATTGGGCTTGGGGTTGTTACGATGATAACGCTGCTGTCCAACGCTTCCTCCGAATTAGTCAACACCGCCCAAACCCAGAAGGTGACCGACTACATGCGCGGCATCTTGCACAGAAAATCTATCGAAATTGACCTGGCCTACTACGAAAATCCGCGCTATCACGATACGCTTCAGCGAGCGCAGCAAGAAGCCACCTATCGCCCTAATCAGATCCTGATGCGGTTAGCGCAAGTCAGCCAGAACGCGCTCTCCCTCGTTGCCATGATCGGCCTACTGCTGACGCTTCATTGGAGCATTACCGGTATTTTGCTCATCGGCGCAATTCCTTCTATCATCGTTAGACTGCGCTATAGCCGCGAGCTGTACCAATGGCAACGCCAGTGGACGCCAGTAGAACGCCAGTCGCAATATCTCTCCTTGTTGATGACCGCCGAGCAGTTTGCCAAAGAAATTCGGCTGTTTGAGCTAGGTAACCTGTTTAGCGATCGCTTTGATGGTCTGAGAGTTCAGCTTTACAAAGCAAAGCTGATACTGATGCGTCAGCGAGTTCTCTCTTTTCTAGCAGCTAACCTACTTTCCGGTATTTTAGTTGGCTCAATCTACGGCTTCATTCTCTATCAGACCCTTCAAGGAACGCTTCAGCTAGGCGATTTAGTGCTCTATCATCAGGCGCTACAGCGCGGGCAAAGCTCTTTGAAGTCTCTGCTGAGTGGAGTATCCGGGCTTTACGAAGACAACTTGTTTTTGACTAATTTGTATGAGTTTTTGGATCTGACCCCTAAAATTGTTGCCCCGGCTCATCCAAAGGCCATGCCGCATCCCTTGAAAAAGGGCATTGTCTTTGAACAAGTAGACTTTCAGTATGAGGGGACAACCCGTCAGGCTTTGAAAGACATCTCCCTAACGGTACACCCTAACGAGACCATCGCTCTAGTCGGCGAAAACGGCTCGGGAAAAACAACGCTGATCAAGCTGCTGTGCCGTTTGTACGATCCGACTCAGGGTCGAATTACAATAGATGGCATCGATCTGCGAGAGTTTGACGTTAGCGAGCTGCGACAGCAAATCAGCGTTGTCTTTCAAGACTATGCTAAGTATCATCTCTCGGCCCAAGACAACATTTGGTTAGGAAACGTTCAACTCTCACCAAAAGATAGTGCTGTCATCGAAGCGGCTAAGCGTTCAGGCGCTCATGAGGTAATTCAGCGTCTGCCCCAAGCGTACGATACTATGCTCGGAAAACTTTTCAGGGGCGGCGAAGAGCTAAGCATTGGTCAGTGGCAAAAGGTAGCCCTGGCCCGAGCCTTTCTGAGAGATTCGGGTGTGATTGTTTTAGACGAACCCACCAGCGCGATGGATCCCAAAGCAGAATACGAAGTGTTTAGGCAGTTCAGAGAACTCATTAAAGACCAAGCGGCTATTCTGATTACCCATCGGTTATCGACGGTCAAGATGGCCGACCGTATTTACGTAATGAAAGAGGGCAGAATTATTGAAAGTGGTAGCCATGAAGAGCTGGTAGATTGCCAGGGACTATACGCTAACCTTTTCGAGACACAGGCTAGAAACTACAGATAGGAAAAGCTGATTTATTTGCTTACATTCGTCGGACTATGGGTAGTGAGTATGCTAGGACAGCTAGCCATACTACCCTAGCGTGATTCCTAAAGTGATTCTGCTACCGCGTCCGCATTGACCGCAGACAGTCCGGCGGTATCAGCCGTTCTCTCTTTTAAGAACCGGCCTTTCAACAGCCAGTATCCGAAGGATGATGCGTAGACTGCCTTATCTTGCCAGCGTTCTCTTACCTTTACCTGGTATCGGGTTGCTGCCATAAAGCGAGTTGGTGTCTCAGCCGAAGAGAACATTTGCGTTTTTACAGCAGCAGCGAGTTGTGCGATCGCCGAATCTACCGATATCTGCGCGACGACCTGTGCTGGTAAGTCAGCGGCTAGCCACTCCTGAGCGAGATAGAGACCTAACAACAGCATTCGTTTTGCTCCCCACTGTTCAGCCGTCTTTAAGCTTTGCTGCCAATCAAGATGGGGAAAGCGCTCGACCAACAGCGCGATATCGCACAGCCACGCTAGCCTCTCCCACATATGACGCGAGCCATGCATACATAAAACAATTAAATAGTCTTCCATTAGGAAAGTAGAAATCTTCGTACCTGCTAGCGTAGTAGAGGCGCGCCTTGACCAGATTTGCCGAGGATTAACGGAAGAGAAGAACGGAGGCCAAAAACGCCAGTGGACTTCTAAAAATATCTTTTTATTTTTGTGATAAAAATCGTAAGTATGTTCGGTTTTAGCCTTCATGTAGGCAGAGAGTTCTGCCGCCGTTTGCTTCCCGAAATAAGGCCAGTACCCTTCATCAATCAGCAGCCTCTCGACGCTCGGCATATCCTCAGGCCGAATGATAATGTCCAGATCGCCAAACTGTCGGAGATCTAATCGCTGATACAGGGACTGGGTAAGGACAGGCCCCTTGTAGGGAAGAGTCTCTACACCTTGAGTCTCCATGAGCTTGAGTAAACGATTTAGTTCAGCAGTCATCGCCAAATTACGTATGGCTATCTGCTGGCAGTCTCCACGCAGCCCTGCAAGAATGTTATCTGGAACCTTGGTTGGACAAACCGTACTCAGGCGATGGTAAAGCAGTGGCATTACTCTGTGAGTTTGGGCTAGCTCTATCAGAGCCGACCAGTTTGTTTGTTTGTCTGCTAATGCGATTATTTGTTGAGCTATTTGACCATTAGCAGACTGCTCGCTGTCGGGCGAAAGACAAAGAAGTAAGAGATTAAGGGTCGTGCGATCGCCCAAATCTGAAGCTAGATTAAGAGCAGAAGAAGAAGGACTCATCGGATTAAAGCCTGGGAAGACGTAGTATAAATTCTGATCTAATAGATATATATTGAATCAGGAACTCATGCCGAGCTAGTGGCATCTCAAGGACATTAGACTTCATCGGAAATAGTGTGAACAACAGGAACAGACACTCCCTACCCTGAACTTTTCTTCTCTACACCATCGCTCTCAACTCATTGGTTTGTCCTCGACGGTGGCTCATCCGAAAGTTGTGTAATCCACAAGCGGTTTCCATCACATCGTCCACGAAATTCTTCACCCGATTGCGGAATTTCTGCACTAGAATTTGACAGCGTTTAG
>JBGTGK010000244.1:0-2763 GCA_041746795.1 Phormidesmis sp.
GCAGATGCGGGTAGGGTAGAAGGCAGAACGGCAAGGCTTAGGGCAATCGCACCAGTACCTAGCCAAGTAGCCAAGGATTTGTTTTTCATAGAAAAAAGCTCAAGAAACAGCTGTTAGTAGAATGGACAACGTAGACCGGTATCGATGCAAAGATTGATGCCTGATCTAAATTTTCTATCCTGAAATAGTAGTTTTTTCCCTTTGGTCTGTTATTTACCGTTGGATGGAAATAGGTATGTCCCATTAGATGGAAACTGTCTTTGTTTACTCTGGTGCCAAAGATAGTGGGCCAATAGTTTTAAGCTCTACCCTTGCTCATAATTCACTACACATCAAACCTATGAATGCGCCCACATCTGCACCGTTACTTTGCGGACAAAAAAGCCGCGCAGGTGTGACGGACGGCTCGGGCGATGGGGCGATTACTGAAGGAGATGGCGACAAGCATCAAGTTTGCGTGATCGCATCATCAAGTCCTCTGATTGCATCGAAAGTGTAAACCTCGTTTGAACTACGCCCTTCCAAGCTCTTCTTGACTAATGGCTCTTCGTTCTAACTTGCTACCCGTCGGCTCTACCTAAATATTTTATTCGCTAGCCCCTCAGAAGTATCTTGAAATAGGTGCCTCTTTAGGTAGAGGAAGGACTGAGCCTGCCTACTTATGCTTGGCCAAGTTATGTAAATCATCGTAGTAAAGTCTAGCCTTGAGTTCAAACGTTAACGAGGCTGTTTTGCTGGCGATTCGCTGGAGATTTTTGACCATGTTTTTTCACAAGAAAGAGTTGATTGCAAAAGAGGTTAAGGTGGATGAGCCTAACCCTATGTTTGCGCAGCTTTTGCTAGAACAGTTTGGCGGTGCCACAGGTGAACTTACCGCCGCTTTGCAGTATTGGGTTCAGTCTTTTCATGTCGAAAATAAAGGCATAAAAGATATGCTGCAAGATATTTCTATCGAGGAGTTCAGCCATTTGGAGATGGTTGGCAAGCTGATTGAAGCGCATACTAAAGGCGCTAAGCAAGCTGGACAAGAAGCTGCCTTTAATAGCAGTCTATTTGCTGTGCGCGGTGTCGGCCCGCACTTCTTGGATTCTCAAGGTTCTGCCTGGACAGCTGCTTACTTAAATGAAGGAGGAGACGTTGTTCGCGATTTGCGAGCTAACATTGGCGCTGAGGCAGGAGCCCGACAAACCTACGAAGCGCTGATCAAAATTGCGCCCGATGCCGGAACGAAAGAGACTTTAGTACATCTGCTAACCCGTGAAATTTCTCACACACAAATGTTTATGAATGCGCTGGATTCGATGGGTAAGCTCACCGAGCCGTTCTTTGGTAATGTGCAGCCTGACGATACGGTAGATATTTACTACAACCTTTCTACCGAAGGCAGTGATGGTACTGATCATCGAGGCTCCTGGAACTCTGATGATAACTTTAGATACATTGCTGATCCGATGCAAGAGACTAGCACAGCTCCTAAGAAAACGGATTAGGCCATCAGTACGCTTTTATCCGACTAGTTAACAACTGTCTGCTTCAATTTGATTAAGTCGTATTTAGGTATCCCTGTGAAGGTGAACGAATGAACTGTCGTTGATTTATGGGCGCTTCAGCAATCAACCTTCTGAAAACAGAAATTCACATCCACTGTCTGTTTTTCTTTTTAGAGAGATAGAAAAAACTGAAGCTGCGAAGCCTCATTCTTTCGTTGCTCATCGCCCTAGATTACTAGTACAGACGGTCACCTTAACAGAGGTACTGACCGAAACTTACCTAAAAAATGGACTTAATTAGAAATCAGGCCTTTTGTTAGAGTAAATTGTGGAGTTAGCCAAGTAGAAGTAGGTATATAGAGAGTCAGTACAAAGCTCTGAAAAGCAAGTCATGCGCCCTTTGTAGTCTGACAGGACTTGCCGCGCCTGAGTTTGAAGCTTTCTCTCTGAGCCGAAATTAGCTACACAGTGGTATAATCTCTCAGCCTTCCAGAGGAATTGCCGTATGTGCCTTCTGGTTGCTGGGGTCAAGTGTTTTGCCTATACCATTTCTGTGCCTTTTGTAGCTGGTCAGCCCAGAAACGGAGTATGTTTGCTTCGTCTTTGGATGAAATGGCTTCAATGTGTGGCGTGGTTCAAGCCTGGTTCTTGCGGATTTTGTGGAGAGACCCGAAAGTCACTGTCTGTAACCATTCATAGAACCGGCAATGAGTAAGTTCCGCAACCAGTTCTCGTGGTACTCAAAGTCATTGAGATCCTTGAATGGCGATCGGCGGTCGGGATCTTTCGTGGTGGTTCTCTGGCCATAAGGATGGAAATTCCAGATTAACGCCATGGCTCTCAAATACTGTCGCGCTGAGTCTTCAGACCCGTGAAAGTATTGCATGCTGTGCAAGAGTCGATCTTGATAATTCATCAGTCGGTCGAGCATGTTGCTGGTGCGCGCCGCCTCGGGATAGTCGTACGCAATCTGAAACTGTTTGGATTTGCCTTTCAACTTGGCCAACCTTTTGAGGATGCTGGGTTGCTTGACGGTCCGATTCGCCCACGCCCGCAGCCGACGCAAGCGTTGGGCAAAATGCCGCTTACTTGGGGCGTTGTAAACATGCCAGAGGCGACCCGTTAGCTTTTTCCAGAGGCCTTTGTCCCGGCGACAGCGTTTTTGAATATCGAGGACCGTGTGCAGGAAACACAAGATCAGCGCGATCCCTGGAAACAGCGTTTTCAAAGCGATTTGGGTGGGCTCCCAGCCATCGGTATTGCCTGTCTCTGG
>JBGTGK010000245.1:0-6506 GCA_041746795.1 Phormidesmis sp.
CATGTGTTGTGCAGCAATAACTGCTGCAAGCAAGTAATCGTGTCGATACAGAAAGACAGCTCTACTGTTAATAATGTAATAGCTACAGGCGATGGTTATGAAGTCGGACTTAAGTGCGATGATACGTCAATCAAAAAGGAGTCGGTATTGTATGCCTGCTCCTGAAAGAGTTCATTATTCGAGCGGCAAGCGGGTGAACGGTATTGATAGTGCAAAACATTGACTTGGTAGCGAAGAGAATTGGAAAGATTGTGATTGCCTTATCCATTAATCGCATAACGATCCGCGCAATATTAACGCGGCTGGCTGAGTGACCATACTACTAGCTTGTGTTAAAAGTAGATCTTAACCTATCCTAATAGTAGAGGATACGAGCAAAAATACAACCTCTTTGCTCGTTGTGATAAGTAAGAGCATAGACAACCGACGATCCCTTTGCGAATTACTGCTAGTCTTAGATATAGCAAAGGCAACGCTCAAAGTGCAAATTGGGACAAACAGACACAAGGGATTAAGGCTATACATCCGCAAGGACGACAGCTCAAAGCTCCCCGCTAAGCAATTGCCTAAAATTGACCAAATATTGGATTTAATTGAGGCAGCGCCAAGCGTAGACGATTTACCCCGCGCTCAGCCCGGATTAGAGTCTAGCGAGACGAGAGCCGGTTGTCATCCTTTGAAGGGTAATTACAAAGGGTTTTTCGCCTTCACCATAACTGGGGCAATGAGGCTAATCTTCAGGCCAGTTGGAAGTATCGCAGACGATCTTGATTATCTTGACTATCACTAGGGAGATAAAGGCTGATGACTGCTACTACTACGCATAAGAGGCAACGTCAGAGTGCTGGTTGGCACTTGAAGCATAGCTATTTAGAAACTTACAATATGACCGCCACCGATCTTGCGGCTAGGCTTGATGTATCGCAAGAAATCGTTAATCAACTTATTAGTGGAGAGTTGGCTATTACAGCAGCGATGGCTATCAAGCTAGGTGCGACGCTAGAAACTAGCCCAGAGCTATGGCTGAACCTGCAAAATGCTCATGCTCTCGATCAAGTTAGGTAGAACGAATTGACGACCGCTTAATTGTCTTTGACTTCGCATCGAAAGTTCGGTCAAAACACAATCATCAAAGTGCTCGTGTTTTCCACAATGGCGCACTACTGCCTTTGCGCGCTTACTGACTATTATCTGTAGAAAAAGAGACTGGTAATATTCGCTAGTTCCTTTTTTTGGAAGTTTTTTAGTTGAGCAAGTGCTTTTGCTTTGATCCATTCTGCACGCTTTGACGCAGCGTTCGGCAAATACAGTACCTTAGGTCGTTTGATGATATTTTTAGGACTAGCCTGAAAAGGCCATTGCTATTTTGTTTGCAACTCCTATTTAGGTGCATCATGGATTCCAGCCTAATTCTTGCGAACGTTTTAACGCCGCCGATACTGTTCTTTTTCATTGGTCTGACGGCGGTTTTGGTCAAATCTGACTTGGAAATACCGCAGCCGATTCCAAAGCTGTTTTCGCTTTATTTGCTGCTATCGATTGGGTTTAAGGGTGGGCACGAGCTGCATGAAAGCGGGCTAACGTTTGAGGTGGCGAGTGCGTTGATTGCGGCGGTAGTGATGGCGGCGGTGGTGCCAATTTACTCGTATTTTATTTTGCGGCTGAAGCTGGATATTTATAATGCGGCAGCGATCGCTGCCACCTACGGCTCCATCAGCGCCGTAACCTTCGTAACAGCTAGCTCATTTCTAACTCGCATCGGCGTTGAATTTGGCGGGCACATGGTGGCAGGGCTGGCGCTGATGGAATCGCCTGCCATTATCATCGGCCTGCTGCTGGTGCGGGTATTTGCCAATCGATCGGCTGAACTAGACGACGCCCTGTTGGGTAAAGAGAAAGAATCCCTCCCCTGGGGAGAAGTGCTGCGTGAGTCTTTTTTGAATGGCTCTGTGTATTTACTCATTGGGAGTCTGCTGGTGGGTTTGATTACAAGTAAAGAGGGATGGGAGAGCGTAAAGCCCTTTACCGGCGATATGTTTTATGGCGTGCTGACTTTCTTTTTATTAGATATGGGTTTGGTGGCGGCGCGGCGGCTTCAAGACTTACGCAGAGGCGGCCCGTTTTTGATTGGCTTTTCCGTACTGATGCCAGTATTTAACGCGTTAATTGGGATTGGCATTGCCGGACTGTTACAAATGACCCCTGGCAATGCGCTGTTGTTTGCAGTGCTGTGCGCAAGTGCTTCTTATATTGCAGTGCCAGCGGCGATGCGAATGACGGTGCCCGAGGCGAATCCAAGCCTTTACATTTCTATGGCACTGGCACTGACGTTTCCCTTCAATATCATTATCGGCATTCCTGTTTACTATCAGCTAATTCAGCGCTTTTGGGGTGTAGCATAGGTACTTTAAAGAGGTATTCGATCTTTACCTTCTTCAACTTTAGCTTTAAGGATCTGTGTTGCTATGCAGTCAGTCAAACGTTTGGAGATAATCGCCGCTTCATTACAGCTAGAAAGCTTGATTAAACAGCTAAAAGTCGCTGAAGTTCCTGGTTACTCGGTGATTCGCAATGTGGTGGGCAGGGGTCACAATAGTGAAGTTTCAACGGACTCTGACTTTGCTTCAACAACGTTGAGCAATATCTACATTCTGTCATTTTGTACTGAGGCTCAAGTCGATAGCGTCCTGTCGCATATACAGCCCATATTGAAGAGATACGGTGGGGTTTGCTACGTTTCAGATGCAGTCAAAATAAGCAAGTAGCGGCTATACAAGCAGGAGCTTACCAGCCAATTTTCTGATAGAACATTTGTTCTCCGACGTGCTTTTTAGTCAAGCTTTAAATATATAATTGTCGTCATGGCCTAAAGAGTTTGCAAGTAGCTAAAGCAGCGGAGCTTTTACCTGCTTTGAAAACGTCTTCAAAAGACATCCTTAGAAACTGTCTTACAAAACTTCAGCTATGACACTCAGAAAGATTGCTCTTAGAAAGATTGCTCTTAGAAAGATTGCTTCGGTTAGTGCGCTGGTGATGGCGCAAGTTGGCATCAGCGCCTGTTTGCTGTCGGCTTCAGCTCAGTCGCTGCCGCCGCTGCAAAATTTTTCTAGTCGTGACCTTACCGATGCGGTTACTCAGGAGGTTCGTGAGAATGAACCCACCTTTTTTACTGAGGGTAATCAAGCGTTTGAGCGCATTATTAAGCATTTACAGGAGCCTCAGCGGAGGCCTGTGCTGATAATTGAGTCCGTTGGTGATAAGCGACAGCCGCAGCTTTTTATAAATGAGGCCGGAGATCTATCGGGAGCTGAGCCGCTACAGCCGATACAGTAGCGCTGCGCCTGGATGTTGCGCTCGAACATATGCATTGAGCAAAAGCCGTTAGAGAGTTACTAGATGAGGAGCATGGAATTTCTTTCTCGCTGTATGATGATCACAAACGGCTAGAAGACCTTTAGCCGCCCTATTTAGCCGCCCCCTATCTAGTGCCTATGCCTATTGAGAGACATCAGAAAAGCGACCTAGCTCAGCGGCTCTCCCATCGCAATCCGAGTACAGGATTGGCTATGCGAAGGGCTCCTATGTCGGTGGCTAAGCCCCTGTTACGCGTTTTGGGTCGTGATGAAAGGCCGGGTGACGCTATGGGCATAAATCGGGCTGGTGCATTTCAAGCTGAGGCTGATGTATATATCGCTAGAGCCGAGATAGAGCTGCGTAAAGCCATGGAGCTAATGGCTTTTGATGGCGCAATGGGCAACAGTTCTTTGCCCGCCCTGACGGCGCTGTCTTTACCAGGCAATGCGACGCCTTTGCTATGGACGACTCATGCCTTTTTACAGGGGCAGTATCAGAAGCCGAACGACAATAGCCTGATTCATCATCGTAACCGTGACGCACGGATGCTATACCGGCAGATGGCGCGGCTTGATATGACGGCCTGGGCTGAGCAACTGTTGGATGAGGCGAGGGTTGATCGGCTGCCGGAGGGAATATACATGCCACCCGGCCATCCCGCACCTGGAAAAACGTATAGATGCCACCCTTTTAGAGGGCGACGGAACTTTTACTATCCGGTGAATCAGTATTTCTCAATGCTGTTTAAGGAGCGAGAGCAGGCGTTAATTGCGCTGCTGAGTGAATTGGGCGCTACTAAAATAGTGATTTCCGCGCCGCCAGGAGAATCTATTTGTGAGGGCGGACTCTCACCCATTGCCCAGCTGCATGAGAAAGTATTTGAGTATCCGCACCGCTCGCAGCCTTTGTCGGCATCGTTTGATGAGCGGCGACATCCCTGGCTGGACTGCGAGCCAGAGTGGCAGGCGGTGGTAACAGAGCGGATAAAAAGAGGCGCACTGTCGGCTCAGTTTGAATTTGGGATTGACGTTGCGGGAATGTTGAAAGCACAGGTACAGACGGTAGGACAGCTGGTTCCCCAGCTTAGCTCAATGGAGATTTCGGCAAATAGCCAAGCTGTACTGCTGGTGCAGCTGCTTCAGCCCAGGCGAGTGCGGGTAGAGTTTAGCGATTTGTCGTGAGTAGACAGCAGGGATATCTGAGAACTCAAATACCTAAGAACTTAGACATCTAAGAACTTACCAACACACATCGAAAGCTGGTAACATTCTTGATCCTAAGCTGTTTTCTATTCTTGGTTTGCCTACGATCTGCTGAAGACAGGCTAGCAATTTCACGATGAGCTGGAAGATTTGCCGTCAAAATAGTGTCTTAACAGCTCTAGCGAAGTAGAAAAGCTGCTGAAATATCTATCAGATATCTATCAAAAGTATTCTTTATTTTTTATATTGAAGTATGTTGCGTGCTATTTGCGCTAATATTGTTCTCAGTAAAATTTTGGTTACTACGACAATACATGGCACAAACAGTATTACCCCAACTGCAAGAAATCTCCGAAGACCTTCTTGCTCAGGAAGAATCTCTGACGGCTCAGCTGGCAGAGGTTCAAGAGAAACTTAAAGGTGTACGGGCAATTTTGCCTTTATTTGGCGGAAATTCGTCCTCTAAAAACTCGTCCTCTAAAAACTCGTCCCCTAAAAACTCGTCTTATACAGAAGAGTCCTATACGGAAGAGTCTGACGATGAGTATGACGACGAGCCGGAGGCATCGGCTGAAATAGAGGCACCGGATGAAGAGACAAGTTCTGCTAAGACTGAAAAGAAAGCTGAGAAAAAGCTTAAAGCCTCAAGCTCGGCGAAAGTGAGTAAGAAAAAGGACGGTCGTGCGGCAAGCTGGCAAAAGTACACGCGGCCCGGTGTTAAAGAAACCTCAATTCCCGAAGCGGTTCGGTTGGTTTTGGAGACTCAGCCTGACAAATCCTTTAAAATTGCCGAGGTGATGGACGCACTGTTCAACGACAGTATGCCTAAGTCTCAGCATTTGAAGGCGCGTAATCGAATTTCTAACGTGCTTTCGGGCGGTGTTCGCAGCGGTGAGTGGTATAAGGGCGATCGCGGCACGTACCGCCTATCGGCTGAATAGTCGTCATTGGTGTAAATACGTAGGGGCACCTCTTGTGGGTGCCCCTACGGCGTTATGACATAACGCCTAACATTCGAAATAGCAAAGCGACTCTCGGAAATAGCCGGTAGTCGCGACAGGCTCACAGCAGCAAGGGGGAAAACAGATAAAACCGGTGGACTTCCTGCACGGACTGTTTTAGAGAATTGTCTTCCCCTATTTTCAATTTTTGCTGATAATTTTGATGCTCGTGCAGGGCCAGCACTGAGAAAGCAACGTCTGGCTACTGCAACAGCACGTTGAGAAGCTCTACGGCGGCAATTTGTTTATCTAAGCAACTGCTCTAGAGGTCGCGGTAATGGGCGATCGCATAAAGCGCACTTTCTTCAGGCGCGTCTAGCTAATGTGATCGCACTTCCCTGCCAAATCGCGCGTTCTTGAACTCAGCTCTGTTTCCTTAAGCAAGACGCCTAGCTAATCGCAGACGGACTGCCATTCTCTTCGCTCTCTGTCGAAAGACTCAATGGAAGCCACCTCCCTCCATAGTTGGATATACCGCTCAAATTATAGTTAGATATTTACGGGCTTATGTCTGCGGAAAGAGGAGACGACCCTTCGAGTGCGTAATGATTGCTGCGTAGAAAGAAAGGAATTTTTTGGGAATGGACTCTTTTACGCTGGTTTCGCTGTGGATTGGGTTTGTGGGTCTCTTGATTGGGGCTATTTACTTTGGTAAGGATGCGATCGCTGCCAAAGGCGAAGACTGGGAAGAATTTCACATTGTACACTTCACCATTACGATGGTGGCTGCCCTCGCCTACTTAGGCATGATTATGGGTGAAGGCCAAATCGAGATTTATGGCCACACGGTTTTTTGGGCTCGCTATTTAGACTGGACAGTCCGAAGTTTCTGATGAAGAATTAGACGGCTAAAGGTGGTGGTTGATGGGTTTCAGGAGGCATGAATTTGGTTGCAAGTAATTTAGCGAGAAGTAGAGTGGGCCTAGGTTTGGCTAAAACCATCGGTTGT
>JBGTGK010000246.1:0-2688 GCA_041746795.1 Phormidesmis sp.
TTCTGACTTTGATCAACGCTGAGGAGTACGTGGTGCTTGAGGTCTTCAATCGACTTTGGTTCGCCATAAGTCTTCAGATAATCGGGACTGGCAAACAGCCTGGAGCGATCCATCATCAGCCGTTTCATCCTGAGGGTTGAGTCTTCTAGTGCGCCCACTCGAATGGCGAGATCATAGCCGTCTTTGACGATATCCTTACGCTTGTTGGTGACATTGAGCACTACCCTTAACTCCGGGTAAGTCTGCGAGAATTTGGGTAATCGGGAACCGAGAAATGCATGAACGAACATCACCGGGGCTGTCACTCGCAGTACTCCGCGTGGATGTCCTGGCAAGCTGGCGATCGCATCATTGGCATCCTGCAAAGCATCGAGCAGCGGCAAGCAGTTCTCATAGTAGAGTTGTCCCGATTCAGTCAACGAGACTCGTCGAGTAGTGCGATGCAGCAATCTCACTTTCAACCGTTTTTCTAGTTCGTTTACTTTTAGGCTGACGGTAGATTTGGGCAGATCGAGCGACCGGGCGGCGGCGGTGAAGCCGCCTAGCTCTGCCACTTTGAGAAATACCAAAACCGCGTTTAAATCTTCCATTGCAGACTGAAATGTTTTACATGATGCTTTGAATCTAGCATTATCCAGTATTACGAACAATGAATCCAGAAAACACCCCTTTATCTCTGTTAATCAGCTCATCATAATAAAAGGTATGTCAGCTCATTAGTCTGAGAAAGACTTCTGGGATTAAAAATGGCTTTTGCTTTATTTTTCTCTTACTTACAACTACCTTTCAATGAATATCACTATGGAAAACTCAACTCAAACCGTTCTCGTTACTGGCGCAACAGGCAACCAAGGAGGTACGGTCGCCCGTCATCTGCTGCAAAGCGGCAAGTTTAAGGTTCGCGCCATGGTTCGCGATCAAGACAAACCCTCAGCCCAAGCTCTTGAACAAGCAGGCGCGGAACTCGTCCCTGGAGATTTCAATGATCGTGCTTCACTCGATTACGCTTTGCAAGGCGCTTACGGCGTTTTTTCAATGCAGGATTTTCGAGCCGGGGTGGAAGTCGAAGTTCGTCAGGGTAAGACAGTTGCTGAGGCCGCTAAAGCGGCAGGCGTTGAGCATTTCGTCTATAGTTCAGTGGGTAGCGCCAAGCGCAACACAGGCGTTCCGCACTTCGACAGCAAGTTTCAAGTTGAAGAATACATCCGCTCCATTGGTTTGCCTCATACTATCTTGCGTCCGGTGTTCTTCTTTTACAATTACAGCGGGATGCGATCAATGGTTGAGGGTGGCACGTTGTTTCAGCCGCTCAGTCCTGATACGAAGTTGCAGCAACTGTCTGAAGAAGACTATGGCAAAATGGTCGCCGAGGTGTTTGATCGCCCCGAAGATTTCATGAACCGCGAAATCGAAGTTGCCAGTGTGGAGATGACGATGCCAGAAGTTGCAGCCGCATTCAGCCGCGTTTTAGGCAAACCCGTCAACTACCAACAAATTCCGTTTGAAGCGTTCGAGCAACAGGCTGGGGAAGAGGTCACCATCATGTTTCGCTGGTTTGAGAACGTAGGTTATACGGCGGATTTTGCACAGTTGAAACGTGATTTTCCGGCACTGAGTAACTTTGAATCCTACTTGCGCGATCGCGGCTGGGCAAAATCAGCCGAAAGCGCGTCCGTCGATTGATCCTGTGCCTGAGCAGTATCTTGGGTCATTCTTGGTATCAACTTCCTTGATACGGGAGATTATTATGGGATGGGGCGCAGCGAATTGCTAATTCGAGAAGCGATCAAAGAGATTTCCCGTGACAACGTACTGCTATCAGCGCTTGACACTTCGCCAAACTGAGCGCTCTACCTAAGTTTAGCCCAGCGGCAACGTATACTTCACAGCGTAAGTGGGATAATTTGAACTGCCAGGTTAAATTATCAAAAGGGCTCTCAACGCAACCCCTAATAAGATTGGTGCAAGATCTGAGCTATCCAGCGCGCTAAGCTCACTCCACCGGTTTGGGTCAGGGCTGTCACCATCCATAGGCAGGTCGTCAGATGACCTAGATGCGCCTAAGCGCAGCCTTGACCCAACCAGACTTTCAAGGCATCGTAGAGACGGGAGCTTTTTTTTACAGCATTTCTATGATTTGAGTGGTATCTAATCCTAGAATGCTGGCTCCCACTGCCTTCCTCTGATGGCGCTAGCCCACTACTGTCAAGCGCTTCATCTCATCCGTCGTCATCTTTTGTCAGTCAAGCAGCCGTAACACCTCTAGCTCAGGAGTTACAAGCACACTTTAGTGGAGTTAAACTAGCCCTAGCTGTCGTTTAATAAATCGATTTTCAGTTATGTTTTGACATCCAACGGCTCGCACAGCTTTTCGGAGAAAGGCTAAAACCCTAGTTCTGCCATTGGCGATCTAAAAGTAGCTGTCTATTTTCATTTTAAAGACGCCAGAATGACTACCAGTCAGACGTTATGGCCTCCGAGCTAAAAAATAACGAAGCCAGTTTCAGCCCTGAAATCATTTTTATGCGTTTGGTCTAGTTTGTTTGAAAAGCTTGTGAATAAAAGAACTCAGCCAGTTTTCAGATTTTCAATAGACGAAATAGCCCTTCATTTCCCCTGAAAAGCCCTTAGATGTCTGAAACCTTATGACATCAGGAACTTCAGACATCTAAGGGCGAATTAAAGCAA
>JBGTGK010000247.1:0-6742 GCA_041746795.1 Phormidesmis sp.
ATGGCAAAAGAGATGGATTCGACCCTGCGGATCGGGCGTGGGGCGATCGCACGGCACAAACAGCACGCCTGAGGTGCCAATGCTCAAGCTGCCCTGCTGAAGATTTCGCTTTGAAATACCCAGCCCAATCGCCGCCGCCGCGTTATCACCGCCGCCAGCAATCACCGGCAGTCCGGCAGGTAGGCCCGTGTAAGCTGTCAGCTCAGGCTTAAGCCGTCCTGAAATAGCATTGGATTCAACCATGGGGGGAAACAAGCTTGGGCTAATTTTTAAAGCCGCTAAAATCTCATCATCCCACTGCCGACTCGCCAGGTTTAAGCAGCCAGTGCCAGAGGCATCGGACGGCTCAGTCACAGCCTCACCCGTCAGCACATAGCCCAAATAGTCTTTGGGCAGCAGAACTTTTCGAACTTGAGCATAGGCCTGCGGCTCGTGCTTTCGTAGCCATACCAGCTTAGGAAGCTGGAAGCCGGTAATGGCTGGATTGCCCGTACGGGCGATCATCTGCTGGCGGGGAAAGGCCGCTTCAATCTCTTCTACAGCTTTGCCCGTGCGCTGATCGTTCCATAAAATTGCTGGACGAATAACCTGACCTTCCACGTCCAGCGGCACCATGCCGTGCATCTGCCCTGATAGCCCCAAGGCGCAGACTGTGGGCGGCGGGCTCGACTCACTGAGCGATTGAACAACATCGCGCAGTGCCTTGAGACTCGCATCTACCCAATCTGACGGATTTTGCTCTGTCCAGCCGGGATGCGGCGTCAGTAGCGGGCAGGCGTGAGTGGCCTGAGCGATCACCTGTCCTTGCAAGTTGGTTGCGATCGCCCGTGCGCCGCCCGTCCCTAAATCTAGCCCCATAAAAACGTCAGCCAACTAAACCTCCCCGAGTTTTGAATCTCACTCTTGCATCAACATAGAAATGCAGCCTATCTGCCTGCGATCGCTAACCCGAAAGCAGATAAAGCCTGTTTCGCTGCTTAAGCTACATTATCAATGATGTTTTGATGTTATCAGTGCCGATCTCTATGCATTAGCTCAGGCAGGAAAGTTTTATGAGGGCTATAGTGACTTATGTAAAGCTAGATTAACAGGCTTATTGGAATACATCAGTAAGCCACTGGTAAAAGAATTAATCCGAAGAGGTTCCACGGTTATGGTTGTTATCACTAGGCCAGAAAAGAGGCCAGAAAAGAGGTCAGAAGAGCAAAAAGACTTTGAGGTTTTGGGGAGGCTTTGAGTGCGATCGCCGCTTAAAAAGGGCAGCTATTTTTTCACCTGCCGCTGCACCATTGGTACTAATCTACTATAATAATTGCCTTAAACTGTTCATTTATTTGCTCTCCTTTTAATAAAAAGATTTACTTCCTCTGTATTTCTGTGAGTTGACCCGCAAATAACCTTAATGAACACGACTTCTGCGATCAGATCCTTCATTTCTACCCAGGATGCTGAGCTTCTAGCCTGCCAAGGCCTAGAGAGCCGGATCAGCACCCTTTGCGCTAGCGAGAGCTTTGAAAGCCTGCTGCTAGCTTTGATCAACAGTCCGGCCTTTAGTGAAACGCTGGGAGAAGAGTTCTCAGCCGCAGGGGCAGTTAAGGGCATATCCGCCTGCCGTAGCCTGCGTAGCTGCCTGAATTTCTCCTTGGGTCGTTTTTTTGGCTCCCTAGCTGAGCTAATCTCTGCTTTTGACTCCTCTGCTGGCAACCAGTGGTATGCGCTTGCTAATCAGGTTTACCAGTCTCACCTTAAAGACGAGAAGCTGCTAACTTATCTCCTGCGGGGCGATCGCCAAGCCGTTTATTCAAACCTAGCAAAGCAACTTGTCAAAACTAATCCTCACGCGATATATCCTACTTCTAGCTATCGTGAGAGCGCTGGTTTTGCCCATAGTACAGCAGACGATCAAACTATCGAAGCGGTGGTGAGTTCGAGCACGTTCGCTACTATCAAAATTGTAGACAACACTTTGGATCTTGAGCAGACGCTTTTGAGGGATACATATATTGCATGCGATCGCTGCGTTTGCCTAATCGACCAAAATGTAGAACTCTCTTACGGCAAGCAAATTGAACATTACTTCGCCTACCACGGCATCCCCCTAGAAAAGCTAGTCTATCGGGCGATGGAAGTAGATAAAGGCATCTATACCGTTGAGAAAATGCTAGGCGACTTCAAGCGGATAGGCGTTGCTCGTAACGAGCCCGTGCTGATTGTCGGCGGCGGCGTGCTGGCTGATACTGGCGGGCTGGCTTGCGCGCTGTATCATCGCAACACTCCCTACGTCATGCTCTCTACCTCAATTGTGGCTGGGGTCGACGCAGGCCCGTCTCCTCGCACCTGCTGCGACGGCTTTGGTTACAAAAATCTCTTTGGGGCCTATCATCCTCCTATCCTCTCCATCACCGACCGATTCTTTTTCAAGACGCTCCGAGAAGGCTGGCTGCGTCACGGCATCATTGAAATTATTAAAATGGCCGTCATCAAAGACGCAGCGCTGTTCCGCGACCTTGAGGAGGCTGGCCCCAGGCTGATCTCTACCCGATTTGGCACAGTTGACTCAGTTAACTGTGACGCTAAAGCTGATATTAGCAAACTCTCACAAAAAATATTAGGTGGGGCCATTCGCAGCTATGTAGCGGCTGAATATGACAACCTTTACGAGACTCACCAATGTCGCCCTCATGCCTATGGTCACACCTGGTCGCCAGGCTTTGAGATTGAAGCTGGGCTCTTGCACGGCCACGCAGTTGCTATTGGAATGGGCTTTGGTGCTTACTTAAGTCGCCGCATGAATTGGATTAGTGATGAAGCATTCCACCGAATTCTTCGTCTGATCAGCGCGTTTGGATTAAGCCTGTGGCACGATGTTTTAAATAATAAAGAAACGCTTTGGGCTGCTCAGGAGAAAATTACTCAAAAGCGAGGGCAAAACCTGGTGGCCCCTTTGCCTAAGGGCGAAATTGGCAGCTGCGGCTACTTAAATTCGCTGTCTCGTAAAGAGTTGTTTCAGGCACTTAATGAATACCGAGCTATCTGCGCAGACTATCCTAGACAGGGATGGGGCGTTGAGCCGCACTGTAGTGACGTCGGTCTAGAGAATCCTTCAACGGTGGGGAAATCCTTATTTGAGGGTAAAGTGCCTCACCCGCCGACAGATATGCAGGCCCCTATGAATGGCGCTAAGGAAAGGTCGGAAGAACTATCGGAAGAACTATTGGCAGGGAGCATTTGACGATGGTGAGCGCAGCAAAAAAGATAACTGCTAGGCCTGTAACCCCCCTGGGAATTCTTGTTCAGCAGCTAGAACATATTCTTATGATGGCTAAAGGTGAGCTGGTTTCGGCTCAGCTCGAAGATTCTTTAGACAGAGCCTATCGCTTGGCTGCTGGGCTCGATCCCTATTTAGAAGACTGTACGACGGCTGAGTCGGCAGCGCTTGCTAACCTGGCCCAAAAAACCCAAGCAGAAGACTGGTGCAAACGCTTTGGTGATGGCGAGACCGTGCGGGCCTTAGAACAAGAGATGCTCTCCGGACATATTGAGGGGCAGCTGTTAAAGATGCTGGTGTCTATCAGCAAGTCTAAACGAGTTTTAGAAATCGGCATGTTTACCGGCTATTCTGCGCTGGCGATCGCTGAAGCACTTCCCTATGACGGCTATCTAATTGCCTGTGAAGTAGACGAATACGTCTCCCAGTTTGCCCTAGAGTGTTTTGCAACCTCTCCCCATAAAGATAAAATTCGAGTCAAGGTTGCGCCTGCAATAGAGACTTTGCGTCACCTAGCAGACGCGGGAGAATCTTTTGATTTGGTCTTTATCGACGCTGATAAAGGGGGTTACATCAGCTATGTCAATTTGTTGTTGTTCGAGCTGTCTGTTAGCTCCTGACGGCTTTATCTGTGTAGACAATACGCTGATGCAGGGGCAGCCTTACCTGCCTGAAAGTCAACGCGCTGAGAACGGGAGGCTAATCGCTCATTTCAATCATTTTGTCGCCGAAGATACTCGTGTAGAGCAGGTTATGCTTCCTATTCGAGATGGTTTCACCATCATTAAACACAAGTCAAAAGAAGCATAGATGTCACGCACATTATCTGTCACGTCATCTGTCTTAGAGGGTGGCTTAACAATCGTCAAGAGTCTAGGTACTTTAACCTTGCTGCTGTTTTTGCTGCCTTTCAACCTGCTGCTGATCTTGGGATCTTTTTTGAAAAACGCCTTTCGACGGGAAGGCTCGCATGGGGATGCTGTTTTCTCAGGCGATCGCAAAAAAATCCTGATTACGGGGGCAAAGATGACAAAAGCTTTGCAGCTAGCGCGGTCTTTTCATCAAGACGGCCATGAAGTTTACTTGGTAGAGACTCACAAGTACTGGCTATCAGGCCATCGATTCTCGCGTGCGGTCAAACATTTTTTTACCGTACCTGCACCCGAGAAAGACAGCAACGGCTACTGCCAAGCACTATTAGAGATAGTTAAGCGTAATAATATCGACCTGTTTATCCCTGTCTCTAGCCCTGTTGCTAGCTACTACGACTCTCTAGCTAAAAAAGTTTTAGAACCGGAGTGCGAGTCCATCCATTTTGACCCCGAAGTGACGGCTATTCTCGACGATAAGTATGCCTTTTGTAATGAGGCTAAAGCCTTGGGCCTATCTGCACCCAAAGTATTTCGCATTACCGAGCCGCAGCAAATATTAGCGTTTGATTTTGAGCGTGACGGTAGCCAATATATTGTTAAAAGTATTGACTATGATTCGGTACTGCGGTTGGACTTGACCAAACTGCCCTTCGATAATTTCGACAATATGGAAGAATACGTTGGCAAACTGCCCATCAGCGAATCAAATCCTTGGGTGATGCAGGAGTTTATTCGCGGGCAGGAATACTGTTTTCACGCGACCGTGCGAAAGGGGAAAATAAGGCTGCACTGCTGTTCTGAATCTTCTCCTTTTCAAATTAACTATAAGCAGATGAACAACCCCGACATTTATCGGTGGGTAGAAACATTTGTGCAAAAAATGAATTTGACCGGGCAAGTGTGTTTTGACATGATTCAAACTGAAGCAGGAAAGGTGTATCCCATTGAATGTAACCCTCGTCTGCATTCAGCGATTACCATGTTTCACGATCATTCAGGCGTCGCTATGGCTTACCTAGACGATGGCAAGCTAGGCGAAGAACCGATTATGCCGCTGCCGAATAGCAAGCCTACCTACTGGACGTATCACGAACTTTGGAGACTGCTGAATATTCGTTCTCCCTCTGAGCTAAAAGCTTGGTGGCGAAGGCTAGCCGAAGGAACTGACGCCGTTTTACAGGCAGACGATCCTCTCCCTTTTCTAATGCTTCACAACTGGCAAATCCCTTTACTTTTGCTGGATAATCTCCGCCGTCTCAAAGGCTGGACAAAAATCGACTTTAACATTGGCAAGCTGGTTGAAGCTGGGGGAGATTAAGCGGCCAGCGGCAATCAATAAAGTTGTCTTGACTGATAAGTTGTTTTGGATTAGGTTATGGTTCCTCTGCGCGTTCTTCATCTGGTTGGCTCTGCGACTGACGATTTCTACTGTGACCTCTCTCACATGTATGCCCAGAGCTGTATCCAATCTACGGTAAATCCATCTCGCTACGATTTTGTAATTGCCTACATTACCCCCGACCGCCGCTGGCGATTTCCAAAGTCTTTAAGCAAAGAGGACATTGAGGCGGCCCAGGTTCTGTCTGTCTCTGAGGCGATACAGACTTTACTTAAAGAGAGCATTGATGTGGCCATACCCTATATGTACTGCAATCTGGGTATGACTACATATCGTTCGCTACTTGACCTGCTGCAAATCCCTTATGTTGGCAACATACCGGCTGTGATGGCGATTAGTTCGGATAAGGCAAAGGCTAAAGCGATCGCATCAGCTGCGGGCGTGCGAGTACCCGAGGGGCAGGTGCTTCGTCGTGGTGAAATCTCTCAGCTGCCGCTGCCTGTAGTGGTTAAGCCTACTGATGCTGACAACTCTCTTGGCGTGACATTGGTTAGGTGTAAAGAAGACTACGCTGCTGCCTTAGAGACTGCTTTTACCTATTCTGAAGAGGTACTGGTCGAGCGATTTATTGAGCTGGGTCGAGAAGTGCGCTGCGGTATTGTAGTGCAAAATGGGAAGCCCGTATGTCTACCGCTAAAAGAATATCGGATGGACGCTGAGCGTCAGCCGATTCGCACCTATGAGAACAAGCTTCAGCGAAATGATCGGGGTAATATTGAACTTGCGGCTAAGGACAGTATCGACGCTTGGTTGGTTGAGGCTGACGGAGATCCGGCTGTTGCTCGTGTTTGGGCGGCGGCTAGGCAGTGCCATCGGGCGTTGGGCTGTCGCCACTACAGCCTGTTCGACTTTCGGATCGATCCTGAAGGACAGCCCTGGTTTATTGAGGCGGGGTTGTACTGTTCATTTGCCCCTGGCAGCGTATTGACGTCTATGATGGGCGCTGCGGGTACGCCTTTGGAGATATTTTTTCAAGATATGCTCCAACAGGCGATGGCTGAATAAGACAACTAAGATTACACTTTTTAACAACTGAGCATGGACTATATAGATACATTGTTGAACATTAAGGAGAAAACGTATGTCAGCGATTCTTTTTGGCTCTATCAGTACAATTGCCGACACTTCCGAACTTCAGAGACAGGCCTTTAATCGGGCTTTTGAGCTTCACGGGCTAGATTGGCACTGGCCACGAGAAGAGTA
>JBGTGK010000248.1:0-11409 GCA_041746795.1 Phormidesmis sp.
TCAAAAAATTGTCAGCATTTTGTCTGCTGAAGAGATTCGACGTACGCTTAATCGGCTGGCCTCAGAAATGGTTGAACGGACAGAAGACCTAGATAATTTGGTGCTGTTGGGGATTCGAACGCGAGGAGTGCCGATGGCTGAAGCGATCGCCCAGCAGATTCAGCGATTAGAAAATATAGCGGTGCCCACAGGCGCGTTAGATATCACCTTTTACCGCGACGACCTCGATAAAATTGGGGCGCGAACGCCAGCCAAAACGGAAATTCCTTTTGACCTAGCGGGTAAGGCAGTGGTGCTAGTAGACGATGTGATTTACAGCGGGCGAACGGTGCGGGCGGCGCTCAATGCGGTGCATGACTATGGCCGTCCGGCGGTGATTCGGCTGGCGGTGCTGATTGATCGAGGCCACCGGCAGGTGCCGATTCATCCTGATTTTGTGGGTAAGCAGCTGCCGACTGCCAGTGATGAGACGGTGAAGGTGTTTGTGCAGGCGGTGGATGGGCGAGATGGGGTGGAGTTGACGCAGGCGTAGGGGAGAAGGAGAAAGGATGAGGGGGAGGAAGGGAGAAGGGGGAGTTTACGTTATGTGCGATCGCTCCGGAACTGGCTATGAGATTGGGGTAGTTTAGGATCTGCTGTATGCCTGTGAGATCCTGCTCGTGAGTTCGTCATCTTCTGTTTCCGCTTTAGACCACAGCCCAAATAACGCCTTGGACAACGCTCTGGATAATGCCCTGGATAATTCCCTTGACGATGGCTCAGATACCCAAGTTAGAAAGGCCGATCATCTCCGGGTGTGCTTGGAAGAAGACGTTCAGAGCCATCGTGTGACCAATGGGCTAGAGCGCTACCGATTCACGCATGTCTGTTTGCCTGAGCTGAACCTTGACGAGATTGATATTTCGACGACGTTTCTAGGAAAAAGGATGGCCACGCCGCTGCTGATTTCCTCCATGACGGGCGGCACTGAGCAGGCTCGTCTGATTAACCAGCGGCTGGCGAAGGCAGCTCAGCGATTTGGCCTAGCAATGGGAGTGGGTTCGCAGCGAGTCGCCGTGGAAAATCCTGATTTGACCGCTACGTTCTCGGTGCGAGAGGTTGCACCGGACGTGCTGCTGTTTGCCAACTTGGGGGCGGTGCAGCTGAACTATGACTACGGCGTGAGCCAGTGCCAAAAAGCAGTGGACGCGCTGGCAGCAGATGCCTTGATTTTGCACTTGAATCCGCTGCAAGAAGCGGTGCAGAGCGAAGGCGATGTGAACTTTAAGGGGCTATTTGCCAAAATTGAGCAGCTAGTACGGGTACTGCCGGTGCCAGTGGTCGCCAAAGAAGTGGGCAACGGCATTTCGACAGCGATGGCTAGGCGGCTCATAGACATTGGCGTGGCGGCGATTGACGTGGCGGGTGCGGGCGGCACTTCCTGGGCGCGGGTAGAGAGCGAGCGGGCTAAGGACGCTAAGCAGCGGCGGCTGGGCAATACGTTTGCCGACTGGGGCATACCAACGGCGGAGTGCATCACCAGCATTCGAGACATGTCTGACTCGGTGCCGTTAATTGCTTCGGGGGGCTTGCGCAACGGCTTAGATGTCGCCAAGTCGCTGGCACTAGGCGCTGATTTGGCTGGGATGGCGCTACCTTTTTTGCAGGCAGCGAGTCAGTCGGAGGCGGCCCTAGCTGATTTGTGTGAGGCGCTGATTGCCGAGATTGTGACGGTGCTATTTTGTACGGGGTGCGAAGATTTGAGGGCGCTGCGGCGAGGCGGAGTGATTGGGGAGCCCTAACTTTCTCCATACAGCGTTACCCTTAAATCTATTCCAAAAGATCTATTCCAAAACTCAAAACGGCCAGGAAGACAAACCCATGCGAGATTTCTTTAAAGTTGCGGCTGCTAGCGCGGTGGGAACGCTGGTGGGCCTGTTTAGCCTGCTGTTGCTGCTGAGCATTGGTGCCTTTGGCTTGGTAGGTGTGCTGCTGGCGTCGTCAAATAATGAGCCGGATGTAAATCTGAAGGATAAGTCGCTGCTGGTGTTTGACCTGGATACAAATATTGTCGATGGAGTGCCTGCTAGCGTGGGGGCGCTGTTTGGAGCGTATGGGGCAGAGCAGTCGGTGTCGACGTATGACGCGCTAGAGGCGATCACAGCCGCCGCTAAAGATGACAAGATTTCGGGTATTTACATTAAGGGAGACGCGAAGGATGGACTAGCGACCCTGAAGGAAGTTCGCGCTGCCCTGAGTAAGTTTAAGGAGTCGGGTAAGCCCATTTGGGCATACAGCACCAGCATGGATGAACGTAATTACTACATTACGTCGGTAGCTAATCATTTGGTGCTTGCGCCGGTTGGCACAATGGAAGTCAATGGCTTTAAAGCGGAGACTCAGTTTTTAGCGAATGCGCTGCAAAAGTATGGCGTGGGCGTGCAGGTGCTGCGAGTGGGCCGCTATAAATCAGCGGTGGAGCCCTTTATTCGCTCGCAGAGCAGTCCGGAGGCCAAGCAGCAAACACAGGCTTTGATTGGTGGCCTTTGGAAAGACTTTTTACAAACGGTGTCGAGCGATCGCAAGGTCACCGCTAAGCAACTGCAAACGCTGGCAGACAAAGGCGGCTTCATTGAGGCTGACCAGGCGCTGTCCCTGGGCCTAGTAGATAAGCTGGGCTTTTACGACGACGTGCTAGACGGGCTTAAAAAGCTGACGGGAACTAAAACTGAGGACATTGCCCCCGAAGCCTACACCGATAAAGATGAAGACGTAGTGCCTCAAACGTCTTTGGCTGACTATGCGCAAATTGTGAAGGCTCAGCGCGATCACACTGGCCCAAAAGATGCGGTGGCAGTTGTTTATGCCCAAGGCGAAATTAAGATGGGCGATAACGTCGTGCCCGGCTCGATTACCTCTGAGGGACTAGCTTCTACGCTGCGGCGGGTACGACGAGATAAAGACGTTAAGGCGGTGGTGCTGCGGGTGAACTCTCCAGGCGGCAGCGCGGTGGCGTCTGAGCTGATTACTAACGAGGTGAAACGGCTGGCTAAAGCCAAGCCGCTGATCGTCTCGATGGGAGACTATGCCGCTTCGGGCGGCTATATGATTTCGGCACCAGGGGCAAAGATTATGGCGTCGTCAATGACGGTAACTGGCTCTATTGGTGTTTTTGGGCTGCTGCTGAATTTTCAGGAGATTGCGAATAAGAATGGCATCACCTGGGACGTGGTGAAGACGGCTAAGTTCGCCGATATGCAGACGGTGACGCGGCCTCACACAGAAGCTGAGCTGGCTATTCAGCAAAAATATACAGATACGCTGTACGACCGCTTTATGGGAATTGTGGCGGAGGGTCGTCACATTCCTAAGTCGCGGGTGTCTCAGGTGGCGCAGGGTCGGGTATGGTCGGGCGAAGATGCAATCAAGGCTAACTTAGTTGACCAGCTTGGTGGATTAGAGGATGCGATCGCGCTAGCGGCAAAAACGGCTGAGCTAAAAGAGTATTCGGTAGATGAGTTTCCCAAGCAACCGTCGATTGAGGAGCAGCTGTTAGGCAGCCTTTTCAGCACAGGCGCTCAAACTGGGCTAGCAAGCTATCTGCCGTGGAATAAAGATCCGCTGACGGAGCAGCTACTGAAGATGAAAGATGAGCTGACGCTACTGAAGAGCTTGAACGATCCAAACAATGCCTATACGCGCCTGCCGTTTACAACAGATATTGAATGACTTTTGAAGCTGACTGGTTTCGTCCTGCGATTAACAATATGCAGGGCTATCAACCGGGAGAATGGCCTGCGCCCAACGCAGGCGTACTGAAGTTAAATTCCAATGAGAATCCATATCCGCCTTCACCCAAGGTGCTGGCTGCGCTAGCCGATTTTAGCCCAGAACTGCTGCGACGCTATCCCGATCCGCAGGCAACAGATTTTTGTCGGGTAGTGGGAGAGACCTTTGACATTCCAACAGAGTGGGTGATTGCCGGAAACGGCAGCGATGATTTGCTGACAATGCTGGTACGAGCCTGTGCCGAAAATTCTCGCTGGTCTGCTGCTGATAAAAAAGAGAGAATGCTGGCGTATCCAATGCCAACCTATGTGCTGTATCGAACGCTGGCGGCGATTCAGCCTGCGGGCACGGTAGAGATTCCATATGAGGTAAAAGGGGATGAGTGGCGGTTGCCGGTAAAGAAACTGCTGGCCACGCAGGCGGCGGTGACTTTGGTCGCGACGCCGAACAGTCCGACCGGGCATGTGGTGCCGATGGCAGATTTGAGATCACTCGCCGCTGGGCTCAATGGCGTACTGGTGATCGATGAAGCGTATGTAGATTTTGCGGGTGAAGGTGCGCCTTGGGCATCGTTAGCGCTGATCAGAGAATTCAAGAATGTGATCGTGCTGCGAACGCTTTCTAAGGGGTACGGGCTAGCGGGATTGCGGGTTGGCTTTGGCTGCGCTCAGCCGCCGCTGCTGGCGGGATTGAGGAAGGTGAAGGATAGCTATAATGTGGATGCGATCGCGTTGAAATTGGGGGCGGTGGCGATCGCAGATCAGGCGTATAGGGGGGCGATCGCTCAAAAAGTAATGGGCGATCGCGAACAGCTAGCAGCCGATCTGCGAACAAACAAGTTTAGAGTATGGCCGTCTTTCGCTAACTTTCTGCTGGTACAGCCGCCGCACAATATTGCCCAACGGCTGTACCAAGGATTGAAAGAGAAACAGATTATGATTCGCTACTTCAACGAACCAGGATTAGACGATAAACTGCGAATTACGGTGGGCACGCCTGAACAAAACGCCCGAATGGTCAGCGCTCTTAAAGAGCTGCTGTAGTTCTACAGCTATTGTCCAACGAGTGCTTCTGCTTCTATCAACATATTGGTGGATGATTTAGAAGCAGCGACAGGCTTGGGCGTAGGCGTCGTTGGGGCGAATTGAGAGGCTACGCTTTCAACGCTCGCAAGTAAGACCTTACCGCCTCTGCGAACCCTAGCTCTAAGGCGTCTGCTGTTAATGCATGGCCAATAGAGACTTCCAATAAGTTAGGGATCTCTTTGAACTTTGGCAGATTATCTAAGTTTAAGTCGTGACCGCCGTTCACCCCAAGGCCTTCTGCCTGCGCGCATTCTGCGGCCTGCTTATATAGTTCAAAACTCTCATCGCCTCTATCCTCTCGATAGGCGATCGCATAGGGCTCTGTGTATAGTTCAATTCGCGCACATTCTAGCTCCGACACCCGCTTAATCTGTTCTATATCAGGATCTATAAACAAACTTACTCGGCAGCCCAGCTTATTGAGTTCTTCAATAATTGGCCTGAGCTTCTCGGCGTCTTTAGCAACGTTCCAGCCGTGGTCGGAGGTGTTTTGAGTCAGATCGTCGGGCACTAAAGTGCATTGGTCAGGGCGCACTTCACGAATGATGTCCATGAAGGGAGGCTCTAGCGGATTGCCCTCAATGTTGTATTCAATCGTAGGGTGTTTCTTGAGCAGATTTGCTAGGTCGTATACGTCGGTGCGGCGAATGTGTCGTTCGTCGGGGCGGGGGTGGACGGTGAGGCCGTGGGCTCCGGCGGCGATGCTGATTTCACCCATTTTAACAATGCTGGGAATAGCCAGCGGGCGAGCGTTACGAAGCAGGGCTACTTTGTTGAGATTGACGCTGAGATTAGTCATGCAGGGGCCAGGTTGAAGAGAGATGCGATCGCCTATCAAAATCATCGTCTACGCGAGCCGCTCACCACAGTGCCCGCAAAACTTATCGCCTGACTCAGCGGGCGAACCACACTGGGTACAAAATCGTTTTGTCTTTTGCTGAGCACCGCTCTCCTGAGTCCTGCTTTCCTGAGTCCTGCCTGCCTGCTTATTTTGCAGCGTATTCATTTTCCCCGTGCTCATCTCTCCCATCGTCATTTCTCCCAGGCTCATCTCCATGTTCCCCATTTTTAGGTTCATGGGCTTCATAGGCTGCCTCTGTGGCATAGATGGCATCTCCACGGATGACGTATTAGATGACGCGTTGATGGAGGACATACCCATAGCAGGCATATTCATAGCGGGCATGCCAGCGGGCATGGCGTCGGCAGGCTGTAAGGGTAGGGTCTGCGACTGACTCATCTGGGCTTCTAGCTCAGCGGAAACTGCGCCTGCGCTCATCTGCATCTGGTTGCCCTGCACCTGCAAATAGTAGGTTTCGGTAAGGGTTGAAATAACCACTATAATGCCTTGGCCCACCCGATACAGCAAAGGTACGGCTGTCCACTTTCCGGTAGAAAATTGGTTGCTGCTTTGCTGCTGCCCTAAGCTACCGCTTTGCAAAGTCACTACTGTCATTAAGCCCTGACCGCCGATGTACAGAGTTTGATGGGCGCTCAGTTCGTACTTGTAAGCCATCGTGTCAGCCATGAGTCTCCTTAAGGTGAGCTGCGCTTTTTGCTAGGGGTGTTCTTGGCATAAGTATAAACGCATAAGTATAAACAGCTCTCGCAACCGTGCGAGCATACCTTTTTCGTTCCTTCTCTGTCTATGGCATTACGTTAAAATCTGCCTTTTTTGGTAGTCTCTTATAGTCTTCTATTCACAAGCCCTAAAAAATGACGTATTGCCTTGGAATCATGGTTGAAAAGGGGCTGGTGTTCGCCGCCGATTCGCGCACCAATGCAGGTGTCGATCAGATTTCTTCTTACCAAAAGCTGTTTGACTTTTCGGTGCCAGGGGAGCGAGTGATTATTCTATGCACTGCTGGAAGCCTGTCTACCTCGCAGTCAGTGCTGCATAAGCTAGAGCAAGATCTGAAAACCAACGCGGAGGTCAATATTCATAGCCTGCCTTCGCTGCATGACGTCGCGGGCTACGTGGGCTCGACCATGCGTGACATTCAAGACAAGGATCGCCTTTGGTTAGAGAAAGATGACATTGGCTATCAAAGCTCTTTTTTAGTGGGCGGACAGGTTGCCGGTGAGCCGCCCCATTTGTATTTGGTATATAGTCAGGGCAACTTTATTTCAGCAACGCCTGAAACGCCTTTTTTGCAGATTGGAGAGACCAAGTACGGCAAGCCGATTTTAGACAGAACGATTAGAAGTGACTCACCGCTTAATGATGTGGCCAAAACGGCGCTGCTGTCGATGGACTCCACGATGCGCTCAAATATTTCGGTAGGCCCGCCGATTGATATGGTGCTGTATGCGACGGATGCCCTTGAGCTGCGCGATCGCGTCCAATTCCAGGCCGACGATCCCTACCTCGAAAAAATCCGCGAATACTGGGAAACTGCCCTCTCAGAAGCATCTAAGCACATACCCCTCGTAGAATGGAACCGAATAGCCGTATCCGCCGAGCCCGATGTAGAGGCGTAGATAACCATCAGACCGTTATTAGCTCGGCCTGCCTCACCAAATCAAGAGCATGAGCATTTTGCAGGTTTAGCCATAGCTCCGGGTTTGTTTCTAGAGCAGCGCCTAGCTTTATGGCCATTGCTGCTGTGATGGCTAGCTCTCCACTGATTAGCTGTTCAACAAGCTGTGGCGACACATCAAGCTTGACTGCCAAATCAGTGGGCGTCATCGCGTATGTATTCAAATAGCTATGCTGTAAGTGCCAGCCAGCAGTCCGACGTTGACGTTGGTGAGTAGTTATAGTGGTCATAGCGTTGGCTCCTTAGTGATAGTCAAGGTAATCGAGATCGTCCGCAATGTTTCCAACCGGCCTAAAAATTGATCGCATCGGCCCCGTCACAGTAAAAGCTAGAAAGCCCCTATAGTTGCCTCTGAGAGGATGGCAGCCGCAGCCGGTTTCCTGGGACTCTTGACCAGACTGAGTATGAGGTAGATCATCTGCACTCAACGCTGCCTCGATAAGATCCAGTATCTGATCAATTTTGGGCAGTTGCTTGTCTGGAAGCTTTGAGCTATCTCCCTTACGGATGTATAGCTTTAGCCCCTTGTGCCTAATTTTTCCAATTTGCACTTTTAACTTTTTCTTTATTATATCCAATCTCGAACAATAGCTTGCGAGGTTTCTTTTATGGATTAATTGCTTTTAGTTTAATGTCGCTTTCTAAAGTAGTTTCTGCCTGCTGATTGGGCTGTAAAGTGCCTGAGACGGGAGCGGCATCTTTGGGATTGGCGGCGGCGGCGATCGCTACATGTCGGTCACTCACCGCTAGCCCCAGCGTCGGATCAAACCCGCGCCAGCCGCCCCCTGGCACATACACCTCCGCCCAAGCGTGCAAATCATGCGAGGCGTTCTCTAAGTCTCCTTCCTGATAGCCACTAACAAACCGAGCGGCTAGCCCAACCGCCCGACAGACGGCCATAAATAGCACCGTAAAGTCTCGACAGGTACCCATCTGTTTAGATAGCGTGACCGCTGCCGGATAAGGCATTCCTTCTAGCCGCTGCTGATAAACGCACTTTTCGGGAATGAGCTGAGTGAGGCGAGTTAAGAAGTAGCCTACATTGTTGTTCACTTCTTGCAGGATGGCATGAGCGAGTCCAATGACTTCAGGGGCGATTGCATCATCTACGCCCCAGCCCAAAGGCACCTCCCAATAAGGCCGTAGCTGCACCGCCAGCGAACTAGGATAGTCAATCGGGAACTGCGTGGCCCAGGGCTCAGCGAGGTAGTCAAAAGGATTTTCGCGAATCGTTTTCACCTCGCTTACGGTGCGAATGTGCAGCGACTCTAGCGGCGAGTTAAAGGTTAGACGCAAACAGGTATTACCGCTGGCATCTGAAAAGTAAGTTTGTTCTACTTGCGGAGAGATAGTTGTGTCAAACTTTTGTAGCCACTGCATTCCGTCGCTGCGAGGGCACAACCGCAAGATATGGGGTCTGAGCTGAACGGGCGCACTGTAGCGGTAAGTTGTTGCGTGAGTAATGCGATAGTGCATAGCTTAGCTGCTTTGTTCCATTTTGCTAAAGCCAGCGGTAGAGAGGCCGGAAGATAACAGAGTGGATGGTTGGGTGGCGATGAAGTCGGTGTGGATGCGATCGCCCACCTGATTGAGATCTCCCTGTAGCTTATCTAAAAACTCGTGCAGCCCCTGCTGAAAGATTTCTTCAAAGGTGACGTATTCTAGCTCAGCTCGCAGCCTACCTAAGGCGCGTTCACTCGGCAGCGTTTGAGCCTCATCGGTTCTGGCAATTTTGCGCAGCGATTCTTCTGCCCTACTCAAACAGAACTTAATCGATCGTGGAAAGTGAGGGTCAAAAATTAAAAACCTGGCCACGTTGGTCGGTGAAATGTTTTGTTCTACCTTGCGATACATCTCATAAGCACTCGCTGACTTTAGCAAAGCAATCCATTGCAGATTGTCTAGCGGTGAGCCAATGGCCTTGGCAGAAGGCAGCAGCAAAAAGTACTTAACGTCTAAAATGCGGCTGGTTTTATCGGCCCGCTCTAGCAGTCGGCCTAGCTGGCCAAAGTGCCAGCTTTCATTCCAGGAGGCAGTGGCATTCATCACGCCGGTAAAGCGGTGGCTGGCCATTTTCACCTCCGCATAAAAGTCGTTAACTTCCCTAATATCGTCGGGCCTGTCCTTAGCGGCGGCTTCTACCATCAGGTAAAAGGCGTTGATTTGCTCCCACATTTCAGAAGAGATGGTTTCGCGTACCGAACGGGCGTTTTCACGGGCCGAGCGGACGCAGGAGAGAATGGAGTTGGGCGACTGGCTGTCGAAGGTGAGAAAGTTGAGGACGTTGTGAGCGTTGGGTTCGCCGTATAGCTTGGCGAAAAGGGTGCGATCGCCCGTCACCGAAATCAGCGGCTCCCACTGCTGGGTGACGCCGATGGGATTGTCCATCAGCAGGTTAAGATTCACCTCGACGAAGCGAGCGACGTTTTCGGCTCGTTCGATGTAGCGATTGAGCCAGTAAATAGAATCAGCAACACGGCTTAGCATAAATTTTTCTCCTACGCATTCAACACCCAAGTATCCTTACTTCCCCCGCCCTGAGAGGAGTTCACCACTAGCGAGCCCTCCCGCAGCGCCACCCGCGTGAGCCCGCCAGGATTTACGTAGGGAGCTTCGCCTGAAGCGTCGCGCGATCGCCCATACAAAATAAACGGCCTTAAGTCCACATGGCGACCCTGAAAGGTCTTATCAATCAGGGTCGGCACCCGAGAAAGACAAAGCGTGGGCTGCGCAATGTAGCCGCGTGGATTTGCCTTAATCTTCTCTGCAAAAAGAGTCTGTTCTTCTTTAGAAGATTGCGTGCCAATTAACATGCCATAGCCGCCAGAAGCATCGGTTGCCTTGACTACTAGGGAATCCAGGTTGGCCAGAATATGTTCCTGTTGCTTTTCATCTTCACAGAAGTAGGTCGGCACGTTAGGAATAATCTGTTCTTCGTCTAAGTAGTAGCGAATCATTTGCGGCACGTAGGCATACACAAGCTTGTCGTCTGCAATGCCGGTACCGGGCGCGTTGGCAATGGCGACTCGTCCCTGGCGGTACACGTCCATTAGCCCCGGCACCCCTAGCATGGAGTCAGCGCGAAAGGCCAAGGGGTCGATAAAGTCGTCGTCAATTCGCCGGTAAATCACATCGACCTGGCACAGTCCCTTGGTCGTTCGCATTTTCACATAGCCCTCGTCTACCACTAGGTCGCGGCCTTCTACCAAGGTAATACCCATTTGCTGGGCTAAAAACGAATGCTCGAAGTAGGCCGAGTTAAACGCACCGGGCGTTAATAGCACGACCATCGGGGCACTGATGCTTTCGGGGGCAAGCTCCAGCAGCATTTTGAGCAGCTGCCCTGGATAGTCATCAACGGCCTTGATATCCAGCGCTTCAAATAGGCTGGGGAAAGAGCTTTTCATCACTCTGCGGTTCTCTAGCACGTAGGAAACGCCAGACGGACAGCGAAGGTTGTCTTCGAGGACGAACCAGTCACCTTTGCGATCGCGCACCAAATCCGTCCCGGTGATATGGCACCACACGCCCTGCGGCGGCTTCAGCCCTTTGCACGGCGGCAAAAATCCAGAGGCCGACTCTACCGTTGCCCGAGGAATCACGCCATCGGCAATAATCTTTTGCTCATTGTAAATATCGTCTAAAAAGCAGTTCAGCGCCGTAATTCGCTGCTGCAAGCCTTTCTCTAGCCACTCCCAGGTTTGGCCAGAAATAATCCGAGGCACCACGTCGAAGGGAAAAACCTTCTCAGAGCCCTGTTCGTCGCCGTACACGTTGAAGGTGACCCCGAGCTTAAACAGCGTGTTCTGAGCCGCTTGCTGACGGCGGATCAGGCTGTCAATTGGCAGCGAGTCGATGCGCTCAATCAACAGCGCAGCGGTCTCTCTAGGAACGCCCGCTGCGGTAAACAGCTCGTCATAAAAATCGCCAGGATCGTAGTCTTTAAACGACATAGTAAGGAGGCGGGAATCGCGCTCGAATGTGCCATTCAATACATATCATTTTCTCCTGACCTG
>JBGTGK010000249.1:0-11727 GCA_041746795.1 Phormidesmis sp.
CCCAAGATAGTGCCGATAGTGACCAGGGTCGAGCGCTATCAAGGAACATGTGAGGCTTGCCGAGCAACATCAGTTGCTGCGGTGCCCGCGCATCTAGCCCCCGGCTCGCCATTCGGCCAGAGCATCGAGAGCCTAGCGACCTATCTACGCTACGGCCATGCAATTAGCTACGAGCGTCTACATCAGTGGTTGAACGAAGTGTTCAATCTATCGATCTCAGAAGGGGCGATCGCCAACTTGCTCACCCGTGTGAAAGACCGTCTGAATGAACCTTTAGCCGAAATCCTCTTGCACTTGCGGCAAGCAGCGCTGATTTGCTCAGATGAGACCAGCGCTAGAGTGAATGGCAAAAACGAATGGGAATGGGTATTCCAAAACTCAGAGGTTTGCTTCCATTAGCAATATGTTCAGGATGGGGGCGATCGTAGGCAAGTTTAGCCGCAGCGATGCGACCTTCTAAGGCTCGTTTTTTTCGAGATTCCATGGTGCTTGTAATCCTTCTTTTTAAAGACTAAAGATCTCTGTTGGTGATGTGAGAGATGCCACCAATTTATGAGAATTCTTCCGCAGACCACAGTACCCATTAGGGTCACTTCGTAGCTGCGTAACAGCTTGTTAACAATGACGCTTGATCATGCGAGGAGAAATACCGTGCGGTTTTACAAGTACTCAGCTATCACTACCGTAAAAACGTTAGTCATCAATAGTGGTGAATTTATGAGGATGTAGTATTTCTAATTATTAAATGTTATTAACTTATGTTAACGTATTATTATAAGTTTAAGTATTAGACGGGCCAGGCTTTTTCATAAACCTATGTTTAAGTATGCCTGACTCGTTGAAGTTGATGACGTTGGATGGCTATTCAATATCTTTCATACACCAAATTTAAGGGGATACAGCTCATGCCATATACCATTGAAACCGCGCGGAATATCTTTCCAAATACGCTAGCGGCTGATGCCATTCCTGCTACTACCGCTCGATTCATTCAGCTCAGCGCCGAAGATCAGCTAGCTCTTATTTGGTTTGCCTACCTTGAGATGGGCCAGGGCATTACCATTGCTGCGCCCGGCGCTGCGAACATGCAGTTTGCCGAGATTACGCTAGACAAAATTAAAAATATGACGCCGTTGGAGCAATCTCAAACGATGTGCGACCTGGCAAACCGTGCTGACACGGAAGTTTCTCGCACCTATGCGACTTGGACATCCAATATTAAATTGGGTTTTTGGTTTCGGCTCGGTGAGTGGATGGAGGAAGGTTATGTTGCTCCTATTCCAGAAGGCTATAAGCTTTCTGCCAATGCCTCTGCTGTGTTACAGGCAATTAGAGGGCTAGAGTCAGGGCAACAAATTACCGTTTTGCGCAGCGCCGCTGTAGACATGGGATATGACCCGAGCAAAATGGACGGGTACAGCCGAGTTTCAGAGCCTGTAACTGCGCCAAAATCGATGGAACAGCGCACTCAAGTTACCATTGAAGGCATCTCTGATGAAACGGTACTTAGCTATATGAATAATCTCAATGCTAACGACTTCGATGCGTTGGTGAGCCTGTTCACGGCAGATGGTGCCCTGCAACCCCCTTTTCGTAGACCCATCGCTGGTAGAGAAGCTATTTTACAGTTCTTCAGAGAAGAGTGTCAGAACCTTAAGCTCATCCCTGAGCGCGGCGTTGCTGAAGCCCCGGAAGATGGCTATACGCCTATTAAAGTTACGGGCAAATGCCAGACGCCCTGGTTCGGTGCGGCTGTTGGCATGAACATCGCTTGGCGCTTTTTGCTAAATCCAGACGGCAAAATCTTTTTTGTCGCTATCGATCTGCTTGCGTCTCCTAAGGAACTGTTAAATCTAGTTCGTTAAGCCACAACGACAGATTTTTAAAACATCTTGAGTTAATCCTAAAACGTTGGGCTTGCTAACGTTTTAGGATCTCAGTTTCTAAACGCTATATCCCATTCAATGAGTAACAATGACACAGGCCGAGGTTCAGTGGAGTGATGCAGAAAAAGAGATTGCCAGGGACGCCCTTAAAAGGGCATATGACCGAGAGGTTGAGGCTTTGATAGCCTACGTGCGTGAGAAAGCTGGCAAAGTGTCACGGCCTGAGGAGGTTTGGCAGCTTCATGATTTTTTGAGTGCTAGAAGATACAGCATTGATGGGAAGTACGATGATAGAGAAGCTTTCTTGATGTTCACAATGTCTACTCTGATTAAAGATAATCTGCTCTCCCTCTCTGAGCTAGACGGCCTAACGGCAGACAAGCACGCCAAAATTACCGTTCTAACTCGCATGTGACGGCCTGATTATGTAACTGCATTGTTATCCCCCTCACTAAAGGAGTCCGGCAGACAAAATGCTCCAGGTACCTATGCCTGTACCGATTCCTAGCGCCAGCACCACGGGTGCAAGCCAGGCAGATAGGCTTTCTGAAAACATATGAATGCGAGAGAAGCCGCTGTAAAGCGTAATGATGGATTGGGAAAGGGCCCATAGGGCGGCGAGCGGTAGGAGGGCGTGGACAATCCAAGAGGGGAATGGATCGGGCAGCTGATGAGCGAAGTTTTGGGTGATCGCACTCACCACCGCCAGCATTCCTAGCGGCACCACTGCCGTCGCTAGCATAAAAATATCGGCAGACCACAGGCTACGAATGCGCAGCCCCACTCGTGTGAGCGCCACGACCAGCACCATTGTCACAAACGTCATGCCGCCCGAGGCCCACAGCCAAGAGGCGACTGTCCAGCTGTTGACCGTCGTATGCTGAATGCCGCCTAGCACAAACGTTAGATTGGCCAGCACTGCTAGGCCATAGCCCACCAGGCTCGTCTTCTGGGGCGAGAGCTGGCGGTAAAGCGGCAGCATTTCACCGCCGGGATTACTCAACAGCTTGAGCGTGGCTCTAAACCCCGAAATAGGCGTTCTGAACCGATGGCGGGATTTGGAGTCGCGCTCTGGGCGAGAGCTGACGCCTGGAGCCCAGTAGATCTGTCTGGCGTTTTGCCGGAAATTTTGACCTGCGCTTTGGCTGGGGGGAATGGGCGGCAGGCGATCTTGCTGTTCGGCCATGCGCGTCGGTGGCGCAGCTGGCTGAGATGACAGCTTCTGAGATATGGGTTCTCCCTGAGCTAAAAAGTCAGCGGTGCGGTGGTGAGGTGAAGCTGCCTGACGAAGCAGGGCTTTTTTTCTGCCCGGCAGCACGTTAGTCAGGCACTGAGCTACCTTGCCCAAAAATCGCACGGGGCGCGATCGCCCTGCCGTCCCAAACTGCCGCAGATACTGCTGTAGCTGCTGATAGCTAGTGAGCTGCCCCTGCTCGCGGTATAGCTGTGCTGCCCGCCTGAAGTCTCTGGCAGCTTCGTTGAGCTGGTGTAAGTCTTGATAGGCTAGGGCCCGGCGGTAGTAGACCTGAGCGTCGTTAGGATCGCAGGTAATGGCGTCGGTAAAGGCGGCGATCGCACTTTGCACGTAGTCCAGCCGGTAGCGGGCCATGCCCTGATAAAAGTAGGTTTTTGGCTCGGTGGAGTTGAGTGCGATCGCCCGCTGGCAGTCTGCTAAGACGCCCGAATCGTCCTCCAGCAGGTAGCGGACTTCTGCCCGTCGCAGGTAGGCCTCCGCAAACTGATCGTCTAGCTTGATGGCCTGAGTGTAGTCGCTGATTGCCAACTGATAGCGACGAGCGAGCAGGTAGCGAACGCCGCGAATATAAAGATCGACTGAGGTTTGAAGGGGGGGAAGCGGTTTTTCCACGCGCTGGGCTGGGTGCTGGGCTAGGCCCTTGTCCACGCCGTAACCCTGCTGGCAATCGTACTGCTGCCGCCGAACCCGATCTATCAAAACCTCATAAGCTTCACGCAGCGCCCGAAAATGTCTGGCCGCGCTCGGTTTGCCAGGATGCAGGTCAGGATGATACTGCCGCGACAGTCGGCGAAAAGCCGCTTTTATTTCCCGCTGACTAGCCTCTCGGGGCAAACGTAGGCGTCGATAATAGTCACCGGGAGAAGGCATGAATAAAACGCGGCCAAACAACGCAGCCAAACAACACAGCTAAAAGTGCGGATGCAAGAGCTAGTTTAACGGGTTTTTTCAACCCGCACTAGCTATTTTTACGATCCTTTTCCAACGGTGGAACATTACGAGTCGATTGAGCTGAATGAGTAAATTTCTTTGCCTTGAGATAGTGAGAGCCCTGGTAGCAAACGGTTCGCCTGTTTTGTGAACTCATACTTGTGAACTCACCCAAATCGACGGGGCTATTCGTGGATGCGACCGTTGGGCATGATGGTGCCGGTGAGACGAGCGCCGAGTAGCTTTACCATAATCTTGTTGCCGTAGCCCACTTTTGCGCCGCTAAGGTCAGCGCCACTAAGGTCAGCGCCAATGAGGTCAGCGCCGCTAAGATCAGCGTGGCTGAGGTCAGCCTGAAGCAAATTGGCGCGAAACAGCCGGGCTTTTCGCAGGTTAGCCCGGTTGAGGTTTACTTTGTGCATGAAGGTGTCGCTCAAGTCCGCTCCGGCTAGGTTGGCATTGCTGAGGTTGCGTCCTGAGAAGTCTTTTTCTTTGAGGTCGGCTCCTCTCATGTCGGCACCGCTGAGGTCAGGATTACGGTTCGAGCGAGCTGATGCCGTGTCAGACGGCCTTGGATAAATATCGCCTGATTTTGCTGCGGAACCGTTAGCGGACTTTTTGCTAGCGTTTGTGGATTCGGCACCCTCTGCCGAACGGGTGCTGGTGGCCGCTCGGCCATTTCCCTGGCTGCTGGTCTGATCCTGACGGGGCCAATGGCTGCTGGGGTAGGCAGAAGTTGAGTAGGAGTCGTCGTAGCTTGAGCTGTTGGCGGCTTTGCGATAGGCCTCGTAGGGTGGGCGATAGCTCCCGGCTCGGCTGTTGCCGTTGCTGTTACCGTTGCTGTTGCCGCTGGTGCCGTTGCCCGTAGTGCTGTAGGCGCTAGCCGTGCGGCTATAGGGACGATAGGTGGAGTCGTCGCCGGGGCGGTAGTAGCCTGAAGAGTAGGCCGCCGATCGGCTGTTTTTGGAATAGGCGGAGGCGGTGGAGGCTGTCTGGTCAGATGCGCTGCTAGATGAATTGCCAGACGAACTACCAGATGAGCGGCTAGTGCGGCTAGTGGGCATTTTGCCGTTGCGGGATTGCGATCGCAAAAAAGAGCGCGCCTCATTCAGCTGCTTTAGCTTGGCTTCGGCCTTTTCTTTCAGGCGTTCGCGATCGCTCGGAATTCGATCCGGGTGCCAAATAAATACCAGATCCTTATAGGACTGATTCACCTGGAACATCGAAGCACCCGGCTCTAGCTCTAATACTGTGTAGGCTTGTTCAATCTGATCCATACGCGCCGGTAAAGCGTGGTTTTCTCGAAAAGGTCTGCTCGGCAGGTCTGACGGAGCCTGCTATAAGGAAGGGCGATAAAAACGGCTAGTTTTGATTATGACGGATAGCCTCGAACACTGCACAGAAATCACAGTAAAGCTTAAGACAAGGCTTAACCTTCTGTAAGGTAAGCCTGCTTGTATTTCTATAAGCGGGGGCTTTAGCGCTAACTCTCCGCTAGCTTCAGCTCAGGAAGATTCCACAGCACCCCACCCAAGGCGGTATATTCTACATTTTCCAACTCGTTTCGTACCGCAATCATAGAGTACTGACCCACCAGATGAATGAACGGCAAATTTTCTTGAATGAGCCTTTGGGTCTGGTAGTAAAGCGCCTTACGCTTCTCTTCGTCTAGCTCTTGAGCGGCTTTTACATACAAATCGCTAATGCTTTGCTCCCAGTCAGCCACCTCACGACCGGGTGGCGAAGCCGCACCTACAGGCCGCTGATTGAACAGGTGAGAGCCGCCATCAACCGTCCATAGGTTAGCGCTATTGTTAGGTTCTTCCCCTGCCCCAAAGCCCATTACAATGGTCTCCCAGCTCAGGCTATTGTCCATATTGGTGATGAGCTTATTGAAGTCTATAGGCTGAAAGTCTACCGTGATGCCAATGAGCGCCAAATTTTGCTTGATCTGGGCACCAGCGGACTCCCTGATTTTATTGCCTACGTTGGTTTGCAGTGTGAAGCGCACCGGATGGCCACTGGCATCTACTAGCTGATCGCCTTCGTATTTAAAGCCCGCAGAGAGCAGGAGTTTTTTGGATTTTTCAATGCTGTAGTCATAAGTAGGCAAGCCAGACTTAGCAAAATAGGGACTTTGAGGCGCAATCTGGGAGTTTTGCAGCTCTCCTAGCCCTTTAAAAATATTGTTGAGCATCGCCTCTCGATCAATGGCGTAGGCCACTGCCTGACGAAACTCTAAAGTATTGAACCAGTTTGACCTAATGGGATCTACAACAGGTTTGCCATTAAGAGAGCCTTTGTTGAGATTAAAGGCCATAAACAGGCGCGAAGGCGTTGGCCCGCCGTTGTATACTGTGTAGTCTCCTTGCTTCTCGTCTTGCTTTATCAAAGAAAAGTTATCTGGAGTAACTGACATCAGATCAGAATCGCCCGAACGAAAGCGCACAAACTGGGCATCTTGCGAACTGACTACTGGAAAGACCACCTGATCGATGTAGGGCTGCTGCTCGCCACTGGGGCCTTTTTTCCAGTAGTTTAAGTTGCGCTCAAACACAACTCGCTCACCTGGCACAAACTGCTTAATGGTGTATGGGCCATTGCAAACGATTTCAGCGGGATCGCTGCTAGTCCCCCACTTTTGCAAAAACAAAGGCTTGCCGTCACTTCCTTTGTTTTTCACAGAGGCTTCTAGTGAGTGCTTAGGCAAAATCGCAATGCCTGTCACCTTTAAGAAGGGCGCAAATGGCTCAGGAATTTTAAATTCTACTCGGCGAGCGTCTAACTTGCGGACGGACGGCAGCTTTCCAGCTTCGCCAATTCTTAAAATATCACGATTGCTAGTTGGAATTTCTTCGTTGAACAGCAAATCGTTATAGGTAAACACCACATCATCTACCGTAAGCGGCTCACCATCAGACCATTTGAGATTGTCCTTCAAGGTGTAAATAATTGTCTTGCCGTCTTTTGAAATCTCCCAAGACTCAGCCAAAGCAGGCACAACTTCATTAGTAGTGTAGTCGATACTAATGAGCCCTTCGTATATCAAGGCAAGAGCATCGGCACTGGTTTGCTCCTGATAAAGCATATAGTTAAATGTCTTAGGTTCACCAATTACAGTGTTAATCAGGCGAGGCACGTCACTATCTTGAGTTTTAAAGTTTTCCAGGCGTAGCTGGCTTAAAGGGCCGTTTTCTATTGCCTGGCAGCTCGGCAAGCCGACGACCAGCGCGCACATCATTAGCCCTGATAGCAACAGCCGCCACAGGCGATCGCCCCTCAATCTATTCAGCACCTGCCCGTTCATACCCAAACCCAGCTAACCGTTTTGCTTCACCTAACTATAGAGAAAAACACGACGGATAAAAACACGACCGCTGTGCCGCCGCCGTTTTTGAGCGTAAAAAATCCCCAAAGCCATACGGTTTTGGGGACAGGATGAAGTGCAGTTTGCCCCGTCAAAAGCTACGGGCTCGAAATTTTTGGGTTTATAAAGAACTCTGCAACACGACTAAGCTGCGGGCCGCTACGGGTATCTCATCGTCTTTTTGATAGATTTTAGTTCGTTTGACGAAGCCTTCTGACTTGGTATCTATGAGCGATCGCCACTGATAATTACGCAGCTCTTTGGGCAGAGAAAACTCCAACACCTCATGGTGCGCGTTAAACATCATTAAAAAGCTGTCGTCTACAACCTGCTCGCCTCTGTGTGAAGGCGTTGCAATTTCTGCCCCGTTTAAAAACACCGTCAGCGTTTTGACAAAGCCTGCGTCCCACTCATCTTGCATCACGTCGCCATCAACATTGAACCAGCCAATGTCACTGATACCCGAGCCGTGAATTTCACGGCCATAAAACCAGCGGCGACGGCGCAGCACTGGATGGTCGTGCAGCAGCTTGATGAGCTGTTGGGTGTAGCGCAACAGATCTTTGTTGGCATCAGTGAGTGACCAGTCGACCCAGGAGAGTTCATCGTCGTGGCAGTAAGTATTGTTGTTGCCGTGTTGCGATCGCCCCATTTCATCGCCCGCTAGCAGCATCGGCACCCCTTGCGAGAGCATCAAAGTCGCTAAAAAGTTTCGCTGCTGCTTTGCCCTTAGCTGCAAGATTTCTGATCGGTTCGTTTTGCCTTCTCTGCCGCTGTTCCAAGAGCGGTTATGCTGTTCCCCATCGCGATTGTCTTCGCCGTTCGCATCATTGTGTTTGTTGTTATAGCTCACCAAGTCTCGCAGGGTGAACCCATCGTGAGCCGTGATAAAGTTAATGCTGGCGTGAGGCCTACGGCCCGTGTGCTCGTATAGATCAGAGCTGCCCGTAAAGCGTAAAGCAAACTCTCCTAGCGTGGAGTCTTCTCCTCGCCAAAAGTCTCTGACCGTATCGCGATACTGCCCGTTCCACTCCGACCACAGCAGCGGGAACTTGCCCACCTGATAGCCGCCATCACCCACATCCCACGGCTCTGCAATCAGCTTCACTTTAGAGATCACCGGATCTTGATGGATAATGTCAAAAAATGTCGCTAGCGTGCCGACTTCAAACAGCTCACGGGCGAGCGCCGAGGCCAGGTCGAACCGGAAGCCATCTACATGCATTTCCTGCACCCAGTAGCGCAGGCTGTCCATAATCAGCTTTAGCACCTGTGGGTGGCTCATCCTCAGCGAATTACCGCAGCCGGTATAGTCCATGTAGTAGCGCTCACTGCCCTCTACTAGCCGGTAGTAGGCTGCGTTATCAACCCCGCGAAAGCTCAGGGTTGGCCCCATATGGTTGCCTTCCCCCGTGTGATTGTACACCACGTCCAGTATCACCTCTATGCCCTCAGCATGAAGGGCTTTCACCATGCTTTTGAACTCATTAACCTGCTCGCCGACGATCCCAGCGGCGCTATAGCCCGAATAGGGCGAAAAGTAGTTTAGCGAGTCGTAGCCCCAGTAATTTTTAAGTCCCTTGCTTACTAAATAGCCGGGTTTGGCATGAAAGTGGTGAACTGGCATCAGCTCTACCGCCGTAATCCCCAAAGATCTTAAGTGTTTGATTGCCGCCGGGTGAGCAAGGCCTGCGTAGCTACCCCGCAGCTTTTTAGGCACTTTGGGATGCAGCTGTGTGAAGCCTTTAACATGCACCTCATAGATGACAGTCTCATTCCAGGGCGTTTGCGGCAGCTTATCGCCCTGCCAGTCAAACTTGGTATCGACAACAACACATTTGGGCATTGACGGGGCGCTGTCTTCTTCGTTGTAGCTAAGGTCTTCGCCTTCGGTGAGCCAGCTGTAGCCAAACGTAGGCGGGCCTGGGATAACGTCGCCTGCGATCGCCATTGCATAGGGATCAATCACCAGCTTATTGGGGTTAAATCGATGTCCGTTTTGCGGCTCATACGGCCCATGCACTCGAAAGCCATACTGCTGCCCTGGCCCCACTCCCAAAAAGTAGCCATGCCACACAAAGTTATACACCTCATGCAGCCGATAGCGGGTTTCCTTGCCTCGCTTGCTGAACAAGCACAGCTCTACTTCGGTCGCATTTTCAGAAAATAGCGCAAAGTTGGTGCCCTTACCGTCCCAGGTTGCGCCTAGTTCATTAGCGGTACCAGGTAGCTGCCGAATATCCATAAAATGCCAAGAAGAACGAAGAAGCTCAACAGTAGTGTTACAGCATAATATCGCGCAAACCTGAGTAAGGCGATCTATTAGCGTTTTACGGCTGTCTTATCAGCCCTTAGATAGATTCTAGGCAAAGCGCTGGAAGGAATAAAAGCAAACTTTAAATTCACCTTCCATGCCCCTGCTTCCACGTTACGGAGCGATGCAGTAGCTGGCAGATACTCTGACGTCCTCACTGTGCAAAAAGCTGTGCAAAAAGCTGTGCAAAAACCGAAGAAAAGAGCCTTTCAGTTGTTTTCTCATAATTTCCTCACGTTTATTAGCTATGTTAGAAAAAATACAGCACCGTACCTTATACCTCACGGTTTTTACCGACGGCTCTACTTCTTTCAATCTGGAACTGAAGGACGCTTTCATGAACTATCAATATCTGACAAAAGGCGGCGTAGATCGGTGGAATCAGTGGAGAGAAGATCATCCCGATCTTTTTCCGAACTTGAGCGGCGAAAACCTGAGCAATCACTATCTGTTTGAAGTTAATCTTAGCGGCATGAATCTAAAAGGGATTGACCTAAGCCGAGCCTGCTTAATCGGCGCTAACTTGAGCTGGGCAGATTTGAGCGAGGCCAATTTGATAGGAGCCTATTTGAGCCAAGCTGATTTGTCGTCTGCTAATTTACGCAATGCAAATCTGCTGGGTGCTAGCCTTGGGCAAGCTAACCTGAGCCATGCGGATCTCTCTAATACCCAAACTAATGCTCAAATAATCAAGGCTGTGCCGCAAGCTAAATTTGTCCGACAACCTCAAAAAATCACGCTAGCTGCTATCCCAACTAATATCCCAACGACTACTTCAACTGTCACTGGTCTCTCTGGTCTCTACAGCGATTCCCACAGCGACATATCGCATCCTCTTGTTGGTTTTGTAGCAGCGCCTCACTTTAGTGCTTCGATGAGGACAGTTAAACGAAACTAAGAGAATTATTCAGCTTTTGCGCCTATGTCATAGAACATCCGCTGTGACAAAATTGCGCTGTGCTGGTAGTGCATCCTAGAATGCCTATTAGTGCCACCCAAAGGAAAAGTTCTTTGAAAATAGACTGGACATGGCGATGTTTTGACGACATATCAGCTGCCGCCGTATACGAAATGCTGGCTGTGCGTCAGCAGGTGTTTGTAGTAGAGCAGGCATGTCTTTATTTGGATGCAGATGGCTTAGATAGTCAGGCCTGGCATTTGTTTGGATATGATTCATCCGGCAGGCTAGTTGCCTATGCCCGACTGCTGCCTCCTCAGACAAGGTATGAAGAGCCTTCTATCGGGCGCGTGCTGGTGGGTAAAGCGGCAAGAGGCGTTGGCCTCGGACGTGAGCTGATCTCTCGCTGCCTTAAAAAGTGCGAGACTCAATACTCGCAGCAGAGCGTGCGAATTTCGGCTCAGGTTTATTTAACGGCGTTTTATCAAAGCTTTGGGTTTGAATCTTTTGGGGAGCCCTACGATGATGGCGGCATAGCGCATATTGGCATGTTGCTGATCCTTTAAAAAAGCAAGGAAGAAAAATGGGGACAGCTCAGATGGCTATCCCACAGAGCTGTAGGCAACGGCGAGATTTTTAGATCAAATGTTGATGTACTGGTCTATCTCCCAGTCGGTGACGCGAGAACAGAATTCGCTCCACTCTTTGTTTTTAAATTCAAAGAAGGTATTTGCGCCCAGTTCACCCAGCGTGTCCATCAGGAGGCTGTCCTGCTTGAGGGTAGCTAGCGCTTCAGAGAGGTTAGTGGGTAGGGTTTCTAAGTTGGGAAACTCTGCTCCTCTGGCAAAGAGATTTGCGTCGATGCGATCGCCCGGCGAAGTCTTCTCTTTAATTCCCTCCAAGCCTGCTGCGACAAGGCCTGCCAGCGCCAGGTACAGGTTTGCAGAACCGTCAATTAAACGACACTCAAACCGGCCCGCTTCGGGAATGCGCAGCATATGAGAGCGATTGTTGCCACCGTATGAGATATAGCGGGGCGTCCAGGTGCTGCCCGAGGCGGTGGCGCTGGCCCCAAGG
>JBGTGK010000250.1:0-12179 GCA_041746795.1 Phormidesmis sp.
ATTGTGCAGCGGGTAGCCATGGTATTTCAGGGGCGATCGCAAGAGCTGGTCAATATTCTCACTGCCCAAATGGAAAAAGCGGCTGAAGCCTTGGACTTTGAAAAAGCCGCTCTGATTCGCGATCAGGTAAAAGGGCTAGAAACACTAGGGGCTAACCAAAAGGTTGCCTTGCCTGATGACACGATTTCACGCGATGCGATCGCCCTTTCTGCCGACGACGAACACGCCTGCATCCAGCTATTCCAAATTCGCGCAGGCCGTTTGGTGGGTCGCCTGGGCTTTGTCGCCGATGCCCAGTCAGGCACATCAGGAGAGATTCTTCAGCGAGTGCTAGAAGAGCATTATCGTCTGGTAGACCCGGTGGAAATTCCGGCTGAAATTCTGGCACAGCATCCTTTGCCCGAGAGCGATATGTTGGCAGAATTCTTAACCGCTCAAAAAGGTCGTAAGGTCTCTGTTGATGTGCCCCAAAGGCAAGTTAAGGCCGAGCTGATAGAGATGGTGGAGCGCAATGCGCAATATGAGCTAACTCGTACGCAGCGCTTTGCCGATCGCAACAACCAAGCCATGCAAGACCTCGCTGAACTAGCTGACTTGCCGGGGCCACCCAAGCGCATTGAAGGCTATGATATCTCTCATATTCAAGGCTCAGACGCAGTTGCTTCCCAGGTCGTATTCATCGATGGCCTCCCGGCTAAACAGCACTACCGCACTTACAAAATCAAAGATCCTACCGTAACTAGCGGCCACTCTGACGACTTTGCCAGCATGGCGGAAGTCATTCGCCGTCGCTTCCGCCGCTATGCAGAAGACCCTAATTTGCAGCGCGTAGGCAATCCCGACTGGCCGGATTTGGTGATGATTGATGGTGGCAAAGGGCAGCTGTCGGCAGTGGTGGCTGAGTTAGAAGACATGAACCTGCTGAGTGAGCTGCGAGTAGTAAGCTTGGCCAAGCGGCTTGAGGAAATTTTTCTGCCGGGTGAAAAGAAGTCATTAGAGACGCAAGCCGATCAGCCGGGCGTGATGCTGCTCCGCCGTCTGCGAGATGAGGCTCACCGTTTTGCGGTCAGCTTCCATCGTAAAAAGCGGATGAGCCGGATGAGGCGATCGCGCTTAGAAGACATCCCCGGACTAGGTCACCATCGCCGTAAACAGCTGCTCGCCACCTTCCGCTCTATCGACTACATCCGCGAAGCTTCTACCCAACAGCTCGCTACTGTGGACGGCATTGGCCCTCAGCTCGCCCAGCAAATCTATGAATACTTCCATCCATCCACCGCAACCTGAGCGGTCATCACCGCTGTTCAATGATACGGAGCATCCTCACAGCCGTAGGTTGTTCTATTAGTCTAAGTATCAGTCGATAAATATCAGCTGCTAGCCGTAAAATTAGCGCGGGTAGCCTGCTTTTGTGTGGAAGCAGTTTTTGACTCAATCGCAGGGTTTTAAGTGCAATATTTTTTGAAGGATTAAACTAAATTTTGTATTGCTTAATACAGGGCTGGTGCTAATTTTATTTAGGTTCAAAAGCGCCGCTCTAGAGTATGAACATCTGCTGAGAAACGTGTTTTGTAAAGACAGATAATTCATCTGAGACATAGCTGATAAAAATGTCTTAATGGCTACATTTCAAATCTGAAATATCATGTTTTCAATTTATCTTTATTTTTATTGATATAGCAATATAAAAGTGCGTGGAAAAACTTTGCGTCATTGTCTTCAAATATAAAGAAAACCTTTATTTGTGAGGAAGCGATCCCCGCAAATAAAGAACCGGCTTAGCTGCTCATGACGAGCATACATACTCATCTATCCTTGGACTGATAAGAGCTCTAGGATTCCGGGGATCGGCCTGAGAGCGGGCGATCCCCGGATTTTTATATGTCTTAAGATGCTTTACCAAAGCAGAAGAAGTTGGCATAATAGAAGAGTCAGCAACGGATGTCGAACTTCTGAGACCCGCAGGCTTCTTTTGTGGCTTATGTGTAGCAGCTCAGTGACAACATCTTAAAACTTTAGAGAAAGCTATAAAGAACTATGAAGGCCATGGAACGACCAGTGAAGCACTTTTTTGAGTCGCTTTTATCGAACGACATCAAAAAGACATCTGTGCCTACTAGGGTACAAAAGGTACACTGCCCAACCTGTGGTAGCTATGCTGAGCGGCGTTATCAGGAGAGTATAGTTCGCACAGAATGCTCCCATTGCGACTACCTCATGACTACTTGTGCAGAAACAGGCCGAGTTATTGAAGCTTATGCCCCTAGCTTCTCACCGGCTGCTTTTGCTGATAATGCGGCTCCGGCTTAAGCTTCCGGACTAAGCTGTAGTCCTATGCCAAAATAAAAGCGCACTCTATAGATATAGGGTGCGCTTTTGTGTTAGAAGTTTAGCTAATGTTTGCCTGAAGAAGATGTAATTGAGCCCAATTAAAGCAACATCCTTTCATAGTTCTGTAGGCAGTAAAGGTGTATGCGGTAAAGGTTCGCTTACTGACGCCGAATAAGTGCTTGCTTGAGCGCCACTAACATCTCAGTAGGTTCTACCGCCGTTTTCATGGCGTCTTTTTCAGCAGCGGTGGTTCCCTGTAAAGTATTGAGACCCAACAATCCATATAGCGCTACTGTAATGGCTGTGGCCTGAATCAATCTAACGAACATTATAATTTCCTCTCACCCCTCTTGCTACCGCTACATTAGTGAGTTCGGGTAACATCACGAATCAGTGATGTTACCCAATTTGAAGTGGCACAGCGCTTGCGGTTTCCCCCCTAAGGCTCTTTCGAGTTGGGCTGTGTCCGCAGCTGCTGGATGACTAGCAGAAAAGGGGGGGCTTCACTGCTTGCCAACGTCCATAACATAGCTCCTGCCATCTATCTTTGGGGTGTAGACAGGATAAAGATTTAACAAACATTTTTGATGTATGTCAGTAGTTTCGCTTCTTTGACTAAAGACATTGGTAACGTTGAGAGCATAAGTAGGTTTTGTTTTATGCTTTAGCCGGGTGTTTCTTTGTTTTAATATTTCTAGCTTTATCGTTTTGCTGATGCTGTTAAAGTCAATCTCTTCAGGAGAGTTCTTTTGAAATTTGCGTTCATTATTGATCCGATTACGCAGTTAGATCCGGGCCATGACACGAGCGTAGCCATGATGGAAGCGGCCCAGGTGCTGGGTCATGAGGTGTATGTTACCCAGGCTGATCAGCTAGGCATGGTAGGTGGGCGGGCGCAGGGCTGGTTGCAGCTCATGACGATGAAGCCGGTGGCGCAAGAAGGCGATCGCTGGATTTCTGAACCCGACTGGTACCGGCTTGGTGAGGCGAAGTGGCGATCGCTCGACGAAATGGATGCGGTGTTTATGCGCAAGGATCCTCCCGTCACGGTGCCCTATCTTTATGTCACCTACATACTCGACTATGTAGACGGCGCTAAAACTCAGATCATTAACTCTCCAGCGGGCCTGCGAACGGCCAACGAGAAAATGTATGCGCTCCAGTTCATTGATGCCATCCCAGAGACGATTGTGAGCGCGAATAAGCAGGTGATTCGTGAGGCCGTAGAGCGTTGGGGCGCTGGGGTGCTCAAGCCTTTGGGCGGCAAAGGGGGCGAGGGAATTTTGTTTTTAGAAGGGGGCGATCGCAACTTTAACTCCATGATCGAAGTGAGTACTCACTACGGCCAAGAGCCCGTTATGGTGCAAACCTATCTGCCAGCGGCAAAAGCCGGTGATAAGCGGGTGATTATGCTCAACGGTGACCCCATTGGCGCTGTAAACCGGGTACCTACAGGCAAAGAATTTCGGGGCAACATGGCCGTGGGCGGTCGCAGTGAAAAAACTGAGCTAACTGAGCGTGATCTAGAAATTTGCCGTCAAGTTGCGCCTGCCTTGCGCCGAGACGGTCTAATTTTCGTTGGTCTCGATATCATTGGTGGCTATCTAACCGAGGTGAACGTTACCAGCCCTACTGGGATCCGCGAAATCGATCGGCTGGACGACGTTCGATTAGGTCAGCAGGTGGTGGAATGGGTCGAGAAAAACGCGAAGTAGCTTTCTTGGGTTTCTCTAGGCTTCTTGGGCCGTCAAACTTCTGAGGAATCGATGCCAAGCTCTTTTAGCTGCGCTGCAAGTCGGGCATTTTTGGCTTCAGACTCGTTCAGCTTTTGCTCAGACTCAGTTAGCTTCTGCTCAGACTCGTTCAGCTTTTGCTCAGACTCAGTTAGCTTTTCTTGTAGCTCAACAGAGGTTAGAAAAGGATTGCCGTTGGGCTGATATAGCTTTAGGGTGTCTTCGCTGAGAAGAAATCGAACCTTCAAAAGTGGGCTTGTCCAGTCATTAATGCTCTCAATGGGCTCTAGATAGTAATCGACCCTTTGCCAGCCGATAAGTTCTATATCGTCAGGATCATAGACGTAATATTCCTGAACGCCATAGCGCTGGTAAAACTGGAATTTTCTTGCCAGTTCGCCGCCGCGATTGCCGGGTGATAGTATTTCAAATACTACCTGTGGGGCGATGCCGTCTTCTTCCCACTGCTTGTAGGAGCCGCGATCGCCCTTAGGCCGACCCAAGGCAACCATTGCATCAGGAGCCTGACGAATTTGGTTACTGCCTTCTACTGAGTACCAAAGCAAGTCTCCAGCGACAAAAACGTTAGGATCGCCAGAGAAAATAATTTCTAAATTTTCTTTGATGGTGACGATCCATCTAAACTGCTTTGTGTTGTCTGACATTGGCTGACCGTCGCTGTCAGGATAGATGACGTCTGTTTTGGAAAGCTGCTGAACCATGGCTTTTAATTGCTAAGCGGCTGACCCTAGTGTAGCCAATGGTGCCCTTTAGTTTTTATGCCTACTAAAATGACCTCTTTTCTTAAGATCCCTGATAGCGCCCACTACTGGCTGCGCAATGGATGCGTTCCGCTGACATTTCTGAATAATACGGCTTCCGGTTTGTTGGCGGTTGAGCAGTTTGAGCGGAGCCCGGATCGCGAGACGCTCATTTCGGTAGATATAGAGGTGAGAGATAGGAAAATTGTTGCGTTGCAGCGTACCGGCCCCGAGACCAATGGCTCAGAGACTAAGGACAATCTGCCTGCGATTGATGTTCAATCTGGGCTGATTTGGCCCTGCTTTGTAGACATGCACACGCATCTAGACAAAGGCCACATTTGGCCGCGTAGTCCTAACCCTGACGGAACTTTTTTAGGCGCGCTGACAACCGTGCAAAACGATAGCGCACAGCGGTGGGAGGCGGAAGATGTTTACAGAAGAATGGAGTTTGGACTGAAGTGCAGCTATGCCCACGGGTCGCAGGCGGTGCGCACTCATTTGGATGCTTTCGAGGCGCAGGGAGAGATTAGCTTTGAGGTGTTTCGTGAGCTGCGCAAAAAGTGGGCAAGTAAGATTCTTTTACAGGCAGTCTGTCTGGTCTCGCTGGATCATTTTATGGAGCCGAAAGGAGAGAAGCTAGCTGACCTTGTGGCGGAGTCTAGCGGCGTTTTGGGGGGCGTAGCCTTTATGAACTCCGACATTGTTCAACAAATTGATCGGGTGTTTGAACTGGCAAAAGAGAGAAACTTAGATCTGGATTTTCATACAGATGAGAGTTTAGACCCGGATGATATCGCTCTAAGACATGTGGCGGCGGCGACGATTCGACATGAATTTACCGGGCGAGTTACCTGTGGGCACTGCTGTAGCTTGTCTGTGCAGTCGGATGATGAAGTTCAAAAGACGCTCAGTATGGTGAAAGATGCCGGTGTTTCTGTTGTGAGCCTGCCGATGTGCAACTTGTATTTGCAAGATCGGCAGGCAGGAAGAACGCCCCGATATCGAGGCGTAACCATTTTGCGTGAGCTAAAGGAAGCAGGCGTAATGGTGGCTTTGGCTTCTGATAACTGTCGCGATCCGTTTTTCGCCTATGGCGATCATGATGGGCTAGAGGTGTTTAAGCAATCGGCTCGCATTGGGCACTTGGCTCATCCTATCGGCGATTGGCCTCAGTCGGTTACGAGTACGCCAGCGGAGATGATGGGATTGGAGAATGTGGGGGTGATAGGGAAAGGATTGGCAGCGGATTTGGTGGTGTTTAAGGCGCGGAGCTTTAATGAGCTGATGGCGAGGGGGCAGGGCGATCGCGTGGTTATTCGCCAGGGCAAACAAATCGATACCACCCTACCTGATTACGCCGATCTCGACGATTTGATGACGTAACCCAACCTACGCGAGGACGGGAGTGGGGAGGTAGCCCATCTCCTCCAGCTTAACAATTACTTTGTTGACGCTTTCTTCCAAAGTCTCTTTGTGAGTTTCACAGTTTACCTCAGGGTTCAACGGTTCCTCATAAGGATCGCTAATACCTGTGAACTGCTTGATTTCTCCAGAGCGAGCTTTGGCATATAGACCCTTAACGTCGCGCTGTTCGCACACTTCTACCGGGGCGCTGACGTACACTTCCATGAAGTCGCCGATGCGATCGCGCACTTCGTCGCGAATGTTGCGGTAGGGAGAAATGGCCGATACGAGTACAATGACGCCGTTGCGGGTGAGCAGGTTGGAAACAAAGCCAATCCGGCGGACGTTTTCATCGCGGTCTTCTTTGCTAAAGCCTAAGCCTTTAGTGAGGTTAGTGCGAACGATATCGCCGTCTAGCACTTCTAGCTTGACACCGCGATCGCGCAGCTTTTCAGTCAGCGCATCGTTAATCGTGGTTTTACCAGCGCCACTGAGCCCAGTGAACCAAACGGTGACGCCCTTTTGCTTTGACGACATGGGTGCTGATGACATGGCTGTTATATCTCCTAACGATCGAGTGAAGTGGTCAGTTGTAACACAGCAGGTTTTACCAAAAGGAGGGCACCTGCGAGCCCGTGGCTTCGGCTGCACTCAGCCACCGAGAATAAGGGCTGAGTGTAGCTGTTGGCTTTGCCTCTCCGATAGGAGATAGCCCAGCTATAGACCATAAATCCAAATGGAGCGTTTTTTCTGAAAATTGCCCTCGCTGTTTCTGCATTAAGACTGCTTTATGCAAACTATGCGATTTTGCTGGTTAACTCAGATAGCCGCAATCTTTCTGCATAAGTTCACGGCAGCTTTGGTGAGATGTAGCATGCGCTTCATCCTGTGCTGGGTTCTATTTTCTGCATTCGGCAATGCTTGAGGTTATCAGGATGGTCTTTGGATCAGGATGATTTGCGCTAGTGCGCTACAGCCGGATCGGTTGTTTTTGAGGGCGGGTGCTCTTCTGCTGCTAATTTAGGCTGTAGGTACAGGTTTTCTAGCAGGACTGCGCCGCCTGCGACCCAGGGTGGCACAATTAATGCGCCGATAATGCCTAGTACCTGGGCACCGCTTAGTACGGCTAGCAGCTGATAAAGCGGATGTACCCCGACTGATGAGCCGACTAGCAACGGATCGAGGATATAGGTTTCGACGTTTTGAATGACGACGTAGAAGAGAACGACCCAAAGGACTGTCCAACCGCCTTGAGGAATGGCGACAATGAGGGCGGGAATTGCGCCGAGAAGGGGGCCGAGAAAGGGGATAAGGTTGGTGACACCTGCGATCGCCCCCAAGCCAATCGCAAAATCTTGCAGTCCTAAAAAGCCCAGGCCGATGCCGGTGGCGATCGCTAAAGTACCTGAGACGAGCAGCCGCCCGCGAATGTAGCCGCCAATGCGACTGGCAATTTCAGGCAGCTGATCGCTGATGCGCTGATCCCAGGGCTGAGGCAGCAGCCGGGTGAAGTTGCGGGTAAGCGTGCGGCTGTCGGATAGCATGTAGCCGGAAATGAAAATGGCGAGTATGAGGCTGAGCAGCGTGCCCAATAGTCCAGTGGTGAGACTAAAGGAGCGCAGGGCGATTTGGCGGGTTGAGCGCACGGCCCAGGCTGCGATCGCCTGCACGTCGAGCTGATCAAATATCTGGCTGGTGAAGTCGGGCCGATTGTCGTTAAGCGTCAGCGTCCAGGCTTCTACCTGCATGACCGCTTTACGCAGCAGCAGCGGCATCTGTCTGACCAGTAGCTGAATTTGGTCAAGCACCGTAGGGCCAATGAGTAAGACGACGCCTACTAATGCGCCGATAATGGCGACGTAGGTCAGCAGGGCGCTTAGCCAGCGAGGCACTCGAAACTGCTCTGCCCAATTGACAATCGGGGCGATAGAGCAGGCGAGCACCACTGAAATCATCACTAGCATTAGTAACCCTCTGAGCTGCCAGCCGATAATGGCTGCTGTGATGGCTGCAAATACGACGAGAACGCTGCTGAATGAAATCGAGAGTTGTCGTTCAGAAGTCATAGGGACTGTGATGTCGCCAGATGCGCTGTTAGGATGATTAGCTACAGCGTATACCGGAACTGGTCTATCAGCATGCCGGGCGTCCACATGCCGCCGAGCGATCGCCTCTCATAAGTATCTACCGCTGGAGAAAAGGTTTGCCTATCCGTCAGCGCCATCAGCCCCTCGCCCAAAAAACGATAGAGATTGTCGTCAAAGCGAAGATTTTCAATCGGGGCGACCATTTCGCCATTTTCCACCCAAAAGCAGGCGTAGCGCGTCATGCCGGTGATGCGTCCAGCCGTTAAGTCGCTCCAGTTGAGATAGTGCAGGTTAGAAAGGTATAGACCGGTTCCTAGCTGGGTGAGGATCTGATCTTCGCTGAGCTGTCCAGCGGCTACTGCTGGGGCTCTTAGATATTCTCCCGAATTGGCGGCGTTGCTGGGCTTGCCATATTCTTTAGCACTGCGATCGTTCACCAATGCGCTCATCCAGCGGCCCTGGCAGATAACAGGCATTAGCACAGGTGCGATCGCGCCGTTTTGGTTGAACCTGGGTACACCTGCCTGCTGAAAATTTTCCTCAAGAGAAAACTGTTCTGATAGGGTAGCTTCTCCCTGCTCTAGCTTGCTAAAAGCGCTGCGACGCTGACGCAGTGATGCTTCGCCCAGCCCCCCATAGGCCACAGTCTCCATCAAATTGGCCACGGCAGTGGGAGCTAAATAAGTGCGATAGTCGCCTTTGGCAATGGTTTGAACCGGTCGTTCTAGCAAAGCGAGCTGCTGCTGGCTGGTGCTAATATTTTCGCGATAGTCTGCTGGGTTCCACTGATGGCCCGCGAGGGTGCCTTTGACAGCTTGGCCGGGACGAGTTCTAAATAAGGAGTAATCCAGCGTGAAAGACGGTGCTTCAAACCAGTGCCGCTTGCCTGCCGAGTCACTGTAGGCTCGGTAGCTGAGTCCACCTGCATACAGTCCGGAAAAATCTAGGGATTGAACCGGCGCAAGCACGGTTTCAGCGACTGTTGTAGCACTGAGCAGTTTGCCGCTACGCACTTCACGGCTGCGGCCTTGGTCAGCGGCTTCTGGCAGGACTTCTGGCAGGGCTTCTGGCAGCACGACGTAGGGATCGACCGGTAGGTGAGGCAGGTCTTTTTGCAGCACTGCGATCGCCTGCTCGGTCACGGCCCAGTCTGTCTCAAACTCACCGACAAAAGGAACGTGAGCGGTGGTCGTCTGATCGTTGGTCATCAGCGTGAGCTGTAGCTGTCCGTCGCGTACTTGACCCGTTTGGCGTACCTTCGCCCGGTTGAAACGGGTGAACTGGGAGTCTTCTGCGGCTAGCGAGAGGGAAAAGTGATGCTCTGAGGATGAAAGGCGATCGCCTACTGCCTCTGTCAGGCGGTTGAATGTATCTTCATAGCGGCTGTTCTGACGGCGGCTATTGCCACTGTCGCTGGCCGCTTTAGCCGATGCGCTAGCGTTAGGTTCTGATGAAAGCAAGGTCATAATTAGGCTCCTCCAAAGACTTCAATACTTTCAAAGGCGCACAGGGGCGAGGCGTGGCCGACGCGGATGAGCTGATTGGGTTCGCCTTTGCCACAGCAAGGGGTGCCATAGGTTTCTAGCGTTTTACCATCGCCTACTTGCGAAAGCGATCCCCAAAACTGAGGCGTCGTCGCCCGGTAGTTAGGATTTTTTAGCAGGGTCGTTAGCTTGCCGTTCTCAATTTTACGGGCGTATTCACAGCCGAACTGAAACTTGTGGCGCTGATCGTCAATTGACCAGGATCGGTTGGACTCCATATAAATGCCGTCTGTGATCGCCCCAATCATCGTATCGAAGTCGGTTTCTCCCGCCTCTAAGTTGATGTTGGCCATGCGATCAATGGCAGGCCGGTTCCAGCTACAGGCACGCGCGCAGGCAACGCCCGGAACCTGCAAGCGGGTTTGGCTCTCCAGTCCGCCCAGTCCGCGCTGCAAAACGCCTGACTCAATCAAATACTGTCGCTCAGCGGGTGTACCGGTGTCGTCAAACTGGTAGCTGGCAAGCTCGCCTGCCTGAGTGGTATCAAAGGTGACGTTCATCAGCGGTGAGCCGTATACCAATGTGCCAAAGTCTTCAGGGCGCACAAAGCTGCCGCCTGCATAGTTGCGCTCATCGCCTAAGATGCGGTCTAGCTCCAGTGGGTGGCCGACGCTTTCATGCAGCTGAAGCATCATTTGGTCGGGCGCTAGTACGAGGGTGGTGGTGGTATTGGGGCAGTCGGGTGCGCTTAGCAGTTCTACCGCTTGCTCTCCAATGCGGGTGGCTCTATCCCAAAGCTCAGAACCTTGAAACAATTCCCAGCCGCCCTGGTAGCTACGAGCCAGGTAACCGTTATCGCTGCGAGACTGGGTGACGCCGGGGGCTTGAGCGATCGCACCCATATGCGTCTCCAGCATCATCAGCTTTTGGTACAGCTCAGAGCCATTGCTGCTCACAAACCAGGATTCTACCTCATGGCTACTAGCGATCGCGCTGGTGCGAACGATGTCTGTAGATACTTTTAGCTGCTCGCACAGCGTACGCAGCAGGTCATTCACCTCACCGACGCCGAGGGCATCGAGTGCCTGCTCGTAGGGAGAAATGCACTCGCCTTTGACTGAGGGGCGAACGGCTGGGGTAAAGCGGTGGATGGCCCACTGGCTGGCAGCGATCGCCTGATCGTAAGCTCGCTGGGCGGTGGCTCTGATGGCCTCAGGCGTGACTTGGTTGGTGGCGCTGTAGCCAAACTGGCCCTGGGCTAGCACTTCAACCATTGCGCCCTGGCTCAGCCCGCGCTCATTTTGCTGCGGATGCCCGTCGCGCATGGCTCGCCAGCTGCTGTTTTTCCGGGTGGCTCTGATGCCTATCCAGTCGGCTGGAAGGCTGATCTGTTCTAAGGCTCGTTCGAGGGTCGCGGAGGGATTCCCAATCATAAAAAATGTGCTTGTGAGGTAGATGCGGAGGACTAGTTAAATAAATCGCTAAACCCTCAATCATTTTGACGCTTTGCGGGGGTTGCATGTGGCAGCGTTACAGGCGTTTTGTGGATTGACTTACTCAGGTTGCCTGAAGCGTGTAGATGCTGCCATAGAGCTTCAGGACTCAGGTTTATTTCTAACGTAAGCAAAAAAGATTTTTGGATTATTTAAGTTAGTGTTGTATTGAAAAATCTGTGTTTAATGAGTAAAATTCGGCTAGCAGGCTTAATTAAATAAATTAAGATGGATATTGACAAGTTAGATCGTCAAATTTTAACGGCGCTCACCTGCAACGGTCGAGTGAGATGGTCTGCGCTGGCCGAACAGCTTGGGGTGTCGGCCCCGGCGATCGCCGATCGGGTGCGTCGGCTGGAGAGCGGGGGTGCGATCGCTGGCTACACCGCCCGGCTTGATGCTGAAAAACTGGGCATTGAGCTTACTGCATTCATCACTGTCACCTTAGAACATCCCGGATACCGTCAGGAATTTATCGACTACGTGCAGGCGAACGACAGCATTCAGTCATGCCATCACATCATCGGCGAAGGCGACTATCTGCTCAAGGTTCGCTGCCGACGAACCGCTGATTTAGAACAGCTTTTGAGCGAAGAGATCAAGGCACTTCCAGGAATCTCGCAAACCCGAACAACGATCTCGCTTTCTACGGTAAAAGACAAAGCCACACTGCCTATTGAACTGCCTATTGAACAGAACGGTTAGCTGGCAACGTCGCCACATTTAGTAGTTTATAGCTCAAAGCTGGACAGTCCGAAGTTTTTCTCTAAGTTTTCGTAAAATGCGATCGCCTAGCTTGGCCAGTCAGCCATCGCTAACAGCAACGAACATTCCTTTCTCCCAAAGGGCAAGGAATGTTCGAGACTGGTTGAATCATCACACT
>JBGTGK010000251.1:0-4671 GCA_041746795.1 Phormidesmis sp.
TGAATCAGGTCTACTACCTTAAGGAACTCTTCATTCAGCTGATCGGGCGTGACGAATAAGTGAGCATCATCCTGAGTAAAGCCGCGCACCCGAGTGAGTCCGCCTAGCTCGCCCGACTGCTCATAGCGATACACCGTGCCAAACTCCGCATACCGCAGCGGCAGTTCCTTATAAGACCGCAGCTGGCTCTTATAAATCTCTACGTGGAAAGGACAGTTCATCGCCTTAAGCACGAACCCTTCCTTCTCGTTTTCACCCATCATGGGGAAGAGGTCATCCTTATACTTTTGCCAGTGCCCTGAGAGCTTGAACAAGTCCACTTTGCCGACATGAGGCGTAACGACTGGCAAATAGCCTCGCGCTACCTGCTCATTTTTAAGATAATCTTCCAGCGTAGAGCGCAGAATCGTTCCTTTGGGCGTCCACATCGGTAGCCCTGGCCCTACCACATCTGAAAACACAAACAGTCCGAGTTCTTTGCCAAGCTTGCGATGGTCTCGGCGCTTGGCCTCCTCTAATCGCCGGTTGTATTCTTGTAGCTCCTCAGGCGTCTCCCAGGCCGTACCATAAATGCGCTGAAGCTGCGCCCGCTTCTCATCGCCTCGCCAGTAGGCACCCGCCACGCTGTCTAATGAAAAAGCTTTAGGGTTAAGCTCTTTTGTGGTCTCGACATGCGGCCCCGCGCACAAATCCCACCATTCATCACCCAGATGGTAAAGCGTAATCGGCTCTTGTAAGCCTGCTAAAATCTCTAGCTTGTAGGGCTCATTCAGCTTCTCAATCCGGCTTTTGGCGTCCTCGCGGCTCACTTCTTCACGGATAACTGGTAATCCCTTCTTGATGATTTTTATCATCTCTTTTTTGATCGTCTTCAGGTCTTTATCGGTAAAAGGTTCAGGATTGTCGAAGTCGTAGTAAAAGCCGTAGTCAATCGACGGGCCAATGGTGACCTGCGCCTTGGGAAACAGCCGCTGCACGGCCATTGCCATCACATGCGAAAAGGTGTGGCGAATGCGCTCTAGTTTCTCAGACTCGTGGGTGCGCAATAGCTTGAGACTGGCAGCTTGGCTATTAATCTGGCTATCAATTTTTGGAGCCGATACTGCTGATGCATCATCGCTAGGCTGAGCGGAGTTTTGAGGGGAAGCGACCATAAAAAAGAGGTAACAATAAAAAAGAGGCAACAAATAGAGCTGAGGCTTTTGGAACGTTTTGAACAGGGCGCTAGCAGGCAACTAGCCCAACGGCTAAACCATTCGTAGCACCTGATAGCAGGGCGAATAGCAAGGTCATTAGTGTAGCGCGAAGCCATCAATAAGCGCGAGATTAGTAAGCGCGATGATATTCGATGGCTACTATTTGCGACTATTCGCTTAGATTGTGTCATTAATTCTATTTTGCTATAGAATAAAAAACATAGCGAGCAGCGGCTAACGGGCTGACCTTCCTGAACCAACCCGCCAAAGGCTTGGACAGTAAGAGTAGTTCACCACGCCAATGACGTGAGAATTCTATCCTCCGGAATAACACCTTTGAGTTGAAAAAAGTTATTCTTACGAAAGATTAACGGCCTGAGGCTGTGATACGCTTATTCGCTATAACTTGTTACTGCAGGCTTACGAAGGGTGAAAGTCTGTATTACGCTAGGTCAGCATTGCACCTAGTTGCATACTATAATTAGCGAGGCACTACCGGCATCCAGGAATAGACTTCAGTAGTCTGGATATAAGCGGTACATAGCATCACCTGGCATCGACAATCTAAAGTTACGTGTTTGAAGCCAGCGCCTTTTACGCTGGGGCTGACGGCTGGCTAAGGCAGCATTCTCACATTCCAATATTTCCAACACTAGTATTTTCCAAAACTGAATTTATGACGAAAGTAATCACGGTTAAGCCGCTAAGCGAATTAGTGGCAACTCATCCCATGGCAAAGTTTCAGCGCAAGGTGCGATCACTGGTCGAAACCAAAGCCATTTCCCCCGCCGACAGCCTGTGGAAAATCGCCTTCATCTTTGGCGACAAATGGCCTCACTGGAAGGCCGAACTACAGTCTTTTGACTTCACCATGCAAGACGCTATCGGCGATTTGCTCGCGGTAGACTGCTGGGAAGAAGAGGAAGAGGGCACCAACAACTAGCCAACAATTAGATAGCCAAATAAACAGCTAGCGATTTAGAGCGTTTTCTCCTGGCATTTGTTTCCTGGTGCGGCGTCGGCGCAGGCTCGACGCTGCCCTAGCTTTCGCCTTTATGAACTAACTTTGTGAATCAGCTTGCTCAGGTCATTGGGGTCAACGTCATAAGCTGCGCCAAAGCCCACCACAAACCGGCCAGACTGGGGGCGCAGCTGAAAAATGCGGAAGTCGGGCAGGCCCGTCATGACTTCGACAATGTTGCCAAAGCGAGATTCAAACTGTTGGGCGATCGCACGCCAATGCTCACTCTCTCGCTCTAATAGGCTGGCCGTACAGCGGTAGCTTAACCGCTTACGCGCAAACATCTGGGGCGTTTTGGCCTCGTCCTCTACAAACAGCGCACTGGCTTTGCCCGTAGCCGTAAGATTTTGCGTGTGGGCAGACAGTCCGCTGACAAATACATAAATATTGCGCGCTTCGTCAATCACGCACGGGGTGTAGCTGGCTTGAGGCTCAGCCGCCTCGTTCACCGTTGCCAAAATGACGCTTTTGAACTGGGCCGAAAAATTTTGGTAAAGCTGAGCTAGCTGGTCGGAAGAAAGATTTGGCATAGGTCGCTGTTATGGGCAAAGCCCTTATAGCATACGGCTAGCTTACGATATCGAATCAACAGAGTTAGTCAGGGCTTGGCCAGACCAGACAGATAAACCAGACGGATAGGCTAGACGCTCATTCTGTCAAGGGAGAGCTAAATATTCTTAATCATAAATACCTGTCATAGAAAAACAGAAGAGAATCGTAGCAAATCTCACCCGTAGGGAAGTTAGCTGGCTACTAAATACCTGTTAGGGTGCAGTAGAATCGTCTTAACGTTTCTACATAACTAGCATCTGTATATGTTCAGTGTTGCGTAAGTCCCTACCCAGACTCTCTTTAGTTTTATGACAGCCCGCTCTTTACCTACCTCACTTGTTAGAGAATCTTTTGTCTCAATTTCTATCGCTGTTCTGATCGTAGGACTCTGGTTGCTGACACTCTACGCCAGCCTATTTGTTTTGCCCGATGCTAGAGAACTTCCGTTAGTAGGCGCGGTGGCTGCGATCGCAACACGGTCTTTTTTGCACACAGGGCTGTTCATTTTGGCGCATGATGCTATGCATGGCACGCTCATGCCCGCCTACCCCAAAGCAAATGACTGGGCTGGGCGAATCATCTTGGGCATTTACAGTATGCTCTCTTTCACAAAGCTTTCAGAATGCCACCATCAGCACCATCGTACGCCCGCTCAGGCGAGTGATCCTGATTATTATTCAGGTGGCTTTTGGTCGTGGTACTTCCAGTTTATGCGAGTTTACATTAAAGGAAAGCAGGGCGCTGTCATCTTTTGGGGGATGTCCTTTTTCTTCTATCCGCTGCTGTTTATATTCCATGTGCCGCTGATCAACGTCGCTTTGTTTTGGCTACTACCCCAGGCAATTAGCTCATGGCAGCTGTTTTACTTTGGTACCTATCGTCCGCACAAGCCGCCCGCAGGTGGACATACCAACGCCCACCGTGCCAACAGCTCTCAGGCGTCACCCTTTTTGTCATTTTTGAGCTGCTACCATTTCGACTATCATTGGGAACATCATCAGTATCCACACCTACCGTGGTATAAGCTGCCTTCCATGCACAACCGCTAGTACCGCCCTCAAGCGGGGCTATAGGGCTGGGGCTGTAGGATTTAATTTATAAAACTCACCTTTGGAGCCGTCTACCGTGTCTTTATTCTCTTTTTCAGGGACGCCCCCCACTGACTTAGGCATTACCAACGGACAGCTCAAAAGCTGCCCGAGCACTCCTAACTGCGTGAACTCTCAAGCGCCTGCTGACGACAAAGAGCACTCTATTGCCGCTTTTGCCTATACGGGTTCGGCTAAAGATGCGATCGCCCAGCTCAAAGGGATAATCGAAGGCATGGAGCGCTCCACCGTCAACAAAGTCACTGACGACTATCTTTACGCCGAATTCTCTAGCAAGCTGATGGGCTTTGTTGACGACGTAGAATTTTATGCGCCGCCTGGAGAATCTGTTATTCATACGCGCACGGCAGCCCGCTTAGGTAAGTCCGACCTGGGCGCGAACCGCAAGCGCACCGAAGAAATTCGCACCCGATTTGCGGCGGCTGGCTAGTGCCAATTCAATTAGCCTACTCGCTAGGACTATCAACCAGGGCACTGCCGATGTACGATAAGTAAAAATTATCGTCACTATTGCCGCACCTCTTTGATGGTCAACACTATTGCCGTAGAACCAACAGCCCAATATCCCTCTATTCCATTAGATATAGGTGATCGCCTGAAAGGGAAAAGTCATCAGGAGTTCGTGCTGGCTGCAATAGACATTGGCACCAATTCAGTGCATATGGTGATTGCTGGCATTGATGCGTCATTGCCCTCGTTCAATATCATCGGCAAAGAGAAAGAAACGGTGCGACTCGGCGAGTTTTGCCAAAGTACCGACCAGAGCACCGACCAGAACACTGGCAACCTCACA
>JBGTGK010000252.1:0-2417 GCA_041746795.1 Phormidesmis sp.
TACCATACTTAGGTTGGCAGTAGGCGATCGCCTGTGAAGGACAGTCTGAATTTCTTCGCACAGCTCCTCTTCTAACTCGGGGTGTTGAGTTGGAAGCATCTGTAATTACTCGATACGAACAATGTCTCGTAAACCAAACCAGTTGTATCGACGAATGCCCCAAGGGAGCAGCACCAAGAGCAGGAGAAATATTATGGAGAGCGAGATCGCAGCCCCAGCACCCAGCGTAAAAGCTTCCCCTAAATAAGTCAGCAGCAACGTTGACGGAATCATGCCTAGCAACGTTGAAGAGGCATATATAGGCACAGACAAGCCTGCGAGTCCGGCACCGTAGCTAATCAGATCAAAAGACAATACTGGCAACAGACGAGTGATAAAGATAAGCCCCCCGAGTAGCCATTCTCCTTTCTCTTTTGAAAAGTAGATGACTTTGCCCGTCAGCGATTTTACCGCAGAGCGTCCAAGCGATCGCCCGATGAAGTAAGCAATCAGGCTACCTGAGAAGCCACCAATGACACTGTAAATACCGGCGGGGATAGCACCCCAAACTGCGCCTGCTGCAATCGTCAAGGGCGCACCCGGAATAGGACTTATTACCACCGCCAGAGCGATTGCCGCGATGTAGACTAATACGCCCCAGATACCGGCATCTGTAACGGCTTGCTGTAATCCTTCAGGCGTAAGCAAATTCGCATCTACCTGAGTAGAAACCCAAGCGTAGACCAACAACGACAGCAACAAAACTCCCAGCGCAAGCATGTTCTGTCTATTCAACAAAGCGCTTAGTCGCTGTCTCTTTTTAGCCATTACTTTTGCCTTATGTTCAACCTCATCGTTTTATCCGTTTATGACGTCTCTAGTAGTTCCTAGGCTTGTTGGATTTCCAAAGTCCCCATCATGCCGCGATCTTCATGATCGAGTACATGGCAGTGATAGACCGTTTTGCCTGTATAGTCACGAAAAGCCATGCGAATACGCACGGTTTCTCCAGGGCTCACCGATACCACATCTTTCCAAGCGGCATAAGGCATAGGCTGACCGTTCTGGCTGATGATTTGGAATTTGTTGGTGTGAACATGAAAGGGATGGATCATTGAGCCCGTATTTGTAATCTCCCAGTCTTCAACTGTGTTCAGCATTACCTGAGTGTCAATGCGAGAGGAATCAAAGGCTTTGCCGTTGATCATAAAGACCATGCCACCGCCCATCATCATGCCGCCACCACCCATGCCATGACTCAGTGTGAACTGCCGGATGGTCTGTGGTTCTGGCAACGGCTCAACTGCAATTAACTGGCTGGGTAAAGGCGTTTCATCAGTTTCTCCATCGTAGGTAAGTGTCGCTACCATTTCAGCACTATCTAACCCTTGGTTTTGGCCCATCATGCCCCCCATCATCCCGCCCTGCGCAGGGTTGAAAGGTTGGTTAATCAGGCGATAATCACCCGGCTTTTGATTTCCCTGCACCAGCACCTCAACCCGCTCGCCAGGGGCTAGTACGACATCACTTAGTTCAACAGGTGACGAGATAGCACCGCCGTCTGTGGCAATCAGTTGCATCGGATGGTCTTCTAGCGATAGGCGAAAGAAGCGTGAAGGGGAGGCGTTTAATAGTCGCAATCGCAATAGCCCGCCCTTCGCAATGGTCATAGCAGGATTGACCTGTCCGCTAGCCGTTAGCAAACTGCCAGCACGTCCCGTCATTGCAGCCATGTGGCCGGTATCAGAAATATTCCCATTATCGTCTAGGGCAAAATCTTTGAGCACTAAGAACTCTTCTTTGGCGGCTTTGATCTCGGGAATCTTGTCTAGCTCGCCACGGACAATAAAGAGACCAGCGAGTCCGCCGAAGAGCTGTTCGGCTACCAGGCCATGCTTGTGAGGATGATACCAAAAAGTACCCGCTGGATGGGTATCAGGAATCTGATACTCGTATGTGTGGCTCTCGCCGGGAGAGATTTCTAGAAATGCATTGTCACCTGATCCTGTGGGCGGAATATGCAGGCCGTGGTGGTGGATGTTGGTCGGCTGGTTTAGCTGGTTTGTGAAGCGAATTTGTACTCTATCACCAGCGTTGACTTCTAGCAGTGGGCCAGGGACTTGGCCGTTGTAGGCGAGCAAGTTGGCAGTGCGATGGCGCAGCCTCTCTGAAAGAGAATCGCCTAACTGCACAGATTGAGCTTTGGCTTCCAAGTCCAAACTGAGCAAACCACCTTCGCTTTTATAGGTCTCAAACTGAATAGGCGCAGAGACGGGTATAGAAGGCTGTGGCTGAGATCTAGAGCACTGCGATAGCAGTATAGCTGCTGTAGTGCCTGCACCTAGCCGTAAAAAGTCTCTTCGCTCCATCAATCTCATAAACTTTCACCTGAATTTTCTATCAGCTAACTGACTTGTTCGCTAACAAACGCTGGGGAT
>JBGTGK010000253.1:0-14125 GCA_041746795.1 Phormidesmis sp.
TTTTTTGGAGAGTGCGATCGCCCATCTTCCTGCAAACGTTACCCTCATTCTCACCAGCGATCATGGTAATGTAGAAGACCTTTCAACCAAGCGTCATACCCTAAACAACGTGCCGCTGCTAACAGTTGGCCCTAATGCAAAAGCATTCACCCCAGTAAAAGATTTGACGGGGATTACACCACAGATTTTGTCATTACTCAACAGTTAAGTGATTGTTCCTTAATTGATGATGGTGCTGATCTTAATAGATACATCAGGGAAGGCCAAAGGCGTAATGCTGCTTGAGGTATACTTTTGACGAGAGGTGTACTGCCCTGAGCAGGGCTCTCTAAAGCCGATCAGTGTCTGAGTTTTCAAATTGACAACGGATAAGGCCGAGATGACTCAGGTCATGTGTGATGCCGGGTGCTAGTCGCAGCCTTTATGGTATAGAAGACATGGCTGGTAACGTCTTCGAATATACAAATACACTAGCAGATTAGCCCAAACCCGAAGTTATTTTGAAGGGCTGCGGCTGGGACGACTATCCCGGCTTTTGTCGCGCTGCCTACGAACACGATCGTCCGGTAAATTCAAAGCACATCTTGTTTGGTTTTCGTCTCATAATGGAGTAGTCCCCATCTTTTTTAGTGTCTATGAAAACGCCGCCTAAGCTTGAATCGAAGTCTCCTGACAACGCTCCAGCACAATCAGAACAGATCTCACGAACTTTGATGGAGATACAGCATTTAATCGCGGTTATTGCCCAGCTACGCAATCCCGATGGCGGCTGCCCGTGGGACTTAGCGCAAACGCCGCAAACTTTGACACCCTACGTGATTGAAGAAGCTTACGAAGTAGTTGATGCCATTCAATCGGGCAATAAACAAGACATCGCTGAAGAACTGGGCGATCTGTTGCTTCAGGTTGTTCTTCAGGCGCAGGTTTTTCAAGATCAAGGAGATTTTGACTTAGGGGACGTTGCTCAAGGCATCACCGAGAAAATGATTCGTCGTCATCCTCATGTATTTGCGGCTGAAGGGGCGAAGCAGGCGATCGCTAATACGCCAGAAGCGATAAAGGTAACCTGGGAAGCAATTAAGGCACAGGAGAAGGCTGGGACTGAAGACCCTAATAAGCTTTCGCCTAAGCTCAAACGCTATGCCTGCTCTATGCCGCCGCTGATGGGTGCAATGAAAATTTCTAAAAAAGCAGCCAAGGCGGGCTTTGAGTGGGAAACCATTGAACAAGTATGGGAGAAAGTCAGTGAAGAAATGGCTGAGTTTCAGCACGCTCTAGAGCATGAGTCTAAAGAGGCGCAAGAAGGTGAGCTAGGCGATTTGTTTTTCTCACTTATTCAAGTTGCTCGCTGGAAGGGCTTAGACCCTACGGCGGCGTTGCAAGGAACAAGTCGCCGGTTTGTACAGCGATTTGAAAAAGTAGAAGCGCAGGCTGATAAGCCCATCAACGAGTACAGCGCCAGCGAACTCAATGCGTTTTGGCATAAGGCGAAGCAACAGATTTCTCAGATGGAGAAGCGCCAAAAGATTACTGACAAGATTACTGAATGATGGTTTGCTGTGGGCGAGGAGCGGTGGTTCCCTGCATTTTTCCCATGTCAGGGCTGACTTTTAGGCGAATGGCGATCGCACTAATATTGTCATGGCCATTGACCTCATTCCCTAGAGCTATCAGTTCATCTACGCCCGTTTCGATATCTTTTTTACCCCGTAAAATCGGGTCGATGTGGCTATCTAAGTAATTTTCTACCAAGTTGTTGTCACTCAGGCCGTCAGAACACAGCAGCAGCAGCGCATCTTCCGAAAATGAGAGATAGGATACGCTAGGCATAAGGTCTGTATTGCCCCTTGGCCCTAGTGCCTGAGTAAGCTGATAAGCATCCGGGCGAGCATAGGCAATGGCCTCGGGGACGCCGCGCTGAATCTCTCTTTGGCCGACTTCATGGTCAGTGGTAATTTGCTTTAGCCCCGTCCGGCGGGTGTACTGATACAGGCGGCTGTCTCCCACATGAGCAACAACTGCTTCGGTGCCCTGCACGAGTACTAGCACTAGCGTGGTACCCATCCGCTCATGGCCTGCTCGATCTTCTTTCTCATTGATGTCGTAAATGGCCTGGTTAGAAAGCCTTACGGCCTCAGTAACCATCTTCTCGGTAGGCAGTGGGGCTGGTGGGGCACCCGGTATGGGATCAGGCCAATGCTCTGCAAAGTAGGCAGAAAGTGTTTCTGCTGCGAGCTGGCTGGCAATTTCCCCGCCTGCATGGCCACCCATACCGTCGCACAGTACATACAGCGAATGAGTCTGAGTGGTTTGTCCTTGGTTATCGACCTGCTTGTGAGTGTTGCTCGCAATCAAAAAACAGTCTTCATTATGATCGCGCTGACGACCTACATCGGTTCGTCCTGCTGACTCTATATCATTGAGATTCATCGGCAAAGCTATGGTCGATTCGTCGTTGTCGCTGGGCTCGAAAAGATCTATATCTTTGTCTATATCTATATTGTCTATTGGCATGTCGTTGGCGTTGAAATCTTCTAACAGTACGTTTTCTTCGGCGGGCTGGTTGAGGGGAATAGGCGCAGACGAGGGAGTGATATCTATCGGATTTGGGTTCAAGGTCTCTATGCCAGGTGCGCTGTCAGGTGCGTTGGATGGGGGTGTCATCGCGGCTGGGGTTTCTAACAAAGATTCTCCAATGGCGGCTAAATCGCTGCGGAGCTGTTCTAGAGTATGGGATGAGCTAACCGCTAAAATAATTTGCCTGATCTGTTTGAGTGGGGCGATCGCACCTCGATCAGGCTGTGCCAGCAGCGACTGCAAAAAGGCCTTAAGATCGGCCAGGCTCGGCGGCTCGCTAGCGGGTGAGATAAACTGCCGAATGCGAACTGACTGCTCGCTATCTATGCCAATATTATCTGCCAACAAAAGGCTAGAACGCCACTGAGGCAGTTCTTCAAGCGCAGTCCACAGGTCTGTTAGCCGGTAGAGCCAATAAACATGCTGTAGCGGATCGACGGCGGTAGAAAAAGACTGGATTAGGGACGATGGCTCAGGCTGCTCAAGCTGGGTAATGAGTATAGTGGTTTCGTTTTGCTCCCAGGCATCGTAAAGCACGGGGGCTGCGTCGGAAAGCAGGAGGTAAGGGTAGGCAGCGGCAGGCAGCTCAGCGGTAGATTGAAGGGTTGATAAAGGAGCTTCAGTGAGTTCGACGAGCTGCTCTTGCAGGGGCTCAAGCGCCTCGGGCGTCGTATCGTTAATTAAGGCGCTGCCCTGATTGAGAACGGTGACGACCTGATAGCGATTCTTTCTGGAAGTCTTTTTGGGAGATGCGGCGCGATGACTGCCCTGCGTACCTTCTTCTGTCCCTTTTTCTAACCCTTTTTCTAACCCTTCTTCTATATAAGTAGCCGGGCTCAGGCCGATTCTGTCGGCTGGCATCAGGTTTGCTCGCAGCGATCGCCCCACAAACGTCTGAAGCGGCTGACTCGCAGGCGCTGCCAGAAGTGGCTCGCCACAGCGCTGGCAGAACTTGTGATCTGGGGGGTTGGCAAATTGGCAAGCAGGACAGGTGAGCATAGGGCTACTTTATTACTTTCATAAAGGTGTGGCTAAAAGCTCCAAACTGAGCTGGAGATGCAAATTATAAGTATAGAGGTGTCACTCACTCTAACGTTTCGGCCTAACGTTTCGGCAGCGATCGCCGCTCTTCCGCCGTCAGCTCGCGCCATTCTCCCGGCTGAAGCCCCTTTAGAGTAAGGAGGCTAAGTGACGAATCACCTGTCAAAAAAAGCGCACTCCTCACCAAGCGTAGGGTTGGAAAGCCCACGGCGGCAGTCATGCGACGAACCTGCCGGTTTTTACCTTCGCTCAGCGTCATCTCCAGCCAGGCCGTTGGTATTTGTTTACGATAGCGAACGGGCGGGTTCCTAGGAGGCAAGCTGGGTTCGGCGATCGCCTTTACTTCAGCGGGCCGAGTGCGGTAGCCGCGAATGGTGACGCCGCCGCTAAGCTGTGCGATCACCCCCTCATCAGGCACCCGCTCTACCTGCACCCAATACTGCCGCCGATGCTGAAACTTAGGATGACTGAGCCGGTGCTGCATGGGGCCATCATTTGTCAGCAGCAGCAAGCCCTCACTGTCCCGGTCTAATCGGCCCACCGCATATACATCCGGTACCGACACATAGTCTTTCAGCGTAGCGCGTCTAAAGCCCTCACGAGAGCCCTCATCCGTAAACTGGCTGAGGACATCGTAAGGCTTGTATAGCAAGAGATAGCGATAAGCCACGTAAGTAATCTTATTAATTCTTGAACTCTATTGATAAATCACCCCAAAATAAAGGGCACTCGATATCCTGTTAACACAAACTTATCAATCCTCTAATCCTCTATTGCTTCACAGGAGTTAACAATAAAGCTTATGGACAAGGCTAAAAAGTATCGGATGAATTGTACCCTCACCTTTGGCGATATTTACAGCCAAATCATTGTTTGGCTGATTGTACTATTCGTGAGTTTAGCTGCGGCGCTAGGGCTTATGGGGGCGAGCCGCCCGCTCTATGCCTTAGCAACCGTAGGCCTGATTTTGGTATTATCCTTACCGTTTTTGCTGTTTGCTTTCGTCACTACCCTGCTCAACCATATTGAATTTGATCAGGTGGATGCTATGGCCGAAGATGCAGCCGATACTACCATTACGGCTCATGCTAAGCGGCTGTCGCGGCAGAATGCTTAGAGTAGAAAATGCGGCCTAAGTTTGGCTAAATTTAGGCCGTAGCCGCTGTCCCAATTGCCCTACTTCTGCTCAACCGGCGGTGCCTCAGCCCCTTTTGGCTCACTTTTCGGCTCACTGCCTGCGACCGGCACTTTAGAGCTATTAGCGCCCGCAGCAGCGGGCGCTGTTTTTTCGCTAATCAGCTTTTGAACGCCGTCTTTGTACTGGGTAGGGGCCATTGCCACCGCTTCATCAAATAGGGCTTTAGCCGCAGTTTCATCGCCCTGTTCTTGCAGCACTAAGCCTTTCGCTAGCGTTGGGCGGAAGTCTGGCTGAGTAGGGGAGGCGGCTTTGGCGTCCGCGATCGCCTCGTCATACATCTTCACCGCGTCATCATACTTTTTCTGCTCTACATACACCTGACCGAGCAGCAGCTTCACAGAAAGCTTATCCACACTGCCCGGCGAAAGCTCATTGGTTTGGTCGGCTGTATTGAGCGTATCTTGCAGCAGGCCAACAGCGGCCTCGCTGCGCTCCTGGCTCAGCAGCAAAGCCACCAATCCTTCGAGCGCGGGGACGTTGCCGGGATGTTTCGTCAGCACCTGACGGTAAGTTTGCGCGGCCCCCTCCAAATCCTTGAGCTGCTGCTTCGTTTGAGCGAGCAGGACAGCATACTCAGGCGTGTCAGGATTAAGCGCAGCTAAGCGCTCCAGCGGTTCTACAGCCCCTTTCAAATCTTTCAGCTGAATTTTGGCATTAACGATGCCAGCCAGTGCCGTTTGATTGTCGGGCTCGCGTGCTAGCACGGTATTGTAGCCGTCTATAGTACCTTGCAGCTGGGTTGCCTCATCAGCGGCTGTTTGCGCTGCTGCTGGGGGCGTGTCAGCCCCAGGGCTAGAGGTGCGGCCATTGAAGGCAAATATGATAGGAACCGCTACAAACGCCGCGACAGCAACAATAAGCACTCCTCTAACTAGCCAACTGTCCTTTTTAAAAGCCACAACGCCGTCCTCTTTTCTATGGTGAATTAAATCTATAGTGAATTAAGTAATAGATTTAGCGAATAAGTACTCGCGATCTCACTCATCAAAATAACTTGCCCATATTAACCCTAAGCTTCCCCCTTATGTATCTAATCCCTGCGGCAAAGCACCTATCACACGCTCAAATAAAAAAGGTACGGATTTGCTTGCGTATGCCTGAACTAACTATTAGTCACAAGATTTGACGGGCTAAACGAGGTTTTTACCGCTTGTACCCACTTTTTTAGTTTTTAAGGCTGCTGTATGTTCCCTTTCAATCAAGAACCGTGAACTCTCAGTGATGAACGCTAACGGCCTGCGCTAGCCTTTATAGGGCAGTGTTACAGTCGTAAGCTTTAAAAAGCATAAGAACGACAGAGAAAGTATCCGATGCCATACATCAAATTTGGCGCTGATGCTAATCTGGGTTTTGCAGTTGTTGCCTAGCTGTTATTTAGCTGGTAGCGCAGTTATTTAATTGGCTTTTAGCTAATGTGTGGCCACGGCCTGCGGATATTATCCCCTTTTACTATCTAGCAGATGCGTGGTTGCCTTTTCCGTCAGAGTTGTAGGTACAGTTTCAGGAGTTTAAGGATTGATGAGTTCTGCCGCCAGTCGCCCCCCCCAATATTCGGGTCAGTATTCAGGTCAATCTTTAGGCCTATCAGGAAGCCAGACAGGAAGCCAGTCAGGCGATGGTTTGCGTAAGCCACCTAGTCGCCCTCAGCTCATGGGACCTCCCGCTAGGCCCAAGCCTGCTCCTGCCCCAGAGCCCCCTCCTGCTGAAACCGCTGCCCCGGCTCCTACGCCTGAAGTCCCTCAAAAGACTGGGCCAATTTCGCCCCCGAGCGAGCGGATGCAATACCGAGCCATTGGCCTTTTAAAGGGTAAATACATTGCTTCTGAAGAGCAGTTTAACCGGGGAGACATTGCTGCTGAAGATGGCACTCTGGTGGATGCGGTGCTGCTAGGCCGAGTTACGAGCCTGATTAAAAAACATATTGATTTAGCAATCGATCATCTCTGGGTGGTGTACCCGCGCACGCTTTATAGCGACGAGAATGTACCTGCGCTGCACGTTCAAATTGTGGGCGTATGGGAGCCTGAAAAGCTGAACGCTAGAAACGATGGCGAAGAAACCAAAGAAAAACCTGAAGAAAAGTCCAAAGAAGCTTCTCAGTACCTTTCTACTGCGGAAGCGGCTGAGCAGTGCGACACTTTCTCCGTTAGGGGTGAGGTCGCCAAATACTCAGATGAAAAGAGCGAAATCGTTGTTAACATCGTCCAAAAAAGCAAATCTGAAGCGGTTAAGCCCAAGCGGCCCTTTAAGCTGCTGATTAGCGGTCAGCTGAGTGGGCGAACCACCGGCTACTTTTGGGATTTGACGGTAGAGCGGCAGGCAGGCAAGCTGGTGCTGAAAGAAGCGACTCAGATCGCGGTCGTGCCGCCGAAAAGAAAGGCTAAGGATGCTCGGAAAGAAGGCGGCAATCGCCGTCGTCCGCCTGGTGGTACTAGTGGCAAGCCTCGCAGTAGCAGCGCACCCGTTCCTAAGCCGGTTCCTAAGCCTAAGGGCTCTGCTGAGACAGGTATCGATGAGAAAGTCGCTGAGAAGACAAATTCTGCTGAACCCACGGTCGTACCCACAGCTGCCAAGGCTACGCCTGTTGAGACCTCTGCTGTAAAGTCAGCGGCGGCTGATGTGACCACGGAGTCAGTAACGTCTAAATCTTCAGAGGCTTAATCATCAACGATGACAGTCAAAGCCTTTCTGACAGCAGCGCTTGTTTAGTACTGCCTCATGTCGAACTGTGGCCCCCAGCTGTCCTGTGGCATGAAGCGGGTATCGGTGGGTAAGGGCGCGACTGGAGCGGTGAGTTCAAACTCGCTGTCGTCGATGCGCTGCTTCAGGTCTAGCGCGACCTGCTGGGCTAAATACAGGCTGGAGAGCGGCGCGGTGCGAACGGATTTACCGTCGAGGGTAAGCTTGCCTGACTTGAGCTGGGCATAGCTGACGAGGCCAAAGGTAGGACGCACTCTACGAGGAATGGAAAAGTCGATCACGGGGGCGACTAAGTCCTGATCGCTGACGGCGCAGCGGGTGAGGACGTCTTCGTTGAGGATAGGGATGGGGACGCCGATGCCTAGCATTAGCGAGGGGCCATAGCCCTTGAAGTAGCAGCCACGTACCCAGTGGGCATCCATGCGCTTGGCATCGCCAATGAGGGCCAGGGTGGCGGCGGGGCCGATGGGCGCGCGGTTGGGCAGGCGGCGCTGAAGCGGAAAGTGCTGGGTGCCTTCCCAGGCGATGTAGCCTTCGCCGCCGCCCAGTAAAATGCGGGTGCCGACGCCGATGGTGTTGAGATCGGGGTCGTTAAGCAGAGGAGAAAGCGCGCCGCTGTTGGCGTAAACGGCGTTGCCAAGGCGAGGTTGTAGGGGGCCAAGGTAAGTGGCGAGGGGGCGATCGCCGCCGTTAACGCCCACAATAAAGTTTTGATACAGGTTGCGCGGGTTGAAGAGGTAGAACTGGTTGATGCGATCGCGCGTAATCGTCGTATCTAAGCTGGCTCGAGGGTAGCAGTCAGTCACCTGCCCGGTTGCCGAGAGCGTGACTGGCTTATCGGCAACCAAATCAGCAATCACATGGCCGCCGCCCCTTTCCTCAGCGTCACCATCGCGGCTAAGGGTGGCTATCTGCCCTGCCCCAATGTACAAATCCACTGCGCCAAAGCCTGCATAGGCCAGCACGCCGTCTAGGTGGCATTCCACAATTTTAATGGGTGGGTCGGTGTGACCCAGGTTGATGATTGCCCCGGAGCCTTCCATCGGCTCAAAGGTGCCGGTGGTAATTACATCAACGGTTTTAGCAGCCTGAGCTACGCCCATCTCGGCGATCAGGGCTTTGGCTTCAGTAATTGTCCAAACAGTGGCCTTTCCCTGGCGGATTTTGTCGTTGATTTCGGCAATGGTACGCATGGGTGAAGAATCCAGAGGGTGCCCACAAGAGGAGCCCGTACGGGGGCCTTATATCATTGATTCTAGGGTGGTTTGGATGATTGTGTTGTTGAGCTGATCGGTGACGAAGGCTGCGCCAATGGCTTTAGGTAGCACAAACCGTACTTTGCCTTCTTTGACCTTTTTGTCGCTGCCCAGCGCGGTTAAAATGTCGTCGATATCAAGGCCTGTAGGCAGCTGGGTCGGTAGCTGAGCTTTCTCAATTAGCGCCTGCTGACGCTCAGTAGCCGTTTTATCCCACAAGCTGATGGACGAATCCATGGCGGCGGTAATTTTTGCAGCCGCAACCATGCCCACAGCAACTGCTTCACCATGGTTAATTTTGCTGTAGCCCGTCAGGCTTTCTACAGCATGTCCGATCGTGTGGCCGTAGTTCAAAATGGCGCGAATTCCCCCTTCTTTCACGTCCTGGCTGACGACATCGGCTTTGGCCTGACAGGAGTGCTCTAGCATGTATTGAAGTAGCCGATCGCTGACGTCTGTGAAGTCATCTAATCGATCGGCAGCTTCTAACTTTTCAAATAGAGGCAAATCCCAAATAACGCCGTACTTGATAATTTCAGCAACGCCTGCACGGAATTCTCTAACCGGCAGAGTTTCAAGCACCTGCGGATCGATTAGCACCAAACGAGGCTGATGGAACGCGCCGATCAGGTTTTTGCCCTTGGGATGATTGACGCCCGTTTTTCCGCCTATGGATGAATCCACCATGGCTAGTAGAGAGGTGGGTACCTGCACGACGGCAATGCCTCGCAGCCAGGTAGCAGCGGCAAAGCCAGTCATATCCCCGACGACACCTCCGCTTAAGGCGACCATCGCAGAACCGCGTTCTAAGCGATTCTCGTAGGCGACATCGTGTATTTTTTCGATGGAGGCCATGTTTTTGTACTGCTCACCAGCGGGCAAAATGCAGTGGCATACTGTGTAGCCCGCCTGAGTGAGTGAAGCAACAGCTCGCTGACCGTATAGCTCAAACACCACTGGGGTAGAGACAATCAGCACTTTTTGCCCTGGTTTAATCAGCGGCGTCAGCCATGAACCCAAGGAGTCGAGTCCGCCTGGGGCGATGTGAATGTCGTAAGCGTCCTCGGGGATATTGACGCGGATGGTGGCTCTGGTAAGAGTTGTCATATGTTGTGCTTCAGTTGTGTTTCAATAGAAGGCGTACACAAGAACCTCAGTTTAGGAGATAACTATGGGCGGTGCAGTAATTTATGTGGTCTATCTAGCGGCATTGGCAGCTACGGGAATGGCACTTTATCTTGGCCTGCGAGCGACCAAAATAATTTAACTGGCGGCGTTTTTGGTGGGCTTAGAGGCGCGGCTAAGTAAGTAGATGCTGGCTAGTAATCCATAGCTGAGGACGTTGACGCGAGAGTCGAATAAGATGACGTCAAACAAGCCAAACAGCAGGCAGCTGGCAAACGCTAGCAGGTAGCCTAAAAGAATAGCGCGATCGGCTTGGCGTTGGCCCGTCAAATCGCCCTGGCGTTGACCCGTCAAATCGCCTTCACGCTGGTTTACGCCATCGGCTAAATTCCAGTGAATGAAGGTGCGCACGCCTTGATAGTAAATTGTGCCGACTACTACGCAAAAGCCTACCATCACTGGAATACCCGCCTCAGAAGCGAGAAACAGCCAAACGTTGTGGGCGTGGAAGACAACATCGTAGCCTGGAATGCTGCCAGGCTCGTAGAGTAATCTTAGCCCGGCAAAGCCCCAGCCTAACCAGGGACGCTGCTCAATCATCGCGATCGCCATTCGCCAGATGCTGACACGGGGGTCTTGGGTCAACATGGCCAAAGAAAGCGATCGCCCCCCAATGCCAAGGCTCAAAACAGCGGCCATAATTGCGCCGCTGCCAGTCAGCCCGGCTAGCATGACCCACCGATGGCGGCGGCCCGTGTAAAGGGCGATCGCTAGCAGCACTAGTGCGATCAGCACACCATTGCGTGAGCCGGTGCAGAAAATGGCGATCGCGCACAGACCCAGCGCGCCCACCTGTCCCCAGCCTTCTGGCCACCTTTGGCGCTGTGGATAATACCAAAGCTTTTCATCACTCAGGCTCTTTAAGATCAGGCCTAGTCCTAAACCGAATATGATCGCCAGGTAAGCGCTCAAGGCGTTGGGATGGTTGAACAGGCTGTGAGCGCGGTGGCCAAAGTCGGGCTCGTAAATGTAGCTGAGCAGCCAGCCGGGTAGGGGCATTGCCTTGACGTGAGGGGCGATCGCCTCAAACTTAATGCCATACTCTACAACGGCCAAAAGGCTCATCGGTATTGAGGTCAGCAGCAGCCACCTGGCCAACGATTCGAGCTTAATAAAAGGCTGCTGAACAACGCCTGGCACCGTCGCTAAAACGCCAAAAATTAGAAAGAAGGGCAAAAAGTTGGTGAGCTGCAAGAAAGCCTCGCCCCGATTCAAGGCAAAGCTGGCGCTCAACAGCAGCCCAACGCTCAGCCAACCAAATCCACGCTGTCCGCACAGCCGCCACACCTGCTGGCCCCTTTGAAACATCGCGTTAATCAGCAGGCCCAGCATGACGAGTAGCCCGGCATAGCTAGCGTAAGGCAGCACAATCAGGCTCGCCAACCAAATTTTCTCTTGCCCGCTGTTAGGCCCATGACTAGGCTTATAACGCTCGGTCGATTCAATAAGCTCCATCACCCACTAGCACCACCTTAATCGTGCGAATCAAGATGTAAATATCTAACCATACCGACCAGTTTCTAACATAGTAAGCATCTAGGTTCACACGTTCTTCATACGTGACATTGTTGCGGCCCGACACCTGCCATAGCCCGGTTAGCCCCGGCAGCACCTGCAAGTACAGGTCAAACTTATCGCCATAGCGCCACACCTCTTCAGTCACAATTGGCCGAGGCCCCACCATACTCATCTCGCCCACCAAAACGTTCCACAGCTGCGGCAGCTCGTCAAGGCTAGTGCGCCGTAGAAACCTGCCTAGTCTTGTTGTTCTGGGATCTCTTTTGAGCTTGTGATCTTTCGTCCATGACGCCTGCAATTCAGGATGTGTTTCCAAATATTGCAGCAAAGCCAAATCGGCATTGACCACCATAGAACGAAATTTCCAGGCTTTAAAGGGTCTGCCGCCCCGGCCAATCCGAGTTTGTCGGTAGAAAATAGGCCCTGGAGAATCACAGACAATCAGCAGGCTAATCAGCCCAATTAAAGGCAGCGCCAGCAGGCCAACCAATAATACTAATCCTTTGTCCAGCGTGGCCTTAAGCAGCCTTGGCCCCGGCAGAAATAGCTGCTGACGCACCTCTAGTCCTAAGACGCCGCCGAGATCTTTGGCCGCGACCCACAGGCTGGCCATGCCAAACAAATCAGGAATGACCATCAGATGAGGAAACGTGCGACCATAGCGCTCTAGCAGCGGCGATAGGCGATGATGAGCCACGCCTGGCATAGCCACGATGGCATAGGGGATTTTTAGCTCATGGGCAAGGGCTGGCCCCATAGACAAGCTGCCCACCACCGGCACGCCTGCGATCGCCCCGTGTTTGCTAACGTCATCATCCAAAACGGCAATTGGCTTCAGACCCAAGTTAGGATGACGCTGTAGCGTACGAATCACCATTTCTCCGGTTTTCCCTGCCCCCATCACAACAACAGGATAGCCCCACCACGACTGGCAAGCGCACAGCGCCCTAATGCCATAGCGCCCCATAATTACAAACAGCGTAGACAGTAGCCATGCCATTAAAAAAGCGGCCCTTGAATAAAGCTCAATGTCCCTAAATAGGAAAATTGCCGAGCCCAGCAGTAAATACAAAAGCGTCGTCGTTAGGGTGAGCCGACGCAGCTCTTCTACCGGGCTCATGGCGATGCCAGGATAGAGGTTGGCCAGGGCATAGGCTACGATGAAAATGCCGGTAATGGGCCACAGTCGCCAGTACAGGGAAGGGTGGAACTGGCCGTCAAAGACTAAACGCACCCAAACGCTGATAATGCCTGCCAGGCTCAGACATAAAAAATCGATGCTTACCAGGGTAACCAGGGTAAGCCAAGGCCGAGTACGAACATGGGCGATCGCCTGCCTAAGGCTGGCCGAACGGTTACTCAAATAAGAGGACGGTTGATAAATAGTCACAGTGTCCTATCACACTCCCTAACAGATGCGCCCGATTTTCGAGCCATTTACGCTTACCCACCGGCTTTTTCTCACCGGATTTCCTGCCAACTTCTATCAAAGCGTACCCAAGCATTTTCCACAAAGTCTTTAAACTGCTGCTGAAAGCGTTCAGTAGAAAACCTTTCAGCGTTTTCTTTTAGCGTCGCTGACTCAAATTGATCCACATTTGAATGCAGCCTTTTGACCGAATGTACCAGACTTTCAACTGTCTGATGGGGAAACAGCAGTCCGGTTCGCTCATGTATCACCGTTTCTGCCTGTCCGCCTCTGGCATAGGCAATCACAGGTGCCCCTGCTGCCTGCGCCTCTACGGGCGTAATCCCAAAGTCTTCCTCGGGTGGAAAAATCAGGGCTTTGCATTGTCGCATGTGGTCTTCTACAACGCTATCAGGCTGTTTACCCAAAAAACGAATGTTAGGCGCGGCCATTTTTCGCAGGGTTTTGCCGCTGCTGCCATCGCCGATGACGACTAGCGGCAGGCCTAACTGATTGAAGGCTGCGATCGCCAAATCAACCCGCTTATAGGGCACAAACCGCGACACGACCAAATAGAAATCTGCTCGGGCTGGTGTATCAGCCTTTGCCTCCATTCCTTCACCGACTCTAGAGCGAGGCCCGCCGAATCGCCGCGTATCTACAGGCGGATAAATGACTTCAGCCGACCGGCGATAGGTTTTCTCAATGCGGCGGCTGACGTAGTAGGAGTTGGCCACGTAGCAGTCAGCGCGATGGGCACTGGCCACGTCCCAAAGCCGCAAATAGTGCAAAATAACGCGGGTCGCAGCGCTTTTGAGCCCATGGGTAAGCCCCGCCTGCTGCAAGTACTGGTGCTGCAATTCCCAGCCGTAGCGTAGAGGCGTGTGGACATAGCTAATGTGCAGCTGGTCAGGGCGAGTCAAAACCCCTTTGGCGACCGCGTGGTGGCTAGAAATAATGAGGTCGTATGCTGATAGGTCGAACTGCTCTATCGCTAGCGGCATCAGCGGCAAGTAGCTGCGAAAATGCCGTCGGGCAAAGGGCAGCTGTTGAATAAATGAGGTGGTTACCGGCTTGTGTTGAATGAAGCCGCGCAGGTCTGTCGGCAAAAAATCTACTAGGCTGTACAGATCTGCATGAGGATAAATCTTCAGAATTTGCTCAACGACTTTTTCGGAGCCCGCATGGCTAGTCAGCCACTCATGAACGACGGCAATTCTTTTCATTAGCAGTTGCCAGTAG
>JBGTGK010000254.1:0-12302 GCA_041746795.1 Phormidesmis sp.
CTTTGAGCTTCTTGATGACACCTCGTAGTTCACCACGTTCTGCTTCGCTTAAGTTGACTATGTATTTCTTCGGCATAAAGATAGCTATTTTCTCTACTTGACGCCTACAATTCCAACATTGTTGCCTACCCTAATTCTTAGTCTTGACGCTGCACTAGCCTGGTAATAGAGCATACCGTCCCTAGCGGTAAGGGAATGGCCTTTCGCTGGTGGCATGCCAAGCTAACGCGAGCCGCTAAGAACTTCAAGGGGCATATTCGCACTGACTTATGCTCGCCAGTTAAGGGGCAGCAGCCAGATCAGCCGATGAAGTGGTATTCCATTGTTCACTTTGAGTCGCCAGAGCTGCTGAATAATGGGATTAAGTCGCGCGATCGCGAGAAGCTGATCAAAGATGGACGGGCAACCTTCGCGTCCTATCAGTTCATCTCTTTTTCGACGGGACTCGAAGGCTGGTTTTCTCGCAAAACAGGAACAGAGCATATCGGGTTTGGGCCACCTGCCTGGAAGCAAAATGCGGCGGTTATCCTAGCGCTGTATCCCACTGTCGTTATTCAAACGCTGCTGTTTTCGGCATTAGGGCTGATGCAGTCTTGGACGCTGCCAAACTCTATGATCATCAACAACATTATTACGTCCTCCGTTTTAACCTGGGTCGTTATGCCATTGGTGACGCGGCTACTCAGTTTTTGGCTGCGGCCTAACTATCAGCCTACAGTCTGGCAAAAAGACATCCTGGGCGCTGGCGTTGTGATCGCAGCGTTGGCTTTAATGGTACTTTTGTTTAATCACCTTTAAGCGGGCAAGAGAATAAGAATGAACAGCATGAAAAGCTTTCGAAATGTTGTTCTATCTATTGCTGTTGTTAGCCTTATTTTGGGCGGGGTCTGGCTAGGGTGGCTTCATCCAAAGATGAAGAATAGCGCCTACCAAACTTTAAGCTACCCACCTTTAGAACAGTCCACTACTGAGGCTGTTGCAGCACATGTTCTCAAGCAATTTCGGGTTACGACAACCGCAGATATAGGCGTGGGATCGCTGCGCTGGGCGATCGCGCAAGCAAATGCGGCACCAGACGACGATTTGATCGATTTGAGCTTGGTAGAAGGCCCGATTGTTTTACAAAGTCCGCTGCCTGCGATCGCCACCAACTTAACGCTGGCCGGTAACGGCAAAAACATCATTAGTGGCAACGACCGCCATCGCGTTTTACAGATTGACGACGGCGATGTCACTATTCGCGACATTACTTTTGCAAACGGCTTGGCTCAGGGCAAAGCAGGCATTAATGGCGGCGGTGGCAGCGCCGGGTTAGGCGGCGGGTTACTGATCAATCGCGGCGTGGTGCATCTAGTTCGCGTCAGTTTTTTAGAGAATCAGGCGACTGGCGGTGACGGCAGTCAACGGTTACGAGCGTCCGTTCAAATTCAAGGCGAGAAAGCCCGCCTTAAGGTCAATCGCGGGGCCGCTATCGGCATTAATGGCGTGGGTCTCTCTTCATCGCAGGCAGATTCTCTAGCAATTAATATTGATGGTGCAAAAGAGAAGCTTAAAGCTAATCGCGGGGCGATCGCAGGCGTTAACGGCGTGGGCGTCAATGGCATTGGCAGCATTGCGTTTGGCGGGGGCGGGGGCTTTGGTGGCTTTGGTAACGGCGGCAACGGTGGCAACGGCGGCAACGCGGGGGCGAGCGGCGGCAGTGGCGGCGATGGCGGCGATGGCGGCGATGGCGGTACCGGCATTTTTGGCAGCTTTGGGCGCTGGGAAGCAGAGGGGAGCGTGGGCGCGATCGCTTTCGGTGGCGGCGGTGGATTTGGTGGCTACGCGAATGCTGGTAATGGCGGTAACGGTGCTAATGCAGTTGCCGAAATTGCGAACGGCGGTAACGGCGGTAACGGTGGCAACGGGGGCTTTGGCAGCGGTGGCGGGGCGGGCGGCTTTGGCGGGACGGGCGGCGGTGGGCAAATCAGTACCTCGGGGACGCCTGGAAAAGGCGGCTTTGGCGGCGGCGATGGGGGGCTCGGCTTTGGCGGCAGCGGTGGTGGCTTTGGTGGGGCGATCTTTATTCGCTCAGGTAGCTTGATGCTCTCTCAGACGCGATTTGAGAACAACGCTGCGACTATGGGTTCAGGCTTTTTGCCCGGACAGGGAAAAGGCGGTGCGATTTTTATTGCGTCAGACACATCGACGCCTCAGGCGGGCTCGACGGCTCCTACTCCTATTACTCCTAGCGTATCTGCCCTTGGCAAACCGCCTGTGTTTGTCGATAACTCGGCCTCAGATGCCGGTAAACTGGCGACTGATAATAACGATGTCTACGGGACAATTTCTTGGCTGATAGATAAATAAGCGATTAGAGTCATGCGCTTAAATAACATCACGGGTTAACAGCAGCCGTTTGCCACTGGCCGTCCGCCGCCTTTTCATACAGGCAGCGGTTCTGGGGCTCACCGCGCAGTTCTAAATGATCGACCATGTTCACAGTCAGGCACAGTACCGAAAATGTCGGGAGCGGTGAGTGTTCATCAGGTGCAGACGGATCAAAAGCTTCGTCGTCAGCCCTAGACGCCTTGGGCTGCGGCCAGGCGAACTGGAGTCTGGCGCTGTCTGATATTTTTTGCCATAGCCGCTTTCGGGCGTCCGTCCAGTCATTTGGCGCTGTATCTGGCGCTGCATCTACAGTAATCAGTCTGAGCTGGCCAGCCAAACGAAACTGCTCGCGGGTTTTGGTAAAGTACCAGCAGGCTTCGGCATTTGGGTTGTGCTGAACTTGCTCGGTTTTTTCAGCTCGGCGATCGCTCACAAACATCAGCTGATTCGTGCTTTCTAAAAAGCCTCGAAATACCACCGTACGGTTAGCAGGGGTGCCATCGGCGCGGACGGTGGCGAGCTGAAGAAAGCGGGAAAAGGCCAAGGCGCGATTGCGGTGGATGGCACGGGAGAGTGGCGATCGCCAGGGCGCTAGGTCTTCTGAAGGTACTTTCTCTGAGGATAAATGCACGGCTAAGTCGCTAAAGGCCCTTCAATATGTCTCAACATTAGCGATATATCCAAGGAGTTTGGTATAAGAGTTTAGATGCTGATTGAAGGCACTCTAAATTCAGGCTGAAAAGTCAGGCTAGCAAAACAGCACTTTGAATCCTTTTTATCATTTCACTTTTTTAGCACTCCTGACCTTCACCCAAAGATACAAACCTCACAGCGCTTATGAACATTTGGACGTTTATTTATCTGGTCATTGGGCTAGTTTTTTTGGTGGGCGGTGCGGAAATGTTGGTGAAGGGCGCTTCTAGGTTAGCGGCTACCGTAGGCATATCGCCCCTAATTATTGGGCTAACGGTAGTAGCCTTTGGCACGAGTACTCCCGAGCTGGCCGTTAGCCTAAAAGCTGGCCTAGCAGGTCAGGCGGACATTGCTCTAGGCAATGTAGTAGGTAGCAACATCTGCAACGTCCTATTTATTTTGGGCATATCGGCGTTAATTTCGCCGCTCATTGTTGCTCAGCAGCTAATTCGGCTTGATGTTCCGATCATGATTGGCGTATCGGCGCTAGTGATGCTATTTGGATTGGATGGCGAAATCGGTCGATCCGATGGCGTGATCTTATTTTTGGGTGGGCTAGCCTATACGATGTTTTTGCTGTATCAAAGCCGACAGGAAAAAGATCAGGACGTGCAGGATGAATACGCGCAGTATGGCGGGGAGACGCTTTCCCTAAAGCAAACTGGATTGAATGCGGGTCTGTTCGTTGTGGGCATTGTGATGCTGGTGTACGGATCTGAGCTACTGGTCGATAGCGCCGTGCAAATTGCCACGTTTTTGGGGGCGAGCCCGCTGATTATTGGCCTGACGGTGGTGGCCTTTGGCACCTCTTTGCCAGAGCTGGCCACTTCTGTAACGGCGAGCCTTAAAGGAGAGCGCGACATCGCGGTGGGCAATGTCATTGGCAGTAACATCTTCAATATTTTAATTGTGCTGGGTCTGACAGGTGCGATTTCAAATGTAGGCATCGCTGTTTCAGCATCGGCCCGCTCTTTTGACATTCCCGTGATGTTTGCGGTGGCCGTCATGTGCCTGCCCATTTGCTTTACCAATAACGAAGTTTCTCGGCGAGAGGGCGTTTTGCTGGTGGGCTACTACCTGTTGTATGTCGGCTACTTGGTGGCCAATGTAACCAATCCCAATGCGCTGTGGGTGGGCTGGATTGGCATTGTCGTACTGCCGCTGACGCTGCTGATGGTAGGACTGCTCGGATGGCGAACCTGGGGGACGATGAAGCGAAAGCGAGCCGCAAAAGAATAGCGAGGCCGTCAGGAAGAGCTTTAGGTTCTCACCTATCAGCTACTTTAGTAAGGTACTTTGTGATGGATGATGCAGGAACCTTAATATGATTCGTTCCGCTACGCCTGATGATCAAGCCGCTCTAATGTCTTTGTACAAAGCGCTTGGCCTATTCGAAAGTGACGAACTCGACGAACTAGGCGGTATGCTCTCCGAATATTTCGATGGCCACCTAGGGAGCGATCACTGTTGGATAGCCGACGATGATGGTGGGTTACAAGGAGCCGCTTACTACGCGCCAGAGGTATTGTCTGGTGGAACGTGGAATATGTACTTTATCGGTGTCCATCCCAGCCGCCAAGGGAAAGGACGCGGTACGGCATTACTCCGTCATGTCGAACAATCCTTAAACGCCCGTGGCGATCGCTTGCTACTGGTAGAAACTTCGAGCTTAGATAGTTTCGAGCCTACGCGGACGTTCTACCGCAAAAACGGGTTCGAAGAAGAAGCACGGATTCGTGACTACTACAAAGCGGGAGAGGACAAAATTATTTTTCGCAAGGCTCTGCAAGGTTTAGATTAGCACTCACTCTGATAGTGGAGAACGATGGCAAAGAATAGCCGCTTGTAATGCTGGGTTGAGCGCGTGGGCCAAGTGCAGTGGGTCAACGCCGAGGAGCGTGCGCTGGCGGCTGGCAAAAATGGCTGCCTGAGAATGCCACCAAACAGCACCACAGACGGCTGAGGCGATCGCTTCAGTCCGATCTTTTTGCTTGCTGTTCGACTGCTGGCTAGACTGGGTAGCTGCGGTGGCAAGCAGTCCACCCATTAAGCCCGTGAGAACGTCGCCGCTGCCGCCGCGTGCGAGGGCCACTGTGCTGTGGGGATTGAACCAAAGCTTTTGGCTAGAAGCGGTGGCATGGGCAACAGCAGTTCTAGGGCCTTTTAATAACACAATGGCGCTGCTGGCTTCAGCGGCTTTTAGCGCAGCTTCGCCCGGCAGGTCGTCTGCATACTGGCTGAGAATATCTGGAAAGAGTCGCTTAAATTCTCCAGCGTGGGGCGTGAGGACAGTCAGCGCTTGGCGATCTTGAAGCTGCTGAATGGGATTTTTTTGGGAGAGAAGGTTCAACCCGTCGGCATCTAGCAGCAGCGGGCAGTCGGCAGCGAATACCTGAGCTAAGAGGTCGGGGACGCTTGGCGTGAGACCAGGGCCAAAGGTGATCGCATCATACTTACTCAAGTCTGTGCCATCAGGGAATGAGGCGATCACCCCTGCTTCAGTCTCGGGGCAGCCCAGCAGCAAAGCCCCAGGTAGCTGGGATAAAAGCGCCAGCCGAATAGACTCAGGAACTGCCAGCGTCAGCATACCTACGCCACTGGCAACGGCACCCAATCCGGTTAGCATAGCGGCCCCAGCATATTGGTGTGAGCCTGCAATCAGGAGTAAATGGCCGACTTTGTATTTATGGGTGGTGGGCGAGCGGGCGAGCGGCAGGTGGGCAAGTCCCTGCTCGTCACTGATCCGTTGCACCGCAGGCTGATCCCCAAGCACCGCCTTAATATCTGCCAGCGGAATATCAAAATCAATCAGGTCGCAATCGCCCAAAAAGGTCAGCGCGTTTTCCTGCATAAAGCCTCGTTTCCACAGGCCCAAACAAGCCGTGTAGCTTGCTTTAATCGCTGTCCCCATCACTTTTCCCGTATCAGTGTTAATCCCTGAGGGCAGGTCAATGCTAAAGATAGGAATACAGAGCTGGTTGATAAACTTGAGGTCGTCAGCGAGTTCGTCAGCAATCGGGCGAGTGAGCCCAAAGCCAAACCAGCCGTCGAGAATGGCATCGCACTCAGCTAGGGCGATCGCTGACTCCACGAAGGCAATGCCCAGCTTTTTAGCGTAGTCACTATGCTGCTGAGTCAAAGGCTTGCACTTTGAAAACGGCTGGTACACCCGCACGCTAAAGCCCAAATGATGCAGCTCTCTAGCCACGACTAGCGCGTCGCCGCCATTGTGACCGGGGCCAGCCAAAACGCCTATCTGACCCGTCAGTCGGTCGTTTAGCTTTTTGTCGTCTATTTTTTTATAGTGGGCCAAAAACCATTGAACAATTCGCCCAGAAACCTTTTCCATCAGTGCGGCTACGGGCATACCTGCGGCAAAAATGCGCTGCTCAATCTGCTGCATTTGCTTGGCAGTGACTAAGACGCTTTGAATTTCTGGGCGGGCTGGAGAAAAGGCCAAAGAGATATTTTTCATGGCGGTCAAGTAGCGTTTGGGCGGTTGCCCGTATGAGGCCACTTGAATGATAACCACTTAAAAAGAAGCGTAGCCCCGGCAAAAAATCCAAAGCTACGCTCATATATTAAGGTACCTAAAAACAGCGCTGAATTAACATCATCATCAAACCAAATCCCTAAAATCAAATCCCTAAAACCGTCGAAAGCGTCGCCGTTCTGGAGCATAGAAATTGAGCCGTTCGACCCCCGCGTACTGGCCTTCTGTCGCACCAGCAGGGTAGGCCGCGAGCTTGTATATATAAATGCCATCACGAGGATTGCGGGCCGTGAGGGCAACCGTAATTTCGCCACCAGGTTCTACGGGCTGGTCAAATTCAACGGTGATTGTCCTTTTGTCGCTGTCGTCAATCACGTTAATGGGCAGTGGGATGCGGCCATCACCGGCAAAAGCGTAGCTGTCGTCAGTGTTGTAGTGAGGATAGTCAACGCCTTCAATTTGCTCAAAAACAATTTTCTGTAAGGGCTCTACGGCATCGGCAGGAAAGTCGAACGTGAACAGATATTCTGACCGGCGATACTGCCAATTAGTCGGGACGCGCACATTGTTGACGCGCAGCGGTTTGCGAAAGCTGATGGCTGGATTTGTGGCGGGGGTCAGCCCTGGCTCCCTGAGGGGTTTATGAGCCGGTTCGCTGGGGGTTCGGGGGGCTTCGATTTGGGGAGGAGAGCTGTCTGTCTGGGCGATCGCGGGTAAAAACAGCGCTCCTGGAAGCAATGCTAAGGCACTCGCTATCAGGCAAAGTGAACGTGAGGGGCTGATCATGGGGCGTAAATATATAAATTTTAGGCCCGGCACAATGAAATCGACAAAACCTTTGGCTTACTATTATTTGGAGGGGACTCACAAGGGGATGCCCTTACGTTTTTTATGTTGTTGACAATTACGACGACTTACTCGCCTGCGTCTGACCTGGGCTACCTGCTGCACAAGCATCCTGGGCGGGCTCAAACGTTTCCGATGAGCTTTGGGCAGGCCCATGTGTTTTATCCGGAGGTGAGCGAAACGCGCTGTACGGCGGCGCTGCTGTTGGATGTCGATCCAGTAGGGCTGGTGCGAGGAAAGACGTTTGAGCAGTATGTGAACGACCGGCCCTATGTGGCGTCGTCTTTTTTGAGTGTGGCGATCGCAAAAGTCTTCCGCACCGCTATGACTGGGCGTTGTAAAAATCGCCCCGAGCTGGCCGATACGCCGATTCCACTAACGGCGCATGTGCCGGTGCTGCCCTGCCGAGGTGGGAAGACTTTTTTGCGATCGCTGTTCGAGCCGCTAGGCTATGAGGTAACCGCGCATTCCATTCCATTGGATGAGACTTTTGCTGACTGGCAAAATAGCGAGTACGTAGCAGCGACGTTGAAAAATACGGTGCGGCTGGCTGACCTGTTGAATCATTTGTACGTGCTGATTCCGGTGTTAGATAATGAAAAACACTATTGGATTGGGGATGAGGAAGTAGAAAAGCTATTGAGCCACGGAGCTGGCTGGCTAGCTGAGCATCCTAGCCGTGAGGTGATTACGAAGCGATATTTAAAGCGCCGGGGGCATTTGACTAGGCTGGCGTTTGAACGATTTGCGGAGGAGGAGGCAGCTGATCCTGAGGCGGAAGAGAGAGAAGCTGCGTGGCAGGCGATCGCAGCCAAAAAGCCCAACAACTTAAATCAACAGCGGCTGAGCAGCGTGACGCAGGTATTAAAACGCTACGATGCAAAACGAGTGGTCGATTTGGGCTGTGGTGAAGGAAATTTGTTACGCGCTTTAATTGCGGAGCGCACGTTCGACAGGTTAACGGGTGTAGATGTCTCCTATTCTGCCTTAGAAAAAGCTAAAAAACGCCTGAAGCTAGATGACTTACCCGCTCACCAGCAAAGCCAAGTTCACCTGATGCAGGGCTCTTTGATCTATCGAGACGATCGGCTACAGGGCTACGATGCAGCTACCGTCATAGAAGTCATCGAACATCTCGATCCGGACCGACTGGCTGCTTTTGAGCAGGTGTTGTTTGGCCTGACTCGGCCCAAAATGGTGATTGTCACTACGCCAAATGTTGAATACAACGTGCTATATCCTATGCCCGCCGGAACGTTTCGCCATCAGGATCACCGCTTTGAATGGACGCGGCAACAGTTTAGAGAATGGGCTGAGCCGATTGCTGAAAAGTACGGCTATGCGGTTGAGTTTCAGGGCATTGGAGATGAATATCCTGACTTGGGCACGCCGACCCAAATGGGTGTATTTGTAAGGGAGGCTGGCTGATGAATCAGGTCAATGCGGTTACGGAAGCAGGTGAAAGGGTAAAAATTACGTTTCCAGAACTCTCTTTAGTGCTATTAATCGGCGCTTCGGGCTCAGGAAAGTCTACGTTTGCTCGTAAGCATTTCAAAGAGAGCGAAATTCTCTCCTCGGATCACTATAGAGCTGTGGTCTCAGACGACGAGAGCGATCAGAGTGCCACTAAAGCCGCTTTTGAAGTTTTACATTTCATTGCGGCCAAACGGCTAGCAGCCGGACGGCTAACGGTGATTGACGCGACTAACGTACAGCCTTTTGCTCGAAAGTCGCTGCTGAACCTGGCTAAGCAATATCACTTTTTTGCCGTGGCGATTGTGTTCAACTTACCTAGGCGGTGAGTCATGAGCGCAACCGGCAGCGGCCCAATCGGCAGTTTGGCTCGCATGTGGTGAAGCGGCAGGTGAAGGAATTGAGGCGATCGCTCAAAACCCTCAAGCAGGAAAAAATCCGCTATATTTACGTCCTCAATTCTATCGAAGAAATTGGTTCTGTTGAAATTGAACGACAGCCGCTATGGAACAACAAAAAGCACGAACACGGCCCCTTTGATATCATCGGCGACGTACATGGTTGCTGTGACGAACTAGAACAGCTTTTGCAACAGCTAGGCTATCAAATAGGCGATCGAACAAACGGCGATTCGCAAGCGAGTTCTTTTTGGGATTTTCCTGTCTACGCTCATCCCGAAGGACGACAGGCTCTTTTTTTGGGCGACTTGGTTGATCGCGGGCCTCGCATTTTAGATGCTGTAAAGCTGGTGCATAACATGGTAGAAGCAGGTTCGGCGCTGTGCATTGTGGGCAACCATGAGAACAAACTGATGCGCAAGCTGAACGGTAAAAACGTCAAGCTCAATCATGGTTTAGAGCAGACAATGGCAGAAATTGAGGCAATTCCAACAGAGAGCCGTGACGCCGCTGTAAATGAGCTTCAGACCTTTTTTAAGTCGCTGCTGAGCCACTATGTGCTAGACGACGGGGCGTTGGTCGTTGCTCATGCCGGGCTACGAGAAGAGCTGCAAGGTCGTGGATCAGGCTACGTGCGTAACTTTGCCATGTACGGCGAAACTACCGGGGAGATAGATGAGTTTGGCCTGCCGGTTCGCTATGCGTGGGCGAATGAGTATAGAGGCAAGGCGGCAGTGGTGTACGGCCATACGCCAGTGTTAACGGCAGAGTGGGTAAACAACACGATTGATGTTGATACGGGCTGCGTATTTGGCGGTAAGCTGACGGCGCTGCGCTACCCCGAAAAGTCTGTAGTGAGCGTACCGGCAGCGCAGGTTTATGCTGAGCCGATTAAGCCCCTAGATTATGACCCCCTAGACTATGACGTAGCGAGCAAGCTTAACCCTAAGCAGGAAAGTGATGGGGTGCTTGATATTGCCGATGTGCTGGGCAAGCGAGTTTTGACGACGCGGCTGTATAAAAAGATTACGATTGAGGAAGAGAGGGCGATCGCGGCTCTAGAAGTCATGAGTCGGTTTGCCGCCAACCCCAAGTGGCTAATTTACCTACCGCCCACCATGTCACCCGTCGCCACCTCTAAGCTACCCGGCATGTTAGAGCATCCCGCCGAAGCCTTCGACTACTACCGGCAGCAGGGCCTTAGCTCTGTTGTGTGTGAAGAAAAGCACATGGGCTCACGAGTGGTTGTGATTGTGTGCCGCGATCAATCTGTTGTAGAAAAGAGATTTGGCATTGCGGGCAGCGGCATCGGCATTTGCTATACCCGCACGGGACGACACTTTTTCACTGACCCCACCCTAGAAGCTGAGCTGCTAGCACGGCTTAATCAGGCGCTAACGGCAGCAGACTTTTGGCAGACTCATTCCACCGATTGGGTATGTCTGGATGGTGAGCTCATGCCCTGGTCAGCAAAGGCTCAGGGATTGTTGAAACAGCAGTATGCACCTGTGGGCGCAGCGGCAACACACGGTTTACACGCAGCGATCGCTTGTTTGCAGCAGGCCAATCCCTCGGCGGAAGTCACCCAGCTACTCGCTCACTATCAACAGCGCTCTGAGCTAGCCCACAAGTATGTAGACGCCTACCGCCGCTATTGCTGGCCGGTGAATAGCTTGTTGGATCTCAAGCTAGCGCCGTTTCACATCTTAGCGACTGAAGGCAAGGTGCATACAGACAAAACTCACGAATGGCATATGCAACAGATTTCTCAGTTTACGCAGGCAGATGCTGAACTGTTGCTAACGACTCGCCACAAAACCATTGACGTGGGCGATGAAGCGAACTGTGCGGCTGGCATTCACTGGTGGGAAACGCTCACCGCTGCGGGTGGTGAAGGCATGGTGGTGAAGAGTATGGACTTCATTCATCGCGGGCAAAGGGGATGGGCTCAGCCAGCGGTGAAGTGTCGAGGGGCTGAGTATTTGCGGATTATTTATGGGCCTGAGTATACGCTGCCGGAGAATTTGGAGCGGCTGCGAAAAAGGGGATTAGGGAGGAAGCGATCGCTCGCCCTCAGAGAATTCTCACTCGGCATAGAATCCCTTGAACGTTTTGTAGCTAAGGCACCGCTCAGACAGGTGCACGAATGCGTCTTCGGTGTGTTAGCGCTGGAGAGCGAACCTGTTGACCCACGGCTGTAGACAAATCAGTCTTTATCGGGTGTTATGCTGTATATGTTATCAGTGGCTATAGCTCAAAGACTGCGAGACAATGAGCAAGTGAAACCTATGAGCACGCTTAACCAGGTATTAGAAGATGCTTCGCGGCTACCCTACGAACAGCAGGAAATGCTGATCGAGATATTGAAACGCCGTTTTATTGAGAGCCGTAGAGCAGAGATAGCTGCCGATGCAAAGCAAACACTGGCAGATTTTCAGGCAGGACATTTTCAGGCTCAGTCGGCGGAAGAGGTCGTTACCCAGTTGCGTCAGTCGCTGAATCAGCCTGAAGAATGAGAAGGCTAGTTCTCACGCCGAAGTTTGAGCGAGCTTTTCGGAAATTTGTGAAGCGAAATGCCAAGCTTCAGGAAAGGGTAGAAAACGCGCTTGAGCAAATGCAAATTGATGCTTTTGCCCCGCAGTTAGGTACCCATAATAGCGGCCCAAAATTAATGTCAAGCTTCCTTGGTCGAAACGCTATCAGCTGTAGCAAGCGCGGCTGATGGCAGAGGCAGGGTACTGGCTTTCTATCGGGAAATGACTGCGTTTTTAGAGCCACATGCAGCATTTTTGGATTTTTCATAACTACTAAAAAATTAGCGAACCACAAGTCCTAGCGTTGGAAAAAGCATAGAAACTATGACCTGGACAGTCCGAAGTTTTTCTCTAAGTTTTCGTAAAATGCGATCGCCTAGCTTGGCCAGTCAGCCATCGCTAACAGCAACGAACATTCCTTTCTCCCAAAGGGCAAGGAATGTTCGAGACTGGTTGAATCATCACACTCAACCAGTTCAATTATGGAACTCTACG
>JBGTGK010000255.1:0-30100 GCA_041746795.1 Phormidesmis sp.
CCATGGGCTGCAACGATGTTGTAGGTCTCTTCCTCTTGGCCAAACTTGTAGCCGTAGTTCTGTGACTCAGTCTCAGTCGTCTCACGTACCAGTGATGAAGTCACCAGTGAACCGTGCATCGCTGAGAAGAGCGCACCACCGAAGACACCAGCGACTCCCAACATGTGGAAGGGGTGCATCAGGATGTTGTGCTCTGCTTGGAACACCAACATGAAGTTGAATGTACCTGAGATACCCAAAGGCATCCCGTCTGAGAATGAACCTTGACCCAAGGGGTAGATCAAGAAAACTGCCGTTGCCGCTGCTACGGGAGCAGAGTAAGCAACACAGATCCAAGGACGCATACCAAGGCGGTAGGAGAGCTCCCACTCACGACCCATGTAGCAGAAAACGCCGATGAGGAAGTGGAAAATTACTAGCTGGTAGGGGCCACCGTTGTACAACCACTCATCCAAGGAAGCAGCTTCCCAGATAGGGTAGAAGTGTAGGCCGATTGCGTTTGAAGACGGTACAACCGCACCAGAGATGATGTTGTTGCCGTACATCAGTGAACCGGCAACGGGCTCACGAATGCCGTCGATGTCGACGGGAGGAGCGGCGATGAAGGCGATGACGAAGCAAGTGGTAGCAGCGAGTAGTGTAGGAATCATCAAAACGCCGAACCAACCTACATAGAGGCGGTTTTCGGTGCTGGTGACCCACTGACAAAACTGCTCCCACAACGTCGCGCTTTGGCGCTGTTGAAGTGTAGTAGTCATTATGAATCCTTTTTAGTTATCTAAGTACGAGGAAAAAGGCACAAAAAGATGCCTTTCACCTATGAAACAATAGTAGCTGAAGCCGCTGGTTTTGTAAAGTTACTTGAACATTATTATGAATAGACGCTCAATCGTTTTTAGCGATCGCCTATCCCTATTTGCCTTCAAACTATGAATATGAAATATGTCTACAACCCAGTACAAGCTTGGTTTTACAGGTCACAGACCCTTGAGTATAAACACTCGGAATCGCTTAGATAACCCAAGGCTTGTAAGCCTTAAGTATGAAGCTAATTCTGAGAAAAATTAAGCCATCTCAGCTAATTATGAGAGGCGTCCAAGCCAAATGATAGGCTTGCGCACCTGAGCGACGAGTTCGCCTGGGTATGTACTCGTGCGGCTACCATTCGGTGCTTGTAACAGATCGACGAGGGCTTCTATCTGCTGAAAGCTTGGCGGTTGCGGCAGGCTGTAGTGCAGGAGTTGCCGAATTACCCGCCGCTGCAATGCCAGCGGTGCAAGCCTGAGCTGCGGTGTGTCGATTTCCCACGCTTTATCGCTTTCGGTGGGGCTGCTCGAATCGCTAGCGGGTATTACTTCAGCGATGACTTGGCTGTAGAGTTTGGCCGCTTGCGCCTGCAAATAAGCTACGTCTGCTGCTGTGATTTCAGAGGTTTGTGCGAGCGATCGCTCTACCTGGGGATTAAAATGCTCGCGCAAATAGGGCAGCAGCTCTTGACGAATGCGATTGCGGCGAAATTTTAGATTTGAATTGCTGCTGTCTTCCCACACAGAAATTTGCTGCTGCTGGCAAAAGTCATTCGTTTCCCGTCGGCTAAAGCTCAGCAGCGGCCTGATCAGCGTGACAGGCGGTTGATGGTGATCAATCGGGCGCTGCCAGGGAAGGGAGCTGATGCCGTCGATGCCAGTGCCGCGAATCAGGTTATACAATGTGGTTTCGGCGCGATCGCTCGCCGTATGTCCAGTGACGACGTATAGGTAATTTTGAACTCTGGCAACCCTGGCAAATGTTTCATAGCGCCATTGTCTAGCGTCTGCTTCACTGTTCAAATTGATGCTTGCAGCTTCTACCTGGGCTGGTATATTCCATTTCTCAGCTAGCCCGTAAACGTACGCTGCATTATCAGCCGAATCGTCCCGCCAGCGATGATCGCAGTGAACCAGCCCCAAAGACCACTGCCACCGAGGCTGAAGATCAATTAGCAAGCGAGCTAAACAAAGCGAATCCTGTCCCCCAGATACCGCTATGAGCACAGGGCTGTTCTTGGGAAGCAGGATTTGTTTTCTCAGTAAGGTGTGCAGTTTCGCGTGAGCCAAAGACCAGGCCATAGTGCCTTTACCCTACTGAGCTAGAGGTTTGCCTGTTGAGAGACTACTCTTTCCTGTTGAGAGACTACTCTTTATTGATGTCGTCTTTAATATCGGATGCCTTGTCTTTCATCTGATCGGTGGCTTCGTTGATTCGCGCTTTAGCACGGTCTAGCCAGCTGCTATCAGACCCTTCTAGGCTGCTGCCTTGAGCTGGGCTGAAGCTGTCAGTGCCGCCTTGAACGCCGCTCTGAACGCCGCCTTGAACGTTGGAGTGCAGGTTCCCAAGACCCGTTTGAGCTTGCTCTTTCGGACTGTTAACGCCGCCTTGGAAAATGGTGCGATCGCTATCAACACTACCTTGCACATTTGATCTGAGGCTTTGGATACCGCTCTGAGCCGAATCCTTCTCAACACCAATGCCGTCTTTTACAGAGCCAGGAATACCTTCTAAAGCCATAGCGGTATCAGTGGTATCACCGCCTTTATCTCTCAGACGACCGGCTACGGCTGCACCTGTTACGGCTGCACCATCAGCCGCTGCTCCGAAGTTAGGGGGCTTCGAGCTAGTAGAGGATTCGAGCCCAGCACCTGCCCCGACAGCAGGCAGGGCTATGTCTGCTTCTACTAGGCCTAGTTCTGTATTCGGCAGGTCGCTATCGTTATCGTAAGCGCCGCGAACCTTGTCATCTTCTGCGGTTCCTCCGTTAGCGATATAGCCAGTTTCTTCCTCGGTACCGCGTTTACTAGCAGCCCAAATCAAAAGCGCTAAACCAGCCAAAGGCAGCAGCAACCACCACCAGCGACCACGAGCGGCAAGGTTATCTGCACTATTAGCACCATTGGCTCCATCAACAACAGCGCTGCTGTCCTTTTCAATAACGACTGTACCGTCGTCGGCAGGTGTGTTACCGGCAGCGTTTTCATTCGCCGAACCGCCAGCAGCGCCATCAGTAGAACCGCTCGCTGTTTTATCAGCCGTTCCACTGGTGCTGGTGCCACCGCTGGCATCAACACCCGCACCTGTACCAGCACCCGCTCCATTTGTGGTGGCTGCCGTCGTACCGGCAGTCGGCAGAACAGCATAGCCCGATAGATCAGCGCCGTTAAGCGCACTCTGGCCTGGATTGCCAGTGGCATAGCCCAAGAAAGCTGCCACCGCAGGCGAAGCGCCGCCTGCATAAACGAATGAATAAGGCTGCGAGAAAGGATAGCGGGGGGCGTCAGGAAGGGTTTTATGCAGCTCAATAGCTTTGATGCCGGGCTGATTTTGTAGCTGGCTAACTAGGGCATAGCCAATGCCATCTTTTCCGATCGCCTTAGCGAGTGCCTCGGTAGAATCTTCGCTGAGCTTAGTAGCGTTGCTGCCTGTCTTAAACTCAGAACCAGCAAACACAGGATAGGCCTTAAGGGACTGACGGGTGTCGCTAGCATCAGGCCGATCTAAAAACTTAATGGGGCCAGCTGAACCACCGACTTCTGACCAGTTTTTAATCTCGCCTCTAAAAATGCGAGCAAACTGGTCGCCCGTAAGGCTGGAGGCAAAAGAATTGTCCTTGCCAACGACAATAGCAATTTTTTCCCTGCGAACCGGAATGGCAATCAGGCCTTTTGCTTTTTCTGCTGCGCTCAGAGGACGGCTAATAGCCGCGAGATCCGCGTTGCCATTGAGAACTTCTTGAATGGCCGCATTAGCATCTGTGTTTGTGACGTCGACCGTGCCTGAGTATTGACTTCTGAAGCCTTTCGCGAGCCTTTCGCTGATTGCGTTCATGTTGTCAGAGCTGCTGGCAACGCTGATTTTGGTTCCTTTAGCAACAGAATCAGGAACCGAAAAGCTGGGAGTAGCCTGGCCGATGACCGGTGCCATTAAGACGGGTGATACTAAATAAGAGGCGACTGACTTGGTTGGAATAGCGCAGGCAAGCAGTGCGGCAATTGCGAGCACTGAAGACGTTTTACGGGTAGCCATTGTTCAATTACACCTCATTAAGGCGAGACAACTTGGAGCTTTGAGCGAGGCGATTCCAATATCCGTAAGCATCTAAATAAGCAATAAAATTAATTAAGAGCGATTAAATGGCCTGAACCAACTGCTGTAGATGTATGCAGATATTCATGCCATAACGCTTACATAGCCAGTTAATTAGGTATTCATGAAAATATCCTGTACCTTACACGGTATGACAGCTTTATCAAATTTTTGAACGAATTTATCTTTTCTTTAAATCATTAAGATCTTCTCGCCGCGCCATGTAGAGTGCGAGCATCATAGAACATGAACGATACGGGCGTTCATGTTCTATGATACAGTGCTCTTAAATGCGGTTCTTTTGCATACGATATTAAATGCTTCTCCGTATAATCGCAGCAATAAATGTATCAATATGTCTTGACGAATCTGATACATTTAGCCACGCGCTATTCTCCATAAAGCAATAGTGTTCTAAGATAACCAAGGCTTATGTTTGGGTCTACCGGCTTTGGCTTACACAGCTTTAGGCTTGAGTGGTCGAAACACTCGTGGCACATCAAGGGCGTCGGCAGATGGTTCCAGATTTTTCGTCCTCACAAGACAGTCAGCTCGCTGATGGGATTGACTTTGATAATTTCATATTGGAGATTGAGCCCGAGCCTTCTTCTGATCAAGAGGACGCCGTTCAAGCTAAGCCAGAAAATAATCCTAACTTGCAGGTTCACTTCAAAAGCGAGCGGGGTAGGCTGCTGCTGCTGCTGCCTCCAGCTCCCGAAAAAAGCCGAAATCCGGTGCATTGGGAGGACTTGAGAGCGCAGCTAAAGCGTCGCCTTAGCGGTGGAGAGCGCTTTTTGCAACCGCATACGCCGGTGCATTTGATTGCACGCGATCGCCTCCTAGACAGCCAGCAAATGCAGGAAATAGATGCCCTGCTCAGCGAAGCCCAGCTGCCCCTAAAAAGAATTTATACCAGCCGTCGTCAAAGCGCCGTAGCGGCGGCCACTGCTGGCTACTCCGTAGAGCAGCAAACTACGCTAGGTCACCTAGGTCAGGGGCAAGAAGCCTCTCGCCAGGCCATGGATGAGCCCCTTTACCTGCAAACTACGCTGCGATCGGGCGTCGAGGTGCGCCATCGGGGCACGGTAATCATCCTAGGGGACGCTAATCCAGGCAGCTCTATCGTGGCCGAAGGCGATATTTTTGTGTGGGGCAGATTGCGGGGGGTTGTTCATGCTGGGGCCGAAGGGAACAGAGAGTGCCGTATCATGGCTCTGCATATGCAGCCTACCCAGCTGCGAATTGCCGATCAGGTTGCTCGCTCGCCAGAAGATCTGCCTGCGCAATATCAGCCCGAAGTAGCCTATATTGGCCCTGATGGTATTCGGATTGCGATCGCTGCCGAGTTTGCCTTAGCCGATTTGGCAGCACAGCAGAGCCCGCCGCAGTAAGCCATCTATTGAGAGAGACAGTGATTATAGAGAGCACAGAAGAGAGTACAAAGAGCCCATGAGCCGCATTATCGTTATGACCTCTGGTAAGGGAGGCGTGGGTAAAACTACCTGCACCGCAAACTTAGGAATGGCCTTAGCTAAAGCTGGGCAGCGGGTTGCCGTTGTCGATGCTGACTTTGGCCTACGTAATCTAGATCTGCTGCTGGGCCTCGAAAATCGTATTGTGTATACCGCGCTAGACGTTCTAGCCGGTGAGTGCCGGTTGGATCAGGCCCTTGTTAAAGATAAAAGGCAACCTAATTTGGCCCTGCTGCCTGCCGCTCAGAATCGATCGAAAGAAGCCATTAAGCCAGAGCAGATGAAGCGGCTAATCAAGGCGCTTACTAAGGTGTACAACTTCATTTTGATCGATAGCCCTGCGGGTATTGAAATGGGCTTTCGCAATTCTATTGCCGCAGCTCGTGAGGCTATTATCGTCACAACCCCAGAGATCTCAGCGGTTAGAGACGCCGATCGGGTGATCGGCTTGCTGGAAGCCAACGATATTAAAGCTGTTCGTTTGATTATCAACCGCCTGAGACCCGCCATGGTTGCAGCAGAGCAAATGATGTCTGTAAAGGACGTTCAGGGCATACTATCGATTCCGCTGCTGGGCGTTGTTCCCGATGATGAACAGGTAATCGTTTCAACCAACAAAGGGGAGCCCCTAGTATTGGAAGAAAATCTCTCTAAAGCGGGCATTGCCTTTATGAACGTGTCACAGCGATTGCAGGGCGAAAAAGTTCCGCTCATGGACTTGAGTATTTCTCAAGAAAGTTTCTTTACCCGACTTAAGCGGCTCTTTGGAAGCTCTTCTTTGTGAGCGTCCTAGCCTTACTTAAGTAACCGACTGGGCGACTGGCTTAGAATGGCGACATCACGGTGACTAACCTCATGGCAATTCCTATCATCAGCGATCTTTTGGAAAGACTTTTTGGCCGTGCTGAAGATCCTCACAGCCGTGACGATGTTAAGCGGCGACTGCAAATTGTGCTCGCTCATGATCGGCTCGCGCTTGACCCTCAGACGCTAGAGATGATGCGCCAAGAAATCATCGCTGTGGTCTCTCGCTACGTCGAAGTGGACTTTGAGTCTTTGGAGTTTTCGCTAGCGACCAACGAGCGAGTCACCGCGCTGACCGCAAACTTACCAATTCGGCGCATTCGTCCGTTAGGTAGAGGCGCTGATAAGCCGATTAATGCTGAACAAGAGGTAGAAAAGATAGAACTGGCTTCGCCCGCAGAGGCGCTGGCTTTGGACTCTAAGGCAACAAAAGCCGCGCTAAAGCAGTTTGAAGAAGACAATCAGGATGCACACCCCTATCTTGATATTGACCGATCAGGGTTAGATGAGGAGGGGTTAGATGAGGAGGGGTTAGAGGGTCAAGACGACAGCGGTGAAGAGAGCAATGGGCTAGCTGGAGAAAGCCTCGAAGAGATGGGTTTACCAGATGAAGCTGGATTTGCAGAGCCTCCCCTATCATTTGCAACCTCTCTACAATCTGACTTGCCATCCGGTGAAGCGGACGCATTAGAACCTAACGTTTTCGATCCGTCTGAATCGTCTGTGGCTGAATCGCCTATTCCAGAAGTGCCAGACATGTCTATCCCTGATGCTTCGGTTCAGTCTGTTGAAAAGCAAAGCCCGAACAGAGACTAAATAGGTACGTTCAAATAGACACTTAACTAGCGGCCTTTAGCAGCGATCGCTAGCTTGACGATGTTCCTTCTGATACAGCAATATGGCAGGTCATCGCTTATACTTTCTTTATAGACGTTAAACAAACTACACAAAGCGCTCGTTATGGAACACCCTGCTCAAGTTAAATCTTCGGTCAACAGTGCTGCTTTGGAATCCAAAACTTTGGGTATAAATCCCAATCGCTACTATCGACCTGAGCCCCGTCTAGGGTTTACGCCTTTTGCAGAATTGTGGAACGGTCGGCTGGCAATGGTGGGTATTATTGTGGCCCTAGCCTTTGAAATGATTTCTCATCACGCCCTATAAGCTAGGCTTTGTAGTCCTTTTCTACTGGGTCGTCTTTGCTGCATGAGTCTAACAACTGACGCCTGTTGACTGATACCCAATGATTAATGCCGGGTAGTTCAGCGCAAAAAAAATCCCGTCTGCTATGTGTAGTAGGCGGGATTTTTGTGGAATATATTTATAAAGTGTTTCTGCTGGCAAGTTCCATCGCCTGCTGCAAAGGCAATGAACACTGGACTAGGCAATACTCGGCGGTACCTGAGGTTTTATGTCCTGGGTAAGCTGGTTCTGAAACAGCGTTTTGAGGTCGATGCGACGGACTTCAATCGCCTGATCGCGAGAATCTGTCTCCAAAAAGATTAGGCTGTCTACCGGGTCAATGGAAGGGAGTTGAAATAGCAATCGGGCAACGGGAACAGGCAAAGCCATGAGCCCAGGGTTGCTTTTGGCTAGCTTGTCACCTGCGGCGGCGGCTAAAGATGGATAGGCATAAACAACCTTTTTGGGTTGCGTTGGATTGTCTTTATGGGCAACAGTAGCTTGGAGCCACTGCTGATTCACCGATTGCAAAATGTAATATTCGGAATGCTGTAGCTGCTTTGCGATCGCCTGAATCACTGGCGCAACCGTTTTAATTGCCTGCTTAAGATCGGCCTCGGGGGGAGCCCCTTCAATCAGGTCTTGAAGCTGTTGATCGATGTTCATAGAAGAAATTTTACTATAGCGTTGGTTGATTTCTTCAGGTCTGTCAGCTGTAAACGGTGTGCATCATCAATGGACTGATTGACAACTATTACGAGATATCGAAACAGCTCTTTGTCCCGGTTATTCGACAGCTTATGGTAAGAAACTAGTAGATAAAGCTTCTGACTAGCATAGTTTTGCCTGCTTGGCAATGCACAACGCCTACATTATTGTTCTGATACCTCAAAAGTATGGGAGCCACAAATGCAAGGATTTCACCCATTAACCTTAATACTTCTGTGAATATTGCATCAAATTGTTTAGATCTACAGCTGATTTGTCTATTCTCAACTTGGTGCCTACTAACTGTCTGACCTGAAAATCATCTACATGTTTTGCTACTGACCCGCCCGATCGCTGCGGGAGTATCAACGGTTCAACCATCAGGGAATTAATTGTTACTAGCTGTGGATACGCTTTTTGAACGACTGTTTCAAGAATTGACTCAGGTCACGCCAGCCTCAAAACGGAACTGCCGTGAGGTAACGACTCGCATTGTTGAAGAAGTCCAAAGAATTTGCACCGAAAGTCAGCGCATTCAGGATTCTGGTGATGTGCCAGGCTGGGCAAGCGATCTGGCTAGCCATCGGCTCAAGCAGATTAGGCGCTATGTCGATTTTGGCTCTACAAAAGGTCGCTTAGAGCTACACAGTAGCCTCAGTGCAATTGTTTATCGCTATATGACGCCACCGCAGGTGCAGTCTAGCTATCAGGCAAGGGTGTCACTGATTGAGGACTTTTTGCAGAATTTTTACGTTGAGAGCATCAATGCCTTTCGTCGCGAAAATCCGGTTGCGCCCGACTATCGGCCACGGTCTTCGCTGGAATTAGCCGAGTATATGGCGTTTACTGAGCGCTATGCTAAGCGGCGAATTCTGCTATCGCGAGGCCGCTCTCAGCAGCTGATTATCTTGCGAACCCAAACGTTCTCAAAGCAGCAGCCACCCGAAACTGCGATTGATATTCAGCAGGCCATTGAAGGGGGCGACTCTGAGCAGCCCGGAACAGCCCCTTTTCAGCGTTTGCGTGAAGAGTTGACGACGGGCGAAGATACCAGCGAATCAGAGAGCACCGTACGCGAACGGGTGGTTGAGCAACTGATGGACTATCTGGTTGAAAAGGGGCATCAGGACTGCGCTGACTACTTTAGCCTGCGGCTGATAGACTTACCAACTCATGAAATAGAGGAGATTTTGGGAGTCGATTCGAGAGAGCGGGACTACCTACAGCAGCGGTTTAAGTACCATTTACTGAAGTTTTCATTTGCGCACAACTGGGAGCTAGTTCATGAGTGGCTTGGGGCAGAATTAGGTAGAAACCTGGGTTTGACCCCTCAGCAATGGGAGTATTTTCAAGCCAAAATCACCCAAACCCAGGTTAAAATACTCACCTTGAAGCAACAGAGCCTAAGCGATCCAGAAATATCTAAAAACCTCGATCTCACGCCCACTCAGCTGCGGAAGCAATGGTCTAAACTACTAGAGCAGGCATGGGATATTCGTAATATTTGACTTGTAGTATTTGACTTACATATTCGTCCGGACTGGTGTATCTAAATTATGAATAATAACTCAGATAACATTCGGAACTTGCTTTTGTGGCTTTTTTACGAGTTCGACCCGACATTTTCTCCACCATCAGGAAATGGGTCTACATCAGAAGCCAACTCAACAAAAGCGAGCCTATTCGAAGTCGGGTCTGATGCAACGTCTATGAAGCCTGTTCACCAAAAAGGGTCTGAGGAGGCATCCTCTTATCCATCTACATTTTCTAGCGCATCGCTCACGGGAGCATTGCAGCCTAGGTTTTCAGCGGCTTCGAGAAATGCATCTATTGAAGATGCAAGGTCTCAGACGGCTCAGTCGTTTAACTTCGGAGAAATCCACGCTGTGCAAGAACGTTTTCAAGCTTTATTAAAGCAACGACTCCTCTCGGAGTACGAAAGTAGACCTCCTCTTTTTCCATGGGAGTCAGAAGTGAGCGAGTATCCCGCTGAGGTTGCCGATAGCGTAACCGCTGCGGCATTATCTCTGGGTTCAACCCTATGGAGCGCTCATATGGATGCGCTTAAAGTGCCAGGACTGCTGCCTGCCTCGCTCATGAACACCCTGTTGGAGCGGTGCCAAAAGATAGCCCGCTCTCCTATCAAGCAGGGGGTTCGACTAGTGCGGGCAGTAGAAGATCTGTTCCCAGAAGGCTCTGACATGCTAGAGCCGATTGCCAATATGGTGCTGGTGCCTGCTTATCGATCTGGGCAGGCGACTCAGGACGCGGTGGTTCAACAGCTCGCTAGCGCGGCGGGGGGCTATGAGTCGGCGCTGCCTGAGCAGCAAATGGCGCTCTCTATGCTGGCTGCGCAGGAAATATTAGGAGCACTGACTTTTTCGGTGAGTGCTGACAAGCCCTGCATACAGCGAAGCTGGATAACGACCGTTGGGGCTCTAGATATGACGGTTAGCTATGAGATTGGTGACGAATCTACTGCGCTGAAGGTAGTAGCCATACTGCCTGATGGTGGAGAGTTGCGCCTGTGTGATGGTGATGTAGAGAAGCTGGCGTTGTGATCGCAGCCCGGCACCTTAGACTTAGCGTTGGCAGAGCCTGCTATAGGCAAAACCTACGTCATGGAAGTTTCTCTACAGGCTGAAGAGCACTCACTGAGTTTTGCCATTCATGTGGACGAGGCTCCTTCGTTAGCCGCTTCATCAGCCAATAGAGTCGCCATCGATCAGGCTTAACCCGGTCAGGTCACTCATCTACACACGGTCTTTTACTATGCGACCGACTCACTTATTAGAAAGGTCAGCGCCTGCGGCTGGCCTTCTTTATTACGGGCGGTTTTATTGTGAATAGGCAGTTGTAAGCAGGCGGTTGTGGGATAAATGGCTAAAACGTAGTCAAGATTGTCATCAATCGCCGACAAGTTTTTTACAGGGTTAGAGATAATAGTCTTAGCTTTTCTTTTTATAGAACACCTATGGCCTCTTCCACACTCACTTCCGATGCTCCCGCTTCCGGTTTGCTGCCTGAGCTACCGTCTGATTTGCTAGCCGACTCTACAGACGAGCAGAAGGCATTTCAGCCGGATGTTTTCGATCAGCATGTGATGTCAACCTACGGGCGTTTTCCGATTGCGCTAGAGCGAGGCGAGGGCTGTCGGGTTTGGGACTCTAATGGAAAAGAGTATTTAGATTTTGTGGCGGGCATTGCTACCTGCGCGCTGGGCCATGCTAATCCGGTGATGGTGGAGGCAGTGACCACGCAGATTAAAAAGCTGCACCATGTTTCTAATTTGTATTATATTCCGGAGCAGGGAGCGCTGGCCCAGTGGCTGACTGAGCATTCTTGCGCTGACCGGGTGTTCTTTTGCAATTCTGGCGCTGAAGCTAATGAAGGGGCGATTAAGCTCGCTCGTAAGTATGGCCATACTGAGCTAGGCATAGAAGCTCCGGTTATTATTACGGCCCATGCCAGCTTTCATGGCAGAACGCTAGCGACCGTGACAGCGACGGGGCAGCCAAAGTATCAAAAGAACTTTAGTCCGCTGGTGCCGGGCTTTCACTATGTGCCCTACAACGACATTACGGCGCTGCGTGAAGCGGTTGAACAGCTAGATGCTGAGCAGCGTCGGGTCGCTGCAATTATGCTTGAGCCTATGCAGGGAGAAGGCGGCGTATGTCCTGGAAATCCGGTGTACTTCAAGCAGGTGCGTAAGCTTTGTGACGAGAAGGGCATTTTGCTGATTTTAGACGAGGTGCAGGTCGGCATGGGTCGTACGGGCAACTTGTGGGGCTATCAGACCGTTGGCGTAGAGCCTGATATTTTTACGTCTGCTAAGGGGTTGGGCGGCGGTGTGCCCATTGGTGCGTTTTTGGCCAAAAGCCATTGCGATGTGCTCAAGCCCGGCGAGCATGGCACTACGTTTGGCGGCAATCCATTTGTCTGTGGGGTAGCGCTGAAAGTATGCCAAACGCTAGAGGATCAAGATGTGCTGGCGAATGTGAGATCGCGCGGCAAGCAGCTAAGGGAAGGGTTGAGAGCGATCGCTCAAAAATATCCGAGCTTATGCACTGGCGTACGCGGCTGGGGATTAATCAATGGTCTTGTTTTAGCCGAAGGAGTTGCTGCTTTAGATATTGTTAAGGCCGCATTAACTGAAGGCCTACTAGTAATTCCGGCGGGCGCACAAGTCGTTCGGATGGTACCGCCCTTGATCGTCAGTGAGGCCGAAGTCGATCAGGCATTGGCATTATTAGATCGCACGTTAAACAAAATGGCATAACCATCGGCAGACCATAAAATTACCGACAACCCCGTAAGGGGCCACTCTCGCGATGGTTTCTAACAACCGTCAGCAATGATCGCACCATTGCTGACGGTTAGAATTTGAGATTCTTTGAGCCATTGGGAATCAAACGATCCTAAATGGGTCGTCGTGATCAGCGTTTGGAATCGATCTTGAATAGTTTCTAGGAGTTGATTTTGCCGCTTCAAATCTAGCTCAGCTAAAACATCATCGAGTAAGAGCAGCGGCGGTTCGCCAATCACGGCTTCAATTAGCTCAAGTTCGGCCAGCTTAAGCGAGAGCACCAACGTCCGCTGCTGGCCCTGCGAACCATACTGACGGGCAGGCGTTTGATTGATCACAAAATCTACATCGTCGCGGTGGGGGCCAACCAGCGAGGTACGCTGATGGTATTCGGCCACCGCACGGGACTGAATTTTTTCTAAGAAAGCCTGCTGAATAGCGGCAGGATCGTCTTCGCCAAGTGGCACGTTGGGCTGGTAGGCAATCGTGAGCTGCTCGGCACCGCCGCTGATGGACTGGTGCCAGGCTTGAGCTAAGGGAATGAGTCGGTTGAGGACGCGCGATCGCCTGCGAATAACCCGAGTGCCTGCGGTCGCTAGCTGTGCATCCCAAATGGCCATTTGAGTGGGTGCAATAGGCGCGTAGATGGCTGGATCGTGCGTAGCTGTCGGTTCGTTCTCATCGGCGGTTTGCTGCTTAATAAAGGCGTTGCGCTGCTTAAGCACCTGATTATACTGCTGCAAAATGTAGGCGTAGACCGGCTCTAGCTGAGTCAGCAGCGTATCTATCCAAACGCGACGTCCGCCAGGGCCACCTCGCACCAGATCTATATCTAGGCTAGAAAACTGAACGGCATTAAGATTGCCTAAAAAGTCCTGCTGGCGCTTGAGGATTTCACCGTTGAGAACAGCGGTGCGGCGACCGGCATTGCGTAGCGCCAGGCTTAGTTCGCTGACGCCGAGTTCTTTTTGCAGCTGAGCTTTGATCTGGCTAACGTCAGCGCCTTCTTTAACTAAGTCGCGATCGCGGCTCGTTCGATGAGACTTAAGCGTTGCCAGCAGTTCTACAGCCTCTAGCAAGTTCGACTTGCCCTGAGCATTGTCTCCAACCAGGATAGTTTTGGGCGCGGTGAACGCTACAGACTGACGGCTGTAGTTGCGAAAGTTCTGTAAATGGAGGTGCTGGAGAAACATGTCAACAGTTTAAGCTAGGCACGACTCAAACTTTGCCCCGAAAGATTTAACCCGGCTCCAAGAAATTTTTATGCCACAGATACTCTCTGAATTGGGAATCAGCTCACTTTTTGACCCCTGGCTGGGGCTGTTGGCAGCGTTAGTTGCGAGCTGGATTGCTAATGCTGATTTTCATCGACGTTTTCAGTCGTCTATTCGCAACGCGCCCCGGCTGGATGCGCTAACTAGCTTGCCTGAGAATCTGCCGAGGATCAGTGTAATCATCCCGGTCTACAACGAGGCTGCGAATGTGACAGGTGCTGTAGAAGCAGTATTGTCTAACGAGCTGCCAGCGTCTGCTTCGCTACAGGTGATTGTTGCAGATGACGAATCGACGGATGAGACGCTTGCTTTAGCTGAGAGGATGGCCGCCAAAGATGAGCGGCTGGCGGTATTCACGGTGCCGCCTCGACCCACGGGCCAGTCGTGGCGAGGAAAAAACTGGGCCTGTGCGCAGGCAGCATCGCAGGCGACAGGAGAGTATTTGCTGTTTTTAGATGCGGATGTGAGGCTGGAGAATCGGGCGATCGCAACGACTCTATTTAACGCCCAAACCTATCAAACCGATTTGCTTAGCTGCGCCCCTAGAATCGTCTGCGGCTGCTTCTCAGAATGGCTAGTGCAGCCCTTAATGGCGCTGCTCATAGCGGTCGGATTCAGCTTTGAAGGCGTTAACGATCCGGCTCAGCGCGATAAATCTGCGGCGGCAGGGCCATTTATGCTGTTTCGTCGGGCGGCTTATGACCAAATTGGGGGACATGCCTCGGTCGCCGCCGACACAGTAGAAGATTTTGCCCTGGCCAAAAAAATTAAGACCAACGGGCTAACGCTGCGATACGTGCTGGGCTTGGATGTTGCGAGTGTAAGAATGTACCGCTCTTTTGGGGGACTGTGGGAGGGCTGGACGAAGAATTTTCACATTGCGGGCGGGCAGAACATTGTTCTGACGCTGCTTTCTGCGGTGGCGATCGCCCTATTATTTATAGTGCCCTGGCTGGGTCTGGCGATCAGCGTCGTCGGCCTAGCCTTGGGCATACAGACGGCTAAATTAGCACTGCTGTTTTCTGGGGTAGCGATCGCCTTGCAGATGTACATGCGACTAGCGGCAGCTAAGGTGGTTGAACAGCCAGTACGCTACTTGTGGTTAGCCTGGTTAGGCGGCGGCCTAATTAGTGCGATCGCGATCACTTCCATGGTTAAAACTGAAACCGGCTGGGGTTGGACATGGCGAGGGCGATCGCTAGCCGATGCTAGTTCCAATGCTAGTTCCAATGCTAGTCACTGAGTGGCAGCAAAAGGCAGGCTTAGGAATATCTTTTCAGGCTTGCAGCAAACCGGACTACCGATGCTACAATACTCAAGCGAAAGCGTTGGGGTGTCGCCAAGTGGTAAGGCAGCGGGTTTTGGTCTCGCCATTCCTAGGTTCGAATCCTAGCACCCCAGTTAATTAACCCATTTCATGAGTTATCCAAGGTTGTGGTAACAGTCAAGCTCAGTTATTTAAAAGAAGTGGGCTAGTTTGGCAGAAAAGGTTAGGCAGCTATGGCTTTGAAGAGTGTAGCAGGGCTAGAACTGTGAGAGGATGGAGATAGCTCTTTTTGTTCATGCGCTCTTCTTGTTCACGACCTGAAAATGCCTCGAACTTATAGATCAGGCAATACCGATAGAACTATGCAGTATTCGCCTGAAGCTATTCGGCGGGCACAGCGAGCTGTGCGTTGTTCTCCTTTTTATTTCAAGTTATTAGCAGAGATGCGGCTGACCAGCGTGAGCGTGCCGACGATTGCTGAAGACAGCGGTGCGCTCAAGGGTTACACCCAGCAACCCCTTTCGGAAGTAGCTGCTGAAGCGGAACTTATGTGGCTAGCTGAAGTTGGAATTTTGCGGCGTGAAGTGGACGGGCAAGGGCTAACCGATAGTTTTCGGCTGACGCCTTTGGGCCGTCAGGTAGTAGAGTGCTGGCAATCTCAAGGCTGTCCGGATAGGCGTGCTAGCCTGATGGACTATGTGAAAAATGCCGCAATTCGGTGGTTTCGTCTGCCTGAATGGCTGGTGTAAGCACTCGAATAGCTAGTGCGATCGCTTGAATAGCTGGTGTAATTACTGAGTTTGTCTGATTACTAGCGTCTAGCTAGCGTCAGTGATAGCACGGAGACTCCATGGTCTTACCGAGTGGTTTCGTTAATTTTTTGCTTCAACTTTGTCCAACTTTGGGTAATGTGAAGTGGGTACAAGTATAAGGGGAGCCGCGCGTGGTGAAGTCAATAATGGTGGTGGGAACAACCTCCCACGCAGGTAAATCCATGTTGGTGGCTGCTCTGTGTCGCATTTTGAGCCGTCGGGGCTGGCGAGTTGCGCCCTTTAAGGGGCAAAACATGGCTTTGAACTCGTATGTGAGTACGACGGGCGCTGAGATTGGCTATGCTCAAGCTGTGCAGGCCTGGGCGGCGGGCGTACCCCCTCAGGCAGAAATGAACCCAATTTTGCTCAAGCCTCAGGGAGACAGTACCTCTCAAATAATATTGAAGGGTCGTCCGTTTGGGGTGACGACAGCAGAGAAGTACTATGAAGACTTTTTTAGTACGGGCTGGCAGGCGATTCAGGAAAGCCTGGCCCGACTGAGCCAGGAGTTTGACCTGCTGATTTGTGAAGGGGCCGGTAGCCCGGCTGAGATTAATTTGAAGCATCGCGATCTGGCCAATATGCGGATTGCGTCTTACTTAGAGTCTCCGACAATTTTGATTGCAGATATCGATCGGGGCGGCGTGTTTGCCCATATTGTTGGCACCTTAGAGCTGCTGGAGCCAGAGGAAAGGGCGCTGATTAAAGGCATTGTGATTAACAAGTTTCGCGGTCAGCGGTCGATTTTGCAGCCGGGAATTGACTGGCTGGAGGAACGCACCGGCATTCCAGTGATTGGCGTGATTCCGTGGATTAACGAGGCTTTTCCGGCAGAGGACTCGCTCTCGCTGCTGGAGCGGCCAGCGACCAAAGCGAATGCTGAGATCACAGTGGCGGTCATTCGGCTGCCTCGCATTTCTAACTTTACAGACTTTGACTCTTTGGAAGCGGAGTCTTCTGTGAATGTGAAGTATTTGAGCCCTCACGATGAGCTGGGCTATCCGGATGCGGTCATTTTACCGGGAACGAAAACCACGATTGCCGATTTACTGGTGCTACAGCAAACTGGCATGGCAGAGGCAATTATCAATTATGCCGCAGCGGGCGGCACGGTGATGGGTATCTGTGGCGGGTTTCAAATTATGGGCCAGATGCTGGCTGACCCGGAAGGGTTGGAGGGCCAAGAGGGCCGCTTTGATGGGTTGGGACTGCTGCCGCTGCGAACGGTAATTACTCAGCAAAAGATAGCCCGGCAGCGGACGGTGACGTCTAAATATCCTCAAGAAGGCCTGCCGGTGGTGGGCTACGAAATTCATCAGGGTCGCACTCAGCTGGTGATGCCTACTGGGAATGAAGGCGAAGATACGACTTCTTTTATGCCCATTTTTGATGATCGTAGCCTGGGCATTGTAGATGAGGCGCAGTCGGTGTGGGGGACTTATCTACACGGTATTTTTGATAACGGCCCCTGGCGGCGGGCCTGGTTGAACCGCCTGCGTCAGCAGCGAGGATTAAGCTCTATGCCTACTGGAATTGCTAACTACCGTGAGCAGCGCGACAGTATGTTGAACAGCTTAGCGACTACGATTGAAGAGTATATAGATCTGACTCCGATTTTGTCGTAGGAAATGACGTAACAGGAGTATAGGATTCCTATTGCAGTTCCTATGAAGGTGAGAGTGTGACGCTCAGCGCAATTATTATTTTATCGTTAGCTGGTCTGGTTTCTGGGGTGTTGGCTGGCTTTTTAGGGATTGGTGGAGGCACTTTGCTGGTGCCTGTATTGGTGCAGATTGGGTTTGTGCCGGTGCAGGCGACAGCGACGAGTTCTCTGGCCATACTGGTAACTTCCAGCGCGGGTAGCTGGCAGAACTGGCGGATGGGCTATTTAGATGCGCGTCAGGTTTTGCTGCTGGGCGCACCTGCTGTTGTGACGGCATTTTTGGCTGCATTTTTAGCTGGTCGCATCCCTAACTACCTTCTCTTAGCGGGCTTCGGCCTGCTGCTATTGCTCAACCTGTATTTGGTTTCACTTAAAAAGCGAGTCATTCGCACGGCGGAGTTTCGTGAAGGGCGAACGGCTAGCACCGGCCCAGCCATCCATCCGGTGACGGCTCGACTTGTGACGGGGGCGATCGCAGGCTTCATGGCTGGGCTCTTTGGCGTCGGGGGCGGTGTGATTTTGGTGCCGCTGCAAATTTTACTGCTGGGCGAAAGCATCAAGTCAGCGGTGCGCACGAGCCTAGGCGTGATTGTGATTACTTCTATTTCTGCGGTCGCAGGTCACGGGCTCAACGGCAACATCAATCTGGCGGCAGGTTTGATTTTGGGCCTAGGCGGCTTGATTGGGGTGCAGGTGAGCACGCGGTTTTTGCCGAAGCTGAGCGATCGCACCGTCACCCAGCTATTTCGCATCATGCTATTGGCGCTGTCGGTTTATATTTTCTGGCAGGCCTGGCAGCTATATAACGCTTGAGAGATGGCGCTTAAGAGATGGCGTTTAGGTTTCACAAGAGAGCCTTTGCTAGTTCAATATCGAAGTACTTAGCTTCTTTGGCGTCCCCAGAAATAACCTTGAAAGGTGCGTTGGGTTCGCCGAAGTCGCTAATCACCAGCGTCGCTTTAGAAAAGTCCTGCTGCTGAGTGTAGTCATTAACGGTGACAACGGTTTTAAGGCCAGTTTGAGTGGCAGAGAGCAGTCCGTTGTTGGTATCTTCAAAGCCGAGGCAGTTTTCCGGCGGCAGCTTAAGGTGTTCTAAGGCGTATTCAAAAATGTCTGGAGCGGGCTTTTTCTTCGGCACCATGTCGCCTGCTGCGATCACCTCAAACCACTCAAGGCTATCTGCGCCCAGCGTGTTTTCAAGCAGGGCTTGGACGTTGGCGGGAGTTGTTGTTGTGGCGATCGCCAACCTTACCCCGGCTGCCCTCGCCTCATTGAGCAACCGCGCCACCCCAGGCCGCAAAGGAATTTTCCCCTCCTGCGCAAACTGCTTATAGTACTGAGTTTTAGCCGCGTGCAGATGCTTAATAAATTCTGTGAGGTCTGCGAACCCATCAGGCAGCGTAAAGTTAGGCTCAGACTGCTGCACATAGGCCTTCATTCGCTCCTTACCTCCTGAGACTTCGAGCAGTTCGCCGTAGCGCTCTTCTGACCAGTTCCAGCTGAGCCCATTATCAGCAAAAGCCTGATTGAAGGCAGGCCGATGCCCGTCGCGTTCGGTTTCGGCCAGGGTGCCATCGACATCAAAAATCAGCGCTTTTAGCTGGCCTGTCGAGGGGCCTGTCGAGGGGCCTGTTAATGGGCTAGTTGGCTGGGCCACAGGTTTGCTCCTAAGGTGCAATCGTTCGGGTCGATTTTACCGTTAAATGTCCAGCTAAAAATTGACAGCCTGGGTTGAGTACCCTAATGTTCTTTTGTCGTAGTCAGTATTACTGACGGTATCGCTGTGCATATGAGCCCATAGGAGAAAACTTTATGGGCTCATATTTGCTTCAGTGAATATTCTTAAGCTATCAGTCTTTTATGAGTGTTTTATACAGAGCCATGCGTCGGGTATTCAGAGGAGTATCCTGGCAGAGTAAGTATGTTAAACCCGTTATTTTTGCTTTGGATGCCCCAGATTGGGCTATGCGTAGAGCTAAAAGATTAGACTATTTGCCTAAGTACTCCATTCGGGTTCGTTCCGATGGGGTTACCAGCCAGTTGGGCGGTGGCAAATTTGACTATTTTGGCGGTGTTACTGCTCAGCTGCTGGCCGATCTCGCTGAGCTTACTCCAACCAGCAAAGTACTTGAAATTGGCTGTGGCTGTGGGCGTTCGGCTCTGCCGCTGACGAAAATGCTAGAAAAAGGTGGCTATACAGGCGTAGATATTGACAAGCCTTCTATCGTAGCCGCCCAAGAAAATAAGCTGCTGCAAGAAAATGGCTTCGCCTTTCAGCATATCGACGTTAGAAACGCGATGTACAACCCTCAGGGAAAGGAAGATTCAGCCGCTTATAAGTTCCCCTTTAAAGATGAAAGCATCGATGTTATTTTCCTAATTTCGGTATTTACCCACATGCTGAGTGAAGATGTGACTCACTACATCAATGAAATTAGCCGCCTGTTGAAGCCTGGCGGCAGGTGTCTGATGAGCACGTTTTTAATCAACTATGGATATGAGGGCAAAGGCGTCACCTTCCCCTACGAGCGCGACGGTTATCGCCTGCACGATGAAGCGATGCCAGAGAAAATCGTGGGGTATCCCAAGCGCTTTTTTGATCAGAGCTTTGCACCAGCAAATATGTCTTTTCGGACTCAGGCACTCGGTAATTGGCGCAACTTCGCTATAGATGAACCCCTGGTTGACTTTGGTCAAGACATTCTGGTGTTTGAAAAGGCGTAGTCGCCTGCGGCGCGGGGCATCATAAAAGCTGATGGGACGCGGCAGGGCAACGAGCTTGATAACAGAAAGAGCCTATTGGCTGGCTTGGTCGCGCCTTAAAGACGTAGGGCCAGTGACGATTAAACGCTTGTGGGAGCACTTTGGCACTTTAGCTCAGGCTTGGGCAGCTCCTGCGGGAGATTTGCTAAGCGTTGACGGGATCGGGCTACTGATTGCTGATCGAATTGTGGCGCAGCGGCCAAAGCTAAAGCCCGCCGAGATGCTAGCTGAGCATGAAACAGAAAACAAGGCTTTTTGGACGCCCGCTGATCCAAACTATCCCGCTCTGCTGTTTGCGATTAACGATCCGCCGCCGCTGCTTTATTATCGCGGCAATTTGCGGCTGAATGATACGCCCAACGTGCTGAGCGTTGGCATTGTTGGGACGCGTGGCCCTTCTGCATATGGCAAGCGCTGGACGCACCGGCTGAGCAGTCGGCTGGCGCGTGAGGGGGCTGTGATTGTGTCGGGCTTAGCGCAGGGGATTGATACGGTGGCGCATACTAGCTGCCTGGACGTGGAGGGGCTGACGGTGGCTGTGCTAGGGACGGGTGTAGACGTTGTGTATCCGGCTCAAAACCGCGAGCTGCATGAGCAAGTTGCAAAAACGGGTCTATTGGTGAGTGAGTATCCTGATGGCACTGGGCCTGATAGAACACACTTTCCGCAGCGCAATCGAATTATTGCGGGGCTGAGTCGAGCGATTTTGGTCACTGAGGCACCGGCCCGCTCAGGTGCGTTGATTACGTCGCGGCTGGCAAACGACTATTGCCGTGAGGTGTATGCGCTACCCTGCGCGCTAGAACACGGCCAGGGTGAAGGCTGCTTGAACCTGATCAATCAGGGTGCGCAAATGATTTTGGGTGAGCAGAGCCTAGTAGAGGCGCTCAAGGCACTTCCCTCCGTGGAAGCACTACTACCTGGAAGGCTACCGGGGCAGCTATATGGGCTTGATCCACTGAAAGCCTCCGCCCATGCGGATGGAACATCCCCATCGAATGAAAGCAGTCCTGATCCAGTTTCAGCAAAACCCGCTGCTACAGTGCCGACCTCAGAATTGTCTCCCCTGTTGGCTCAGGTATTAACGGCAGTCTCGATTGAGCCTGTGGTGCTAGACAACATTGTGCAGCTTGCGCAGGTTGAGACGGGGCAAGCGCTCAGTGCGCTGTTACAGCTAGAGATTATGGGGTTAGTTACCCAGCTGCCAGGGATGCAGTATCAACGAGCTTAAGGCTCAAGCTTGGAGATTCAATCTATTTAATTTTGAAGCATTGTTTGACCGCATCAGTGACTGAAACAGTTACTCCGTAGTGAATCAGGGAAACCTGATATAAAGATCACACTGTTGATTGCTCTCGTCACTGACTTTTGGGTATGCCTTCTATTATTAACCGCGCTCAGCCTGCCCTCGACTTTATTCCGCCTAACTACAGCACCTGGCTAAGGCGAGCCTTGCAGCCGCTAATGCCTGCGGTCACTGCCTGGAAAACTGATATCGCTGAGGTTGAGACGCACAATGTAGAAACTTTGGCGAACCTGTATCACGAGTTCAAGCTGGGTAAAACGCGGTTTTTAATTGCCTTTCGCCATCCGCATCCCACCGATCCCTACGCACTGAGCCACCTGCTGTGGCGAGATCTGCCGCAGGCCGCTAGTCAGATGGGCTTGAGTGTGGGAACGACGCATGCTCACTTTATTTACGATCGGGGCATTCCGCTGTGGGCTGGCGGCTATTTGAGCTGGGTGTTCTCTCACTTGGGCGGCGTGCCTATTCAGCGAGGCAAGCTGGATTTGATGGCCCTGAAGACGGCTCGACGCCTGCTTTTAGACGGGCGCTTTCCGCTGGCAGCGGCTCCAGAAGGCGGTAATAATGGTCACAATGAAGTTATCAGTCCGCTGGAGCCTGGCATTTCACAGCTGGCTTTTTGGTGTGCAGAGGATCTTAAGGCGGCGGGACGGGCGGAGTCGGTGGTGATTTTGCCGGTGGGGATTCAGTATCAGTATTTGACGCCGCCCTGGCCACAGCTTGAAGAACTGATTGGTCAGCTAGAAACTGATACTGGCATTGGCATGCCTAACGGACAGAGCGATCTTTATGGACGATTGTATCGGCTCGCTGAGCATTTGCTGACGCTAATGGAAGGCTACTATCACGAGTTCTACGGGGTTGTTTTCGACCCGTTAGAAGATGGCGTAGGGTTTGAAAATAACTCGCCTAACGACCAGCTCTCAGAGCGACTGCAAAGACTGATGAATGAAGCTTTACAGGTGGCTGAGCAGTATTTCAGAGTGCGGGCTAAGGGCAGTATGATTGACCGCTGTCGCAAGCTAGAGCAAGCTGGCTGGGATCGCATTTTTAGAGAGGATACGATGAGCCTGTCGCCTGTGGAGCTAGGGCTTGCCAATAGGGTGGCTGAGGAGGCTAATTTGCGAATGTGGCATATGCGCTTGGTGGAGAGCTTTGTGGCGGTGACGGGGTGCTACGTGAAGGAGCATCCGACTGCGGATCGGTTCGCGGAAACAGCGCTGCTGCTGCTCAATATGGTGGCCAAAATCAAAGGCGAGAAGGTGCCACGGGCGCGGCTAGGCAAGCAGAAGGTAGTTGTAACGGTAGGTGCACCGATTGAGGTGAGTTCACGGCTAGGGGACTATAAGGCGAAAAGGCGAGGGGCGATCGCAACTCTCACCAAAGACTTGCAGGTGGAAATGGAGTCTTTGATTTTGACTGACTAATGCTTTATTAGGGGCTCCATGCGTTCGGCGATGACCGCATAAAAGGGATCGCCGCCGCCCATGCCGATCATTTGTAAAAGAGCAGGCGCGGCTGGCTTTTTAGTCACAGTTTCGATATTGCCGAAGCCAGGAATAGCTTCGAAGTAGCTTTTTACTAGGGCGACGCGGCTGGCTTCGCTACCCTCTCTCCAGGCGGCGATCGCCTTCTCATAAAACATCCGATTGGAAAAACTAAAAATCGCAATTCCGCCTGGCTTTAGCACCCGATACACCTCGGCAAAAATCTTCTCGGGATACTGAATATACTGCACAGAAACCGTGTTGATCACCGCGTCGAAAGAGCGGTCTTCAAACGGAAGAGCCTGGTTTTGGTTGAGATTTTGAACGAAATAGTGATTTAGCTGCCGGTTGCGCGCTAGTTCTTCGCCGTTGAGGCCGTGGCCTTCTACGTGAGCGTAGGTAACGTCGGTGGGGAGGTGTGAAACCCAGCTGCTCATAAAGTCAAGGATGCGGCTGTTTGAGGGAATGCGATCGCGATACAGCGCCGTCAGCTGAGCGATAAACCCTTCATCAACATGGGTCACAAATCTAGGCGAGCCGTAAAACAAAGCGTCGTCTGATGAATCGAGCTTTGTTCTTTGATTATCTTTAAGCAGCATTGGGTTCAGAGCAAATTCATACTTTGCTCTTAGTGTAAGGAAAATTGCTGAGCCGTGGTGCAAAAAAACTTCATAACTGCGTCAGCGTAGTTATGCGCGGCTGAACAAAAATGGCTGGGCGCTAATGGTTGAAAATTTAGCTGGCTTGATCCAGGAAAGTACTGATATAAACTGTGAAGCTAAGATAGCCCAGCGCTTCCATATTTCACTCTGCTAGTATAAAATATTGCTCAAAAAGGATGAGAATCTACTGAATTAGTCATCGGCTGGTCTGCTTTTTTATGATTGTTTTTCTAGCTCATGTGGTTTGATGTTCTTTAGGACTTCGTTCATTTACACCTGAGCGCAGTTGGCTTTTTATACTGACGTATTTCCTGAAAACATCCTTAGCGATGCTTCGGGCTCTGCTCTAAACGCTTAGCTGCGTCCCCCAAAGAGAAGATTTGCTCTATGACTGACCAACCGACCTTTCAAAGCCCCGATGATTCCTCTCCTACTTTTAAGAGCGAGGCCGAGTATGCTCTAGAGAAAGAAGCTAGGCTGCCTATGACCGGGTGGCAGCAGGAGGTAGACCAGGGATTAGAGTTTGGCCTAGAGGCCGCAGAAAGTATTCGCGATCGCTCTATTCCGACCTTTTCTCGCGGTGAGCTGCCCCACTACGCAGGCATCAATACCTTCATGAAAGCGCCGTACTTAGAAGACGTGCGCAAAGTAGGCAGCTACGACGTTGCCATTGTCGGCGTTCCGCATGACTCAGGCACCACGTATCGCCCCGGTACTCGCTTTGGTCCCCAGGGCATCCGCCGCATCTCAGCGCTGTATACGCCCTACAACTTTGAGCTAGGCGTAGACCTGCGCGAACAAATCACAATGTGCGACGTGGGCGATATTTTTACAATCCCTGCCAACAACGAAAAGTCTTTTGACCAAATTTCCAAAGGCGTTGCTCATGTCTTTAGCTCTGGAGCCTTCCCCATTATTTTGGGCGGAGATCACTCTATTGGGTTCCCAACCGTGCGCGGCGTGTGCCGTCATCTGGGCGACAAAAAGGTGGGCATTATTCATTTTGACCGCCACGTAGACACTCAAGAGACTGACTTAGATGAGCGAATGCACACCTGTCCATGGTTTCACGCCACGAACATGGCCAATGCGCCCGCGAAAAACTTAGTGCAGCTAGGCATTGGTGGCTGGCAGGTGCCTAGACCGGGCGTAAAGGTGTGCCGCGAGCGAGCTACTAACATTTTGACGGTGACTGACATTACCGAAATGGGCTTAGACGCGGCGGTTGACTTTGCGGTAGAAAGAGCAACCGATGGCACTGACTGCGTTTACATCAGCTTTGATATTGACTGTATTGATGCGGGCTTTGTCCCTGGTACCGGCTGGCCCGAGCCGGGTGGACTGCTGCCCCGCGAAGCCCTTTATCTGCTGGGCAAGATTGTTGAAAGAGTGACTGTGTGCGGTTTAGAGATTGTTGAAGTATCGCCGCCCTATGACGTCAGCGATATTACATCACTGATGGCGACTCGGGTGATTTGCGATACGATGGCCCATCTGGTGCTCTCGAATCAGCTTCCTCGCCAGCGGCCTGACTACATCAATGAGACCGCCAACATGGACTTGGGGAGTGGGTGGGAGTAGGCTTCGGCTGCGCTCAGCCTGCGGGCAGTGTTGAACTTGAGGGGAGGAAGTAGGCTGGCTTGAAAGGAGAGCTGACATTATGCATGAGACTGACATGACTAAGGCGCTGATTTTTACCGTGCAGGACTGGTTGGCAGAGCAGTCTGGCAGCCCGACGGTAGAGCGAGTGCATTTGGTGGTGGGCGAGTTTACCTGCGTGGAGCCCGCTGGCCTTCAGTTTGCTTTCGACGCGCAGACGAAAGGCACTTTTTTAGATGGCGTGGAGCTAGTGATAAAAGACGTGCCGCTGATTGCGTTTTGTCATGCCTGCTCGCAGGAATACCGGCCAAAGGTAGGGGCGCAATATGCCTGCCCCAGCTGCCAAGCGCCAATGGACGACATTCGCTCTGGGCGCGAACTGAAAATCGATCGAGTGGAGTTTTCTTATACTGTTCCTGTATAACAGTGTGTAAAAGACGGTAGGAAAAAGACGGTTTAAATTTCACGTTGTTCTCTTGGGAGAATGTTATGCATCAAACGTTTGACGCTGCTTTAGAGATGAACCTGCTTCATGCCAATCAGGATGGGGCAGATGCGAATCGCGATCGCCTCAACCAATGGGGAATCACCTGCCTAAATATCATGAGCAGCCCTGGCTCTGGCAAAACTCAGCTATTAGAAAAAACGCTGCAACAGCTACGTTCTGAGCTGCGAATGGCTGTTATTGAAGGCGATATGACCACGCAGCTAGACGCCAATCGCCTGCGCAAATGTGGCGTGCCGGTAGTTGCCATTAACACAGGCAGAGCCTGCCATTTGGACTCTAAAATGGTCGCTGGCGGGCTCCATCAGTTTGAGCACGATCTTGAAAAAGAGCAAGCGCAGCCTGACGAATTTGACCTGATATTTGTTGAGAATGTTGGCAACCTGGTGTGCCCCGCCGAGTTTGAAGTGGGCGAACATGGCAAAGTCGCGCTATTGAGCCTGACCGAAGGCGAAGACAAACCGCTAAAATACCCCATCATGTTTCGAGAAGCAGACTGTCTGTTAATTACCAAAATGGACTTAGCACCCCATTTGGACGTCAGCGTTGCAACGATTATTGCCAACGTGCGTCAGCTTAACTCTCGAACGACGATCATCCCAGTATCCTCTAAGACTGGCGAAGGATTAGAGGACTGGTATGCTTGGATTCGCCAGCAGGTGGGAAGTCGAACAGAGTCTCAGCCTAACGGCCCGCTGGGGAAAGGTGCTGAAGCTTTGGGTAAGCCATTGGCGGTGCAGCCTGTTTAGAGGGCGCTTAAGTTTAGAGTTGAGGAGTTGAGGGAGTGGTGTGGGTGATTGTTCAGTGTGTGGTATCTGCATAGCGTGTAGTGAAAGCGTGTAGTTTTTTAGCGCCGTTGATACCTTGTTGCTTGACTTGGTTAGCTTATGTTGTTTTTGATTAGACCGTTTATTCGTCGTCGTAAAGTGTCTTATCTTCGGGGCGTTTCTCAGCAGGAAAGGCTTCGCCAAACGTCTTCTTCTATCTATGAATGCTTCATGGACTAGATGTTGTTGAACCCTACTTTTCTGATATGTTCAAAGTGAACATATCGGTGGTTGTAATCTTTGTTACGATCGGGCTGATTTTATTTACCTTTGAAACTTTCAGCTATGAAAAGACGCCAGTTGTTTTCGCTTTGTTTGGCCTTCTTCTGTGCAATGTTTGTAACCGTTAGCTGCAGCTCAACCGGCAATGATGCAGGAAACAGTTCTGGAGATGCCAATAGTGAAAGCAGTAGCGGCAAAGCTATCGTGATTGGCTACAGTAGCTGGCCGGGATGGTGGCCATGGGCGATCGCCGAGCAGGAAGGGTTGTTCAAAGCCAATGGCGTCAACGTAGAAATGAAGTGGTTTGACGGCTATGCCCCGTCAATGGAGGCGCTGGCTGGGGGGCAGCTGGATGGCAACTGCCAAACTCTAAACGACACTGTTTCCTTTGCGGCTGATGCGAAAAACGGCGAAGTCGCGGTATTGGTGAACGATAACTCTGCGGGTAACGACAAAATTATTGTCACCAAAGATATTAATACGATTGAAGATTTGAAGGGTAAGCAAGTAGCCGTAGAAGAGGGTGTTGTTGACGACTTTTTGCTGACGCTGGCGCTAGAAGATAAAGGTCTCTCGCGAGAAGACGTAAAAATTGTGCCTTTGGAAACGGGTGCGGCTGCGGCTGCTTTTGCTGCGGGTAAAGTAGATGCGGTCGGTGCGTTTCCTCCTTTTTGGTCTACGGCGTTGACTCGCGAAGGCAGTAAAGAGCTAATTACGTCTAACGACTTTCCGGGCGCGATTCCTGACTTGTTAGTGATGAGTCAAACGATTGTTAAGGAACGGCCAGAAGATGTCCAGGCGATTGTGAAGACCTGGTTTGACGTGTTGGCCTTTATGAAAGAGAAGCCTGAGCAAGCCGACAAAATTATTGCTGAGCGCGCGGGTATTAGCACTGAGGAGCTACAGGAACTGAAGAAGGGCACACGCATGTTTTCAATAGAAGATAATCTTGAGGCTTTCAGCGCAGGCGAGGGCATTAAGCACATGCCGTCAGCGGCCAAAGAAATGGCCAACTTTATGGTGAAAGTTGGCTTTATTCCCAAAGCACCCGATCTTGGCCCAATTTTAGACGATCGGTTTGTTAAGGCCTATGCGGGGGCACAACAGAAAAAGACTACACCGTAAAAACGGTAAACCACAAAAAGGCTAGATCACAGAAAGGTTAACAAGAGAGATTAAATAGAAGACCGCGCAGCTCTTTCTTGCGTGATTTTCTATTAATCAGGCGGTAATTAAACCCTTTGAGGAATATGTGCTATGGAGATCGAAGCTGCCCCACCACGCCGTGAGTTGCGTGAACAACTTCACCGAAAAAGCCTAAAGCCTAGAAGTTTTTGGCGGATGGGAGAATCCATTCCGACTCGTTTAGACTGGGGCTTGCGTGTGCTTTCAGTGGTGGTTCCGTTTTTGCTGTGGTGGCTCATTTCTGGCACAGGCTTAATTAATCCTCAGTTTCTACCCTCGCCCGTAGATGTCGTACAGGCGTTTGGTCGGTTGCTCGATAAGGGCGTCGTTTTTGAAGATTTTCAGGCCAGCATTTTTCGGGTGGGCGCTGGTTTTTTGCTGGCGGCAGTAGTTTCGGTACCGTTGGGGATTGGGATGGGAGCTTTTGCAACGGTGCGATCGCTCCTAGAACCCATCATCGGCATCGTTCGCTACATGCCCGCCCCGGCGTTTATTCCCCTACTTATCATCTATCTCGGGCTAGGCGAAGCGCCCAAAATTGCTCTGATTTTTGTCGGGGTAATTTTCTTCAATACGCTGATGATTATGGATGCGGTGAAGTTTGTGCCCAAGCATTTGCTGGAGGCTACCTATACGCTAGGCGGCTCGCGCAGGCAAACGCTATTGCAGGTAATTACGCCCTATGTAGTGCCGAACATTCTCGATACGTTTCGAATCAATATGGCGGCGGCTTGGAACCTGGTGGTGGTGGCAGAGCTGATTGCAGCGAATGAAGGGTTAGGAAAGAGGATTGCGATCGCGCAAAAGTTCTTTAGAACCGACGAAATTTTTGCCTATCTAATTTTGCTAGGCGTCATTGGCTTCCTGATCGATTTATCTTTGCGACTGCTCTTAAAAGCAACGTGTAAATGGGCTGTTGAATAGGATCTCTCATGCATTTAGAAGTCTCTGATTTATACAAGCAGTTTTCAACAAACAAAGATCCGCTCGTCGTGCTAAAAGGGCTTGACTTACACGTTGATCAAGGAGAGTTTGTCTGCGTCGTCGGCGCTTCTGGCTCGGGAAAGTCCACGCTGCTAAGGCTTATTGCTGGATTAGAGCAGCCGACAGCGGGCACTATCAGGGTCGATCAACAGTTGGTTGTTGGCCCCGGTGCAGATAGAGGCATGGTATTTCAGGACTATACGCTATACCCATGGATGACGGTGCAAAAGAATGTTGAGTTTGGCCTGAAGCTGCAAGGGATTAGTAAGCTTGAAAGGCGGGAGCAGGCTTCTTACTATTTGGACATGGTGAGCCTGAGTCAGTTTGCGCAGTCGTTGCCCAAGCAGCTATCGGGTGGGATGAAGCAAAGGGTGGCGATCGCCCGTGCCCTCACCAGCCAGCCCAAAATCTTGTTAATGGATGAACCTTTCGGCGCGTTGGATGTGCAAACCAAAGAAGCCATGCAACAGTTTCTGCTAGAGCTATGGAATCGCACTGGCACCAGCATTTTAATGATTACTCATGACGTGCGAGAAGCTGTTTTTCTCTCACAGCGCATTTATGTGATGACCGCTCGGCCTGGGGCAATGCGAGCAGAGATTGAAGTAAAGCTAGGGAGAGAACGGACGATGGCTACTCGAAAGGAGCCGAGCTTTAAGACCTATCAAGATGAGGTGATGAGCTTTTTGACGATGCCGGTTGGATCTTAATTAGTTGTAATCATCTCCTCTATGGCCCGCTCTGACGACTCTGACGACTATCGCCGCATCCTCAATGCTGTAGATGATGCGATAGACTCCATCGCGAATGCGAGAGATATAGTCAAATCTGGTGTACGGGACAAAATTAGGCAGCCTTCTGGCGATCGCTAAAATCGGACTTTTTCTCTTCAACGCGAATCCCGTCTTGGAATTGAACCCCTTCAATCACATCGCCGAGATGCTTAAATCCTC